>JACRCM010000051.1 GCA_016219025.1 Deltaproteobacteria bacterium | reverse complement strand
ACCCCCAACCCCCGGAGTCACAGTCCAGTGCTCTAACCGTTGAGCCACGCCCACCACGCGAGGTATCCTAACAGGTTATTTGTATCATAACGGGGCGTCCCGTGTCAACAAGCCTTAACGGGTTTTGGGCTATAATAGCACTACTGTCCGGTTAAATTCCGAATTTTATGGCAAACGCGAGTCCCATAAAATAATCATCTTATTTTTCAAATGGATGGCCGTCCGCGAATGTCTGGCGCCTCGGATTGCAATTTGAGACCCCTGAAAAAGGGGTATTTTCCGTCATTGCGCGTGTGAGCCGCAGCCCTGAACGCAGTGAAGGGGAAGCAATCTCGTCCCTTGGTAATTCAGTGAGTTACGCGATTGCCGCGTCGCAAAAGCGCTCCTCGCAATGACAAAAATAGGGTTTTTCAGGGGTCTCAATTTTGAATCAAAAAATAGGTTTGTCATTCCCGAGGTTTTTATCGGGAATCCAGCGTCTTTTGTCCTTTGCCGCGATTAACAGGGCGAAAGACGCTGGATTCCCGCCAGAAGCGCGCTGGAATGACATAATACTTTCAATTTTTAACCGGACAGTACTGCTATAATAGCGCGATAATTTCGCGTATAACCGCATTTTTTGCGGACTGACGGAGATATGGACGATAGAAACCGGATCATAACCGGCTATGCGCTTACGCTCGCCTCGGCCATGACCTTCGCGGCCAAGGGCATCTTTGCGAAGCTGATCTACTCTTACGGGGTAGACCCGGTGACGCTCCTTGCCCTGCGCTTCGCAATAGCCATGCCGCTTTTCTGGGGCGCGGTCATCCTCTTCCCTTCGGAGAAGGCCGCGCCTGGCGACATACTCATCCTTATCGCAAGCGGCGCTATAGGTCTTTCCGGCGCGGCGATACTGGACTTCTACGGCCTTGTCTACGTGGACGCCTCGATAGAGAGGGTCATCCTCTATACGTATCCGTCCATCGTAGTAGTCTTATCAGCCTTGGTCTTCAAGGAGAGGATGGGAGGCCGGCTCTGGCTGGCCATAGCCATGGTCTATATAGGGCTCGCCATGACGCTCAAGGTCTGGGCAGCGCCGCCCGGGGACTACCTCCTCGGCGCGGCGCTCATATTCGCCTCGGCGGTGATATATGCCGTGAGCTACGTCGTCACCGAGGCGCTCGGCAGGAGGGTCTCGGCGGTGAAGATGTCAGCCTACACTACGACGGCCGCGGGCTTCGTCTTTATCGGCGTCTGGATGGGGCGCGGCGCGGCCATGCCGCAAGAGGGCGCCGCGTGGCCGCTCCTTATCGCCCTTGCGGCGGTATCGACCTTCGTGCCTGCGCTCACCGTGGCTATGGGCATAAAGATGATAGGGGCGTCGAGGGCCGCCTTGACCGGGTTCACGGGGCCGGTAGCCACGGCGGCGCTTGCTTATGTCATATTGGGAGAGCGGCTCGACCCGGTGCAGCTTTCCGGCATGGCGATAGTGGCGGCCGGGGTGGTCTTCATGGCCGCCGGAAGGCGCGTCTGAGGTTCAACCCTTGCCCTTTCTCGCGCTGTCGGCCTTGAGGATGCACTCGCCGAGTTTCTTGTCGACCTCGCCGATGTGGTTGATGAACCAATCCACGACTTTACTCTGGGTCTGCATGACGAGGGTGGTGGAAGCGCCGGCCTCGGCCTCCGCCTCGAGCCTTGACACGTCTTCTATGAAGCGCGTGTGTTCCGAGAGATGCGCCACGGCGTCGGGATAATCGCACCTGGTCATGGCCTGCTCCTCGGCCTCGAAGTGCACTACGAAATACTCGTCGAGGAATTTAAGGAGCCTGCCTACCTCTTCCTTGCCGAGTCCGACGGTCATGGCGTCGAGGAGCTTGTTTACCCGCTTGAAGAGTTCCTTGTGCTGGCGGTCCTGCCACATGACGCCGGTTGACAGGTTGTTATTCCATTCCATTGCCATACAGGCTAAAGACCTCCGGTGGATATGGGGCGCGGCTCGGAAATCGGATTACGAGGGTTGTCCGCTATTGACGGGGAGAACCCCGCTACGCGGGGTTCTCCCAATGCTTTTCGGGATGTGATGGGCGGTTTTATGTCATGCCCGGGACGATGTAGGGCATCCCTCGCTGCAATGAGCGACCCTGCGGAGCGTGAAGCGTTTCATATTTTCCTCCTTTCGTCTCGCGGATATTATTACGCAATCATCCGCGCATCTACACTTATAATTATATCATATTTTTCGCGAATTCATTAAATGCGGGCCGCGCCCGCGCCTTACGCCGGCCTGAACCTGCTCGCCACCCAGTGGCGGAGCAGGTTCCACGGCCTTGCCTTTATCCTTGACATGACCCAGCCGTAGAACGGGGCGAGGCCCTCCTCTCCGCGTAGGACGCCGTAGAAGCGGCGCATTATCTCCGGCTCTTTTTCGATTATGGAGTACCAGAGCCTTGGGTGGCGGTAGACGATTTCGGAGAGTCTGCAGGCGGCCTTGAGTTCCGGGAAAACGTCCTCCTCAAGCCATCTCTGGTATTGCGAGAGGTCAGTCCTGCCGGATGCGGCGGCCTCAGCGACGGCCTCAGCCGCTGCCATGCCTGAGGCCGCCGCGTAGTATATGCCTTCTCCCATGAACGGGTCTACGAGGTGGCCCGTGTCGCCCGCAATGGCGATCCGTCCCCTGACCATGTCCTTTATCCCGGCGTAGTAGACCGGCACCGTCCATCCGTCCGTTTTAATGGCGCGCTCATCGATGCCCTTGAGCACGGGGTGGCGCGATACGAGTTCCCGGAAGTGTTCCTTGGCGCCGGCGCCGGGCCTCATCGAGTCCACCGCGATGCCGATGGAGAGGCGGTCTTTCTTGGGGAATATCCACGAGTATCCGAACGGGATGGAGCCGAAGTCAACGTGCGCCCTGTCCGTCATCTCCTTCGCGCCCGCGAAGCCGTACGGCACCTCCGCGGTCAACGAGACCGCGCACTCGCGCGGGTTGAGGCCGAAGCGCTCCCTGCCGATGAACCCGGAGGCGCCGTCCGCGCCTATGGCGAACCTGGCCTCCAAGCCGCGTCCGTCCGCGGTGCGGACGGTTACGTGGCCGCCGTCGTCCGAGACGCCCGTGACGCGGCAGCCTTCGATGATCTCGGAGCCGGCCTCCCGCGCCTTTTCCACGAGGAGGTGATCGAAGGCGCCGCGCATGACGTTGTAGCCGAGCGGACGGTCGGAGACTACGTCGAGCCTTCTTCCAAATTTATAAGTGAACGCTATGCCGTGGATTGTCCGTTCGATGAGATGCGAAGCGTCGAAGCCGAGGAGCCCGTCTATCTTTGGGGAGATGCATCCGCCGCAGGACTTGTAGCGCGGGTGTATTGCCTTGTCAATGCCCGCGACCTTCAACCCCTTCAAGGCCAGCGTCCGGCACGCGGTGGAGCCTGCCGGACCGAGACCGATAACTATGGCGTCGTGGGTCACTTGGCAGGCCGCTGAAAAACGTCCAATAGAGCTGCTTTGTAAATCCTGCTCGTTGTCATCGTCACTCCTCACGGCGGCGCACGACTTGTAAATCCGTCGCTCCCCTATTTGATAGGGGCCTCGCATCTGGCTGGGTTCCCATTGCGTCTTTATCATTGCGATTTACAAAGTAGCTCGATTTACAAAGTAGCTCGATTTACAAAGTAGCTCTATGGGAAGATTGATGACTGCGTCAGGCTGGCAAGGAGATTATCCTTTTATATTGCCCAGCGCCACTCTCCGTCTCTACGCTTGGTTCAGGCATGGACTTTCGTGACGGAGAGTGGTGCTGGGCGGTCAGAGGGCAGCCTGCCCAAATGCTGAGTTTTTCAGCAACCGATCAGTCCGCCTCTTTCTCCACGCTGTATTCCATGTCTCCGCACCAGAACCCGGTCTTGGCGAGGCTCTCTGCCTCCCAGCGGAGCATCTTGAGGTGGCCCTTCTCCATCTCAAGGAGCCGCGTGAGGACGACCTTCTCCACCGGGCCGCGCGCCGCCTTCAGGAGATGCGAGTAGAAGTCGACCGCGGCCTCTTCGCTCTCTATCCCTATGTTGACGGCGTTGAGGCCGGTCTGGTTCTTTTTGAGGCGCGCCACGAGCGTCTCCCTGTCCGGGAATATCGGCAGGGCGTCGCGCTTTATGCGGGAGCCGGAGCGGAGCGCCTCGTCGAAGTCCACCCACCCTTTGCCGTTCTTGACGGAATAGGCTATGGAGGAGACTACCCTGATGTGGTCGAACTCCTCGTTGGCGAGATGGGTGAAGACGTTCCTGCCCTTGTCGTCCGCGGTCATATCCGCCGCGGCTATGTAGAAGAGGTGTCCGGCGATCTCGGTCCTGTATGCCTTTTCCAGCTCGGCGATTATCTTGTTATCCGCGGTCATGGCGTCCTCCTTTGGTCTGCGTTGCGGCGCGGCGGACGGCTATCTTCTGCCTGAATCCGTCCTTCCGGCCTTATCCACGTCGTGTTTGTGCTCCAGCGCCTCGCCCCTTATCTTATCCTCGCACGCATGGCAGATGGCCGTATCCGATGGCCTGGCGCAGATGGAACAGACGTGTTTTTTCCCCTTTTCCTTGTCCTTCTTCTCGGTCTCGTTTGCCATAACTGCCCCCTTTTTTTGTATGGGTTTATAAGTAACACAAAACGCGGCGCGGGTCAACCGCGCATCGCGCCGGGCGTCAGTAGAGGTAGCGGCTCATATCCCTCCATGAAAACCCGGCCAGCGCCGGTCTCTCAACGCCCTTGTGCTGCACGAGTACCTTGAAGGCGTCTCCCATGGAGTGCGGCATGATAAGCTGCTTTATGAGGCCGTTGTCTTTTATCCGGTCATAATCGGCGGCGTCCCCTCCGTCCATCCCGGCCAGTTCGTCCGTGATGCCGAGGCCGAGGAGGAAGTTCTTCTGCGTGGTGAAGCCCGTCACCGCGAGTCCGGCCTGGCCGCCATAGCGCGCAAGGGCCGTAAAGTCCACGCGCGTCGTTATGTCCTGCGTCCCGATATTCGCGTAAGGGGCGTTGTTAAGGGTGTGGCGGCAGTGGCAATGGAGCGTTGGGCCGGTCTCAGGCGCATAGAGTTCGCGGCCCGGCAGACCGTAGTCGATGGTCATTACGAAACCCCTCTCGATAAGCCCACCCGCCCGCCGTATCCAGTCCGTTGCATCGAGGTTTATCTCGCAGCGCTGTCCCTCGATGAGCGTCACGCCCGCGTCTTTGAGATATGCCGCAAGCGCCGTGGTTGACGGAGACCCCGGCACGTCCTGAATCCTCCCGGCGCAGATGCCCGCGTATATCTCGCGGAGTTCGCCGCCGAGTTGAACGACCCGGTGCGCCGGGAAGCTGTCTATAAGCTCGTTGGAGAGGATGACCCCGGTCATGCCCGGCGTTATTTCGCTTATATCTCCATGCCATGAGACATTCGGCGGGAGATTCAATCCGGGCCTCGTCTTGCGGTCAACGAGTTTTACCTCGATGTTGGCGCTGAGGCCGGGGCAGACATCGCGGAGCGCCTCGAGGATGCCGAGCGAGAGCGTGGCGCGTCCGGCCCCGGCCTCCACTAGCGTGAAAGGGCCGCGTCCGAGCGCCTCCCACATCCCGGCTATCTGCCTTGCTATGGTCTTTGCGAACGCAGGGCCGAGGTCGAGGTTGGTTATGTAGTCGCCGTCCGGGCCCCACGGGCCTTCTTCGCGGGCATAGTAGCCCGCCCCCGGCGAGTAGAGGGCCAGACGCATGAACTCGGCGAAGGTGATAGGGCCGTCCTTCGAGATGCGTTCCCTTATGGCCCCGGCGAGCACGGGGTTCGAGGCGTCTGTCTTTCTTGCCTCCTCATTGACCCTTGCGCCCATGATGGTTACTTAACCTCTACGAACGCCTTAGCCGGGGCGTAACAGATCGGGCATACATCAGGCGGGGCGTCGCCCTCGTGAAGATATCCGCACTCCTTGCAACGCCACTTTTTCGTCATGATGAAAAGCCCCTCAAATCTTTATAAACCTACTACCTTATCCCCAGTATCGTCTCCCAGACGTCCGCGTGGCCCTCTTCCTGGGAGAGTATACCTTCGAGCATGAGCCGCGTGGTGGAGTCGCCGAGCTCGGCTGATAGCTTGATGTGCCCTTTGTAGCGCTCTATGGCCTCGTCCTCGGCACCGAGGTCGTCCTTGACCATCGCCTTGAGTTCCCCGCCGCGCTTCAGCGCCGCTGGTTTTTGCACGGGCACCCCGCCCAGGTAGACGATCCTTTCGGCAAGGAGTTCGGCGTGCTTCATCTCGTCCATGGCGGTCTTCTTGAATATCTCGATTACGGCCGGCGACTCCACGCCCTCGGCCTCGTAGTGGTGTCCCATGTACTGGAGTATGGCCGCGAGTTCGTACGACCTGTCAACGTTGAGCGCGTCGATTATCTTCTTCTTGGACTCGTCTGTCTTGGGCATGTTTGTCTTCCTCCATTTTTCTTTTGTTTTTGATGGACGGATTGCCGGGATATTCTATTCGATTTGCCCTGCGGACGCAATATCATTTCCCCGTAAGATTATTATATACTATAATTGCCGGGTTGTCAGAAGGAGGCCGCAAGATGGATGAAGTTATCACGATAATAGGCGGCGGGCTTGCAGGGTGCGAGGCGGCGTGGCAGATAGCGCGGCGCGGCGGGAGGGCCGTCATATACGAGCAGAGGCCCGGCCGTTCATCGCCGGCGCATACGACGGACGCCCTTGCCGAGCTTGTCTGCAGCAACTCCCTCAAATCCGCGCGTCTGGACAGCGCCGCGGGGCTTCTCAAGGCGGAGATGCGCCTCCTCGACTCCCTCATCATAAAGGCCGCCGAAAGCACAAGCGTCGCCGCAGGGGCCACCCTTGCCGTGGACAGGGCGGCATTTTCAACATGCGTCGGCGCCGCGCTTGAGCGCGCCGGCGTTGAGGTGATACGCGCCGAGGCGACGGCCGTCCCTGATGCGCGTCCGCTCGTCATAGCGACCGGGCCCCTTACGTCCGACGCGTTCGCCCAGGCCATAGCCGGACTCGTGGGCAGGGACGCGCTCTTTTTCCACGACGCGGTCGCGCCGATAGTCTACAAGGATTCCATAAACATGAGGCGGGCGTTCCTCGCGTCGCGCTACGGCAAGGGGGAGGCGGACTACATAAACTGCCCGCTTGAGGCCGAGGAGTATGAGCGGTTCTACAATGAGCTTGCAGCCGCCGACGCCGTGTCCGGCCATGGGTTCGACGACCTCCGCCACTTCGACGCATGTATGCCCATCGAGGCTATGGCGAAAAGGGGCGCCAAGACGCTCCTCTTCGGCCCGATGAGGCCGGTCGGGCTTGTTGACCCGTCCACCGGAAGGCGTCAGTTCGCGGTCGTGCAACTGAGGAGCGAGAACCGCGAGGGCACGTTATATAATATCGTCGGCTTTCAAACGCGCCTGCGGTATCCGGATCAAAAGAAGGTCTTCCGTCTCATCCCGGCGCTCGCCAACGCGGAGTTCGCGCGCCTCGGCAAGATGCACAGGAACAGTTATATAGAATCCCCCGTGCTCCTGACCCCGGCGCAGCAACTGCGCCGGGACGCGCGGATATTCTTCGCCGGCCAGATAACCGGCGTCGAGGGGTATTGCGAATCCGCGCTCTCCGGGCTGTTCGCCGGGATAAACGCATTCAGGCTGTCTAAAGGCATGGATAGCGCGACCCCGCCGCGGGAGACGATGTCAGGCGGCCTCATGGCGCATGTAAGCGGCTCGGAGGCAAGGCCATTCGCGCCCATGAACGCGAATATGGGCCTCGTGCCCCTTGGGACGGGCAAGGACAGGAAGGAGCGGGCCGCCGAGCGCGCGTTGTCGGCGATGGAGGCGTGGATAAAGGGGATGTAGGCGTTATAGGTCGTCAGTAAAGGCGGTTACCGGTGAACGGTTATCGGTTATCGGCGGAGGCGAGAGGATAATATCCTTAAATTGATAACCGATAAGGAATCTATGATTTATTCACGGTTAGTCATTGTGAGCGCAAAACCGCAGTCTGTCATTCCCGCGTGCTTCTGGCGGGAATCCAGTCTTTTCCCTTTATAAAGTGAAAAATACTCACTACGGTCCGGTTAAATTCCAAGGCTCGCAGATAATACCTTGTCGAGAAAAATAAATCCTTTATTTTTCAAGAAATTAGCTTTCGGCGATATATGCTGTCCGGAGAAACCCGAATCTTGATCGCACAAAGGCTTTTAGCTATTGTAAGAGCTCCCATTTTCCATGTGCAAATATGCTATTATAGCCATTTT
>JACRCM010000048.1 GCA_016219025.1 Deltaproteobacteria bacterium | reverse complement strand
TGCGCTAACCCAACCTGCCACCTGTAAATCTCTATCGGGGGCTGCGCTAACCCAACCTGCCACCTGCGCCCGCCAAAACATCCTCATATTGAAACGGAGGACACAGCCCGTCCTGCTGCGCATAGCGCCGCGTTCACACGGCGTAATCCAATATCTCCAACTCCGCGGTCTTGCCGGTATTATCAAGTATATTGTCGACCTTTTCCATCACCAGATCTTCCATCAGATACTCGTTGCAGTTCTGGCACTGCAACACCGGTAGGCCTTTGATGATGACTATCGAATCCTGCCTGAGCTTGAATGGCAGGGAGGTCTTAACTTTATCGAGCCTCCCGCCGCGGATACGGCAATCCATTATCTCTTCCTCCGCCTGAATCCCGCCTCCCACCTATCCAAGCGCGGCCTGTAAGCGGTAACTATCGTTACGCTGTCCTCTCCCCTGAAAACATTCACCGCCCGGCCTTGCCAGCACCAGATAACTCGGCAGATGCCTGTCTTCCGGGTATTCCTCGACAATCTCATAACTGTCTACCGAATCTACAAGGACCTGCCGTGGCACAAACCTCTCGCGCAGGCGCATGTTCACATGATATGTCCAATATATCCTGCGCCGCTTGACGCACGATTTTATAAAATCAAGGCATTCAATGCCCATCGCAGGCTCTACGCCGCTGTCTTTTCTTCGTTCTGTATGACTATCCTTGGAGCCTTATTCTCAGGAGGAACAGGCAGCCCCCGTTCCCTCAGCAGGTTCACGTGCTCCACCATCCCCCACTTGGCCTGATAGATGCAGTCCTCTATGGGATGCCCCACGCCCTTGAAGCCTTCGAGATCAGTCTTGCAGGGTGGGCTGCGCCCACCAAAACAATCTCATATTATTCTCACTCCCAAGCCCCGAGGCTGTGTCGTAATTGTATTTGTAAAAAAACAGGCTCTCCACAAGGCCTACAAGCGATTTCTTTTGGATTTTAGGGGTAAAACCCCTCCGAAAAAAGAGGTTTTTTCTCCGATTCTTGCATTACGACACAGCCTCTCCGCTTGGGAACGCCTTGCCGGGAAGCTCCGCTTCTGATTCAGCGCCTGCCTCCACCGTTCTCCCCTCACCCGGCCTGCGTGAATGTTACCTTCATCGGCGGCACGCTCGATATCTCCAACTCCGAGAGGTTGATGAGCCTGCTTGCGTGGTCTATGTCTATGCCGACGATGTTATCGTTCGCGTCGAAGTCTATTACTATTCCGGGCGCTACCTCCTGCGACTCAACGCTTGTCTTCTCGCTCAGGTCGATATAGAGCGAATCCGTGTCCTTACAGTATTTCATCTTCATAACTCACCATGCCTTACGGTTTGAATCCCCTGTCGGCGAAGGCGTTGTGTACGGTCGTCCCATCCTCAAACGTCGCCACTCTCAACCACCTGCCCCCGATTTCCGGGACTTTCCCCCAAAACCTTATCCGTCCGTCCGGTTGTGCCTCTTTCCTGTATGGGGTTTGTATTATCCTCCTGCACATCTCCACGGTAAGGTATGGTCTCTTTCTCAAGACCTCATTTCTGAGGTATGCCGTAGTCTCGCCGTATTCCGTATCATTCACCTCTGCCCCCCTACACCGCGCACCTCTTGTGTCTTTCGTGGTAGAGGAACTCCTCGCGGAAGTTCTTCAGCGCGCCTCTTAGGGCCATGACCGCGCCGTCTCCGAGCGGGCAGAACGTCCTGCCGAATATGTTGGTGCACAGACTCTCCAGAAGCCCTGTGTCGCCCGGCCTGCCTTCCCCGTTCTCAAGACGCCTGAGCGCCTTCGTTATCCACGGCGTGCCGTCCCTGCACGGCGTGCACTTGCCGCACGACTCGTGGCTGAAGAACCGGTTTATGATATAAGACATCTTGACGATGCAGGTGGATTCGTCCATGACTATTACCGCGCCGCTCCCAAGCATCGTGCCCTTTGCCGCGAGGGAGTCGAAGTCCATCGGCGTGTCCAGGTCCTTGGCCGTGAGCATAGGCGCGCTCACGCCCCCCGGTATGACGGCCTTCAAGGACTTATCCGAACGCATCCCGCCGCAGTGGTTGAATATCAAATCCCTTATCGTCGTGCCCATCGGCAGTTCGTAGAGTCCGGGCCTCTTGACGTGTCCGCTCACCCCGTATATCTTCGGCCCCGGGCTCTTCTCCGGTCCCATCGACGAGAACCATTTGGGCCCGCGCTCGATTATCGCGGGGATACAGGAGAGGGTCTCGACGTTGTTTATGACGGTTGGCTTGCCGTAGAGTCCGGCGAGCGCGGGAAACGGCGGCTTCTTTCTCGGTTGCGCCCGGTACCCTTCTATCGATTCGAGCAACGCGGTCTCCTCGCCGCATATATACGCCCCGAACCCGCGGTGCACGTACATGTCGTGGTTGAACCCGGTCCCCATGATGTTCTTACCGAGAAAACCCTTGGCATACGCCTCGTCGATGGCGGCCTGTATCCTCTTCGCGCCAAAGACGAACTCGCCCCTTATGTATACGTAGCTCCTGGCCGCGCCGAAGGCGCGGCTGGCTATGAGCATCCCCTCTATCAGGAGGTGCGGGTCCCAGTCCATTATCCCGCGGTCTTTGAAGGTGCCCGGCTCGCCCTCGTCCGCGTTGCAGCAGAGGTACTTGGGTATCGCCGGGTCCTTCGGGATGAAGCTCCACTTGAGGCCGGTCGAAAACCCCGCGCCCCCGCGCCCGCGAAGCCCCGAGTCCTTCACCATCTGAATGATGTTGTCGGGCTGGAGCTTCAAGGCCGCATCAAGGGCCTTGTACCCGCCACCCTTGACGTAATGGTCTATCTTATGGGCGTCCGGGTTACCTAAGTTTTTAAGGAGTATCTTTTCCATCCGGTTATCGGTTATCCGTTATCGGTTACCGGTAAAAAATCCTCAACCGTTCCTCATTCCCGAACCCTGCTTCCGGCAAAGTGGGCTGCCCCCGCCATTTAAGCCGCTTCATGGCGAAGACGGTGGGCGCAGCCCACCCTGCAGGGCTACTTCAACCCCTTCAAAATCTCGTCTATCTTCGCTTCCGTCAGGTTCTCGTAATAGTCGTCGTCTATCTGCATCATGGGCGAGGTGCCGCAGGAGCCGAGGCACTCGGCCACGTCGAGCGTGAACTTCTTATCCGGCGTCGTCTCGCCGGTCTTGACGCCGAGCGCGCGCTCAAGGTGCGCTATGATGTGCTCGGCCCCGAGGAGCGAGCAGGATATGTTCCTGCATACCCAGATGCGGTGTCTGCCGACCGGACGCGCCACCGAGTACATGGTGTAGAACGTCGCGGCGGAGTTGACCTCCACGGGCCGCATCTCAAGGAGCCGGGCTATTTCATCCATAGCCTCCTTGGTGACGTGGCCGCCCGCGGCGCGCTCGGCGATGCGCAGCACGTCCATGACGGCGGAGCGCTTGTTCGGGTACTTCCTGAGCGCCTCGGTTATTTCTTCTTTTACGCTTTCTAAGGGCATGTCTTTATCCATGCCGGCTTACCCGGCCATCTTACTTGTCGCACTCCCCGAAGACCGGGTCGAGGCTTGACACCACCGCGACCACGTCGGCCAGATACCTACCCTCGGCCATGGCGTTGACCGTCTGGAGGTTCATGAACGATGGGGAGCGTATCTTGAGCCTGAAGGGCCGCTCGCTCCCGTCGCTTACGATATATACGCCGAGCTCGCCCTTGGGCGCCTCTATCGACGAATACGCCTCGCCCTTGGGCGCCTTGAACCCTTGCGATACGTATTTGAAGTGATGGATGAGCGCCTCCATGTTCTTGTATACGTCGGGCTTGACCGGCGGGACTATCTCAGGGATGTCCACGTTGAACGGGCCGTCTGGCATGTCCCTTAGGGCCTGCTTGATGATGCGCATGGACTGCCTTATCTCCTCCATCCTGCAAAGATACCTGTCGAAGCAGTCCCCGTTCGTGCCGGTCGGCACGTCGAACTCAAGCCTGTCGTAGACGAGGTACGGCTCGTCCTTCCTTATGTCCCATTTGACGCCGCTGGCGCGCAGCGCCGGGCCTGAGAGCCCGAGGTCTATGGCCTCCTCGGCGGTAAGCACGCCCACGCCCTTGTTCCTCTGTATCCAGACCCTGTTTCCGGTGAGTATCGTCTCGTATTCGTCTATCCTCGCCGGGAAGACCTCAAGCATCGTCCTGCACGCCTCTTTGCACCCGTCGGTAAAGTCGTATCTTACGCCGCCGACGCGCAGGTAGGTGAGCGTCATGCGCGCGCCGCATATCTGCTCGAATATGTCGAGGACGTATTCGCGCTCCCTCATGGCGTAGAGGAGTATGGTCATGGCCCCGAGGTCGAGCGCCCACGAGCCTATGGCGAGGAGGTGCCCGGCCACCCTTGAGAGCTCCGCGGCCACGACCCTGATGTACTTCGCGCGCTCCGGCAGCTCGATGCCCATGAGCTTTTCCACGGCCTGCACGTAGGCGAGGTTGTTGCTCATGGCCGACATGTAGTCCAGCCTGTCGGTATACGGGACGAACTGGTGATATAGGAGGCCCTCGGCTATCTTCTCGGTGCCCCTGTGCAGATAGCCGATGTCCGGCTCCGCATGGACGATCTTCTCGCCCTGGAGATCGAGGATGAGGTGCAGAACCCCGTGCGCGGACGGGTGCTGCGGCCCCATGTGGAGCGTCAACTCTTTTGTGGCTATCAGGTCGTTGTTGTCTGACATGCGATTAAATACCGTAGTGCGTGTGCGTTATGCGTGATGCGTAAAATGAGGAAGACATCTTACATATAGCGCATCACGGTCTCACCCCTGCTTTTTCCCCGGGCTCCATTCCTCTTCCCGCTCCATTCCGTATGGGTTATACCTGTCTTTATATCCCCTGAGCGGATAATCCTTGCGAAGCGGATGCCCCTGCCAGTCCTCGGCCATATAGATGCGCCTGAGGTCAGGATGTCCCTCGAAGACTATCCCAAACATGTCGAACGCCTCTCTCTCCGGCCAGTTCGCGCCCGACCATATATGCGTAACGCTCGGCACCTGATCTCCCTCGTTCACCCTGACCTTGAGGCGTATCCTGTGTTTCTTTGGGAGGGAATAGAGGTGATAGACGACCTCGAACCTCGGTGTCTCGGCATAATAATCGACGCCGATAACGTCCACAAGGTAATTCATGCGCAGATCCGGGTCGGTCTTGAGAAAGTCGCAGATGCTGACAATGGCCGAGACCTTGACCATGTGCGTGACCTCGCCCCTGAAGAGCGTGGTGGCCACGACTGCGTCCCAGAAGTTGTCCACGACTTTTTTAACGAGCACGGAATCTTCGGCAACCGTCTTCATACCGCCAGTTCTCCAGAGTCAATACAATACGCCGATGAGATAGATATGCTTTGCAAATCCCGGCAACTACAGGGCTATCTTCCTCTCTTCGAGGAGGAACGGGTTTTCCTTCTTGATCTTCTCCATGAGCTGCATGAACCCGAAGAGGAGGGCCTCGGGCCTCGGCGGACACCCCGGCACGTATACGTCAACGGGGATCACGAGGTCGGTTCCCTGCACGACCGAATATGTATTATACGGCCCTCCGGCAGAGGCGCAGCCGCCCTGGGCGATGACCCACCTCGGCTCAGGCATCTGGTCATAGAGCCTCTTGACCGCCGGGGCGATCTTCTTGGTCATTGTGCCGGCCACGACCATCACGTCCGACTGGCGCGGGGACGGCCTGAAGACTATTCCGAACCTGTCTGTGTCGAAGCGCGAACAGCCGGCCGCGATCATCTCTATGGCGCAGCAGGCGAGGCCAAACGTCATGGGCCACAGCGCCGAGGCTCTGCCCCAGTTCGCCACGTCGCCCACGACCTGGTTGCCCTTGATCGTCTTGACGAGCGGGTTGTCCCTGAGCATCCCGGCGATGGTGTCGAGGGTCGTAAACAGCACCGGCTCTTCGTTTGGCGTCCTGCCTGGTATCATCGTGCGTTTTCCCTTGCCATGTCTTAATGCCGCGTCATACCCACTCAAGCGCGCCCTTCACCCATGCGTAGATGAGCCCGATGGCGAGTATGGCGACGAATACTATCATCTCCACAAAAATAAAGACCGACAATGACTTGTCGGTCAATAAGGCCGCCCATGGGAATAGAAAGAGGGTCTCGACGTCGAATACGATGAATAGGATGGCTATGACGAAATAGTGGACGCGGAAGTGGCCCTTGTTGGCCTCGCCCACCGGCTCCATGCCGCACTCCCACGGACTGAGCTTTTCGCGGTACGGGTTGCGGGGGCGCATCACCGTGCTCATGACGAGCGACATCACTCCCATGAACCCAGCAAACCCGGTCATTATGAGGACGGCCAGATACGAGGTGAGCATCCCAAAAAATCCTTTACGCGGGCTGATGCGCTTGCAAACCGCCAAACGCCCTTAAAAGCCTCTGGCCGGACGGACTGATATGAAAAATCCTTTAGCGCGGGCTGATGCGTTCACAGACTCGAAACGCCCTTAAAAGTCCCTGGCCGGACGCGCTAACGCAAAAACTCAAATCAGCGATGGAGACGGCGGAGGGTCGAAACCCGCGGCCGGAACCTCCGTCCGTTCGCTCCCTTTAACAGCGGCTGCCACATGCTTCCGTCAGTGGTCTGTCTGGCCTGTCATTACGGCGAATGCGCAAGAGTTCTACTTGTTACGATATAATCTATGTAGGGTGAAAAGATAAAACAATTGGCCGGATTTGTCAAGGGGAAAATGGCGGGATTATTTATGTCAATGGTATTAAGAGGATGCGCGGGCCCGGTTTGTCCGGCCTTACCCGAAGGTTATCTTCTTGAAAAACCTCTTGCCGGCCTGGAGGAGAAATGCCTTGTCCTTGCCAGAGGCCACCTGCGCCTTCGGGTCTGTCACGCGCTCGCCGTTGACTTTGACGCCGCCCTGCTCGATGAGCCGCATGGCGTCCGAGGTGGACTTTGCAAGCCCGGCGGCCTTGATGATGGAGGCAAGACCCATGGCCGGGCCGATGGCGCTCACCTTGAATTCCTCCACGTCCGCCGGCGTCTCCTTCCTTGCGAAGAGGGCGCGGAACCCCTCGGCGGCGGCCTCGGCATCGGCCTTAGATGAAAACCTCTCGGCAAGCTCGAAGGCGAGTTCCTCCTTGGCCTTCTTGGGGTGAACGGCCCCGGCCTTTATCGCCTCGATGCGCTCACCCGTCGCATTGCTCAGAAGCCAATACCAGCGGAGCATGAGTCCGTCGGATATGGACATGACCTTTCCGTATATCTCGGAGGCAGGTTCGGCTATGCCGACGTAGTTGCCGTAGGACTTGCTCATCTTGCGGACGCCGTCCGTGCCTTCGAGGAGCGGCATGGTGATGACTATCTGCGGCGCTTGCCCGTATTCGCGCTGGAGTTCCCTGCCCACGAGCAGGTTGAAGAGCTGGTCAGTCCCGCCGAGCTCCACGTCGGCCTTGAGCACTACGGAGTCGTAGCCCTGTATGAGCGGGTAGAGGAATTCGTGTATGGCGATGGGTCTGCCTTCCTTGTGGCGCTTGGAGAAGTCCTCGCGCTCCAGCATCCGCGCAACGGTGTATTTGGAGGCGAGGCTTATCATGTCGCTTGAGGTAAGCCTCTCCATCCATTCGCTGTTGAAGACGACCTCGGTCTTCTTGGCATCGAGTATCTTGAATACCTGAGAGGTATACGTCGCCGCGTTCCTTACGGTCTCTTCCTTGGTAAGAGGCTTTCTGGTCTCCGACTTGCCCGTAGGGTCGCCTATCATGGCCGTGAAGTCGCCGATGAGCAGGAGGACGTGGTGCCCAAGCTCCTGAAACTGCCTGAGCTTATGGATAAGGACGGTGTGCCCGAGGTGCAGGTCAGGGGCGGTAGGGTCGAACCCCGCCTTGACGCGCAGGGGGCGGCCCTCGGCGAGCCTTAGAAAAAGCTCATACTGATTGCCGATGATATCCTTAGCGCCTTGGGTCAGGCGATTGGCCTGCTTCTTATAAATATTCTCGTCCATCATAAACCCGCCTCAAGCCTTCTGATAAGCCGAGAGGAACTCATCCCTTGCAATGCCGGCCTGTTGGCGGATGGTTCTCAGGGTAGACGCCTTTATGAACGGATGGTTGGGCATTGTCAATGGGGTCACGCCGCCATCCGCATTCCTGCGCTGCATGGGAATATGCTCTTTTTCTCTTACCACCGAAAAGCCAGGAAGCTCAAGGCTCTTCACAACCCTTCTCTTAGGGGCGTCCGCCGGGAACTTCAACCTTCCATCTCCACGCCTGTCTCGGCTATAAACGCCTCCATCACGGGAGGCTCCATGTCCAACGCCTCCTTGCCGAAGGTCTCGATATGGAATTTTATAGCCGACTTTACGTCCGCAAGGGCGTCATCATACGAATCTCCCTGCCCTGCCAGTGCACCTTTAAACCCAAGCGGGTAGGCTACGTAACCATCGGCATGTTTTTCCACGACTATCTTACAGATAAACATACGCCTCCTTTGAAAAAAAAGGGCGTTAAAGCACGGATGCCTCGCTTTTGAATTCAGCCGATGTTTTTAAGAATATCCTCGAACGCGGCCAAGAAGCCGCCCCTGTCAATGCCCGCGTCGAATTCAGCCAGCCAGCGCCGGATATATGCCAAGTCCATGCCGCTGTTCTTAACGAGCACCGCTCTTACGTCCTCCATGTCCCTCGGTCTTCCAGCGAAAATCTTATGGATGACGAGGTCTTCCGGCGAGGCGAAATAGACCGTCTGTCCCGCGATATCCATCCCTTTCGCCCTTCCTATGGCCTCGGACTCATAGGGCGTGAATGAAAATATGAAGTCCACCCTTATCCCGGTGGCCTCGTCCGCCGCCGGGAGCACCATTGTCCGTCTAACGAAACCATCGGGGTCGTCCGGCAGGATGCGCAACCGCAGCCCTTGCGCCACGCGCAAGACCTCGGCAAGACGTTCCATGCCCGCGCCTAGCGTCACGTCTATATCCCGCGTCAGCCGCGGATTTCCGTAGAGCAGCGCCGCCTGGCCGCCGATGACCATGTAGGGCAGCCCGTTGGCGGCAAGCGCCGCGCCTATCCGCGAGAGGGTCTGCTCGAACATGAATTCAATATCCTCGCCACCCTTATGTCCACATCTATGCCTTCCATCGGGTCTTTCGGGGGCAGGACGCCGAGGGCAACGGCCTCCTCCCACATCCCGGTGAAGATGGCGAGGGCGCGGGCATGGTCGAGCCTGCCCTCCTGCCGCAGGAACTCGTCCTCCAACGCCCTCACCAGCCCGGCGTTTTTCATCATAATAATCCCCCCTACTCTCCCACCCTCTGCTTTATCCTCTCTATCCTTACGGCCCGTCCGTCGCGGTTGTTGACCGTCACCACGACGCCCTGCAACTCCACGTCCTTGGTCGCAACGTCGAATTTTACCGGCAGTTGCGTCAGGAACCGCGTTATTATCTCGTCCTTTCTCATGCCGATTATCGAGTCCGTCGCGCCGGTCATGCCGGCGTCGGTGATGAAGGCCGCGCCGTTCGCAAGCAGCCTCTCGTCCGAAGTCTGCACGTGCGTATGGGTGCCTATGACCGCGCTTACCGTCCCGTCAAGGAAGTGGCCGAGCGCGGCCTTCTCGGACGACGCCTCGGCGTGCATGTCCACCAGTATTATGGGCGTCGTCTCGCGGAGCCTCGCCACGGCCTCTCTACCGGCCCTGAACGGACAGTCGAGGTTGTCCATGAAGACCCTGCCTATGAGGTTCAGCACCCCGACCTTCGCCCCGGAGGCGCACTCGAAGACCGTCTCCCCCCGGCCCGGCGCCCCGGGCGGATAATTCGCCGGACGGATGAGGGTCCTGCTGTCGCGCAGATAATCGTATATCTCTTTCTTGTCCCAGACGTGGTTGCCGGAGGTGATGACGTCTATCTGGAGCTTGTGGAGCTCACGGGCTATGTCCGTGGTGATGCCGAAGCCCCCGGCGGCGTTCTCCCCGTTGGCGATGACGCAGTCGGGCGAATGCGCCCCGACGATCCTCGGCAGGAGCTCTCGCGCGGCGATCCTGCCGGGTCTGCCGATGATGTCGCCTATGAAGAGTATCTTTGTCTGTTCCGTCAATCGGTTATCCGTTTCCCGTCCATCAACAAAAACTCCGCCGTGCGGCGGCGGAGTCTCTACCGTCATAAACACAGCAGATTGATGAAAAACCCGTTTTGTCGTCATTGCGAACAGGTTATCGGTTATCCGTTATCGGTTATCGGTGAATGGTAACAACATGTCTTTATCCTTAACCGATAACGTCGTGCCGTAGCAATGATAGACTATCGAAGCCTCCTTAAACCGCCGCCCCGCCCCTACTTCGCGTACTCCACGGCCCTGGACTCGCGCACCACCGTGACCTTTATCTGGCCGGGGTAGCTCATCTCGGCCTCGATCTTCTTGGCGATGTCCTTGGCGAGCACCACCGCGCCCTCGTCGGACACGCTCTGGTTCTCCACCATCACCCTTATCTCGCGGCCGGCCTGCAGGGCGTAGGACTTCTCCACCCCGCGGAACTCCTTGGCGATCCTTTCGAGGTCGTCGAGGCGCTTTATGTAGCTCTCGAACATCTCCTTTCTCGCGCCGGGGCGCGCGGCGGAGAGGGTGTCCGCGGCCTGCACGAGCACGCCGTAGATATTCTCCGGCTTGTCGTCGTGGTGCTGGGCTATGGCCGCGACTATCTTGGGCGCCTCCCCGTACTTCTTGGCTATCTCCGCGCCTATGGCCGCGTGTGTGCCTTCCATCTCGTGGTCAACGGCCTTGCCTATGTCGTGCAGGAGCCCGGCCCTTCTGGCTATCTTGGCGGGCAGGCCCAGCTCAGAGGCCATGACCCCGCAGATGAAGGCGACCTCCATCGAATGGGCGTATACGTTCTGGGCGTAACTGGTGCGGAACTTGAGCCTGCCGATGAGCTTCTGTATCTCCTTGTGGATGCCGTGGAGTCCGGCGTCGAATATCGCGCGCTCTCCGGCCTCGTTCATGGCCTGGTTTATCTCGGCCTCGACCTTGTTTACGACCTCTTCAATGCGGGAGGGATGAATCCTCCCGTCGGTCATGAGCCGTTCGATGGAAATCTTGGCGATTTCCCTCCTCACCGGGTTGTGTCCTGAGAGTATGATGGCCTCCGGCGTGTCGTCTATGATGATGTCTATGCCCGTGGCCGCCTCTATGGCTCGGATGTTCCTGCCTTCCCTGCCGATGATCCTGCCCTTCATCTCGTCGCTCGGCAGGTTCACCACCGAGACCGTCCGCTCGCTTACGTAGTCCCCGGCGTATCTCTGGATGGATAGCGCGATGATGTCCTTGGCCTTTGCCTCGGCCTCGGCCCTGGTCTCCTCCTCGATGCGCTTCAATATCTTGCCGGCCTCGAGCTTGGCCTCGTTTTCCATGTTCTCGAGGAGGAGCCTCTTGGCCTCGTCAGCGGATATCCCGGCGATGTGTTCGAGTTTTTCCTTCTGGGCGGCGATGAGCGCGGCGACCTCCGCCTCCATGTCCTTGGCGTTCTTCTCCTGGGCGGCCACGGCCTTTTCCTTCTTCTGAAGCTCGACCTCTTTCCTGTCGATGACCTCGAACTTCTTGTCGAGGTTCTCCTCCTTGGTCTGCACCTTCTTTTCTATGGCCTGAAGCTCCTTGCGCCGCGCGAGCGTATCCTTTTCAAACTCCTGCTTGCCCTGATAGACCACGTCCTTGGCCTGCAGTTCCGCCTCCTTCTTTATGGCCTCGGCGTTCTTGCGCGCCTCGGCGACCAGGCTCTCGGCGTTCTTGACGCCGGAGGCGAGGTTCGTCTCTTCTATCTTCTTCCTGCTTATAAAGCCTATGGCCGCGCCAACGATGATGGCGATAACGGCGATTACCGCTGCCATCACTACAGTGGTTATATCCATGTCAGAATCCCCCTTTTTATGCCTTTCAACCGGCCGTTCATCCGGCAAACGCAAGAGGGCGGCCGATGCCTGATAGCCTACACCCTTATAACCCTCGTCTCCGTTACTATGGCCGCCACTTTTACGTCGTGCGGCTCCACGGGTATCGGAGTGCCGAGCACCTGAAAATCATACGCAAGCGCCACTATCGGACACCTGACCCTGCTCAACGCCATGTCGTAGTAGCCCTTGCCGTAGCCTAGCCTGCCGCCGAGCCGGTCGAAGGCCACGCCGGGCACGACTACGAGTTCCAGCGACTCCGGCTCCGCCTCGATGTCTGAGGCCGACGGCTCCCTTATCTCATAAGAACCCGCGGCAAGCTCGCCTAATGCCGCGACCTTGAAAAAGGCGATCTTCCTTGCGCCGTCGCCGACTATGCGCGGGAAGGAGACTGCCTTGCCGCCGGCCCTGGCCCGGCCAAAGACCTCGTCGGTAAGCACCTCGTTGCGGAAGCTCGAATAAAGCGCTATCTGCCCCGCGTCCCCGTAGAGCGGCATCGCCAGAAAACGTTTCTGGATGAGTCCGCTCAGGCGATATACGTCTTCAAACGAGAGAGAGCGCCGCGCCTCCATGAGTTGCGCGCGCAAAAGGGTCTTTGTCATGGCGCGTTACGTCTAACCGCTTTGAGGTTATCCATCGTGTATCGCCTAACCTGGCGAAAGGACAGCGTATCAGAGACGATGCGCAAGACCGTTGCCGCGCCTGCAAGACGCAGGCCTCTCCGGCCTGTTCGCTTAGTGCAACGGCAAGGGGATGCGCCGTCCCGGATGGAACCGGGGGACGGGACGCTTGGGAAGGGTCAGGGAAGGAAGCCGCAAAATACGTTTGGACGCTTTAATAAAGACAGGGTTCGATGCCGGTCAGGTCTGCCCCCGCATACGGACGCGGCGCGGATTCAGGCCGCGCGCGCTCCGCTCCGGGGCGCGCTCCAATCAACGGCCCGCGCGTCCCGGATAAGGTTATATGTAAATGTTGAATAGATTCCTTTATGGGCATGTTCTTACTTGCTGCCTGATCCAGTCCTCCCGGCAAGCAGGGGCATCCAGCCATTGCCCCGCTTCTAAGCCCGCGCCTTTCTTAACGCGCCAAACTCAAGCTCATACTCCCCCGCTACAGCCGTGTCGACGGTAATTTGAACCTGTTTTCACAGGTGGGCGCCTTGGTAACCGCATTCGGCTTTCCCGCAGGGAGACGTGCCGGCCGCGATCAGGGAAGGTCCCCTCTATTTACAATATTGGTTCGAAATGTACCCGTCAATCACTAACAAAGCAGGGGAGTCTAAGAAGTCTGCTGGAGCCTGCCGTCTATAAGCCCCGCAATCTCTTCGCTTCTCCTCCCAAGCCTCTCAAGCATCTCCTTGGTCTTTATTACCTCGCCGGTGATATTCAAAGCGGCCAAAAGCGCCAGATCCAGTGTGGATGCGGCCTTTGTGCTCTCCTTGACCTCCTCTATCTTGTTATTTAGGTAGTCTTCTACTGCCCTGACGTATCTTTCATCCTCATCGCTCTTGACAACGAGCCTGTGGCCGTCTATTTTAAGCTCCGCCACATGCTTCTTCATCCGTCCCCCTCCTGCTTCGCAACAAGCGATTCGCCTTCGTGAGACCGGATGCCTCAGACCATGCCATCAAGCCGCGTCAGGAGCAGTTCCACCTTTTCCTTTACCGCGCCCTTTTCCCTGTCGAGTCTGGCGGCACGCTCCCGGAGTTCTTCCATCTCGCTGTTTTTAGCCGCGATGGCGTCTTTCAGGGCCGCATTCTCCGCCAAAACGGCTTCATACACCTCAAGGAGCTTCGCTATGCGCTCCTCGAGCCTTGCGAATTTGCCAAGCCCTTCCGCGTCAAGAGTAGACACAGCGCTTACTCCTCCGATTTATTATATATTACTTTTTTTATCCTGAGAAGTCAAGGGGTTGGTTGATTTGGCGCCAAGCCGCCCGTTTTAATGGAATTTTGCGTTAAACTCATGTATACTTGGAGATTCGCGTATGATGCTTAAACCGTCTTTTAGCCGGAGACGGCGCCAAAAGAACAAGGAAAAGGCCCGCTGCCGACGCTGGGCATGGCCCCTGTAACATGATGTTCCGGCAAGGACTTAAATCAAAGATACTTTTTCTGACCATCGGACTCGCCCTAATAGGGTTCGGCGTCCTGATATTTCTCATCGTCAAAGAGGAGGAGAAGGGACTTCTGCGCGAACGCCGCAACGCAAGCGAGCTTATGGCCCAGCCTATCCTCCACACCATATACAAGGACATGCTCGACGAGCGCGCGGACATGCCCAGGTTCCTCATAGAGGGGCTCAAGACGATAAAAGGCGTGGAACGGGTGCAGATAATAAGGGCGAACGGCGTTGAGGAGGCGTTCCAGGACTATAAAACGCTCAAGGCGGTAAAGGCCGAATTCGGAGAGATAAAACCGGAATGGCTGGAAGACCACCACAACAGGCCGGCCAACATGGCGGTGGGCGTAAGAAACCAGGCGTTCAAGGCCGCGTTGCAGTCATTCAACTCCGGCGTCAGGGAACCGGTCTACTATATAGAGAGCGCCGGCGGCAAGAGCCTCTTCACCTACCTCGTCCCGATAGCCGCCAGGCCCAAATGCTCGGCGTGCCACGCCAACAATGAGGCGGCCAGAGGCGTCCTGATGATATCGACCTCGCTCGACGGCATGTACGGGGAGCTCAGGGCCACGCGCAACCGCTGGATAATCTACGGCGCCGCCGCTATCGCGTCCATGACCGCGCTCATGGGTCTGCTCGTGAGCGTGGTCATAACGCGGCCGATCGACAGGACGGTGGCGCTGTTGCGCGCGATAGCCGAGGGCAAGGGAGCCGGAGGCCGCCTCGAGGCGGCCTCCGGCGACGAGGTCGGGGAACTTGGCCGCGCCTTCAACAGGTTCGCCGACAGGATGGGCGGGGTGTCCGGGGAGATACTCGGCATCTCCGTCGAGGCCGGGCGCGCCTCAAAGGAGGTCGAGGCGGCGTCCAGAGAGCTTGTAGAGACGGCTGGCAAACAGATCGGCGCGGCGTCGGAGACCTCGGCCTCGATAAACGAGATGGACGTCTCCATCAAGACGGTCGCGCAAGAGGCGTCCGCGCTCGCCGGGTCGGCCGTGCACGTGCAGTCCTCCATAGAGACCGTCGCCGGGGCCGCCGACGAGGTAAGGGCGAACGTAGAGAGGCTTTTACTGTCGGCCTCGTCCACCGCGTCCTCGATAAACCAGATAGACGTCTCGATAAGCCAGGTCGCGGCGCATGTGGACGCGCTCTTCGCCAAGACCGAGGAGGAGGTCGTCGGCTCCATAATCGAGGTGTCGGCCAAGGCTATGGACGTGGAAGGCTACGCCAGACGCCAGGCCGAGGCGGCCGAGCGCGTGCGCGCCGACGCCGAAGACCCCGGGCTTTCCTCGGTCATCAAGACGAGGGAGGGCATCGAGAGGGTCAACCAGGAGGTGGCGGCCGCCGCCTTCGTGATACACCGGCTCGGCGAGCGCTCGCGCGAGATAACCAAGGCGCTCGCCGTGATACGCGGCATAGCAGGCACGGCGCAGGTGCTCGCGCTCAACGCCGCCATGCTCGCGCAGCAATCAGACGATCACGGCAAGGGCTTCGCGGTGGTAGCCAGACAGATGAAGGACCTGGCCTCCCGCGCCGCCGCGTCCACGGAGGAGATAGCCGGGCTTATAAACCTCGTCCAGCACGAGGCAGGCGCCGCGGTGGAGTCCATGCAGCGCTCGGCGCTGAAGGCCGAGGACGGGCTTGCCCTCTCGCGCGGCGCCGAGGACGCGCTCATGAAGATACTGGAGTCCGCGCGCGGCTCGTTCGAGCTGGCGAAGCTGATAGAGAAGGCGGCCATCGAACAGACGCGGGGCGCGGGACGGATATCTAACGCCGCGCATACGATAAGCCGGATGACCGCGGACATAAAGAAGGCCGCCGGCGAGCAGACCGGCGCGGCCTCTTTCATCCAGAAAGACACCGTCCGGATGAAGGAGTTCATGGAAAAGGTCAACCGCTCGGCCTTGGAGCAATCGCGCGAGAGCGCCCAGGCCGGCGCGGAGATCGCGGACGTCGTTGAAAAGATAAAACGCGTGGCGGCTGCCACGAGGGACCAGGGGTCTCTCTCCATGAGGATCGTCGCGGCGGCTGAGACCGTAAGGGACGCGGCTGAGGACAACGCGAGGAACGCGGCAAGGCTCGAGGCGACCGTGGATGAGATGAACCGGCTGGCCGGGAGGCTCAAAGACGCCGTGGGAGGCTTCAAGGCATAGACGGTTACCGGTGGACGGTTTATGGGTATCGTTTTTCCACCTTCACCGATAACTGATAACTGATAACCGGTAACCGCCATAGAAGGGCTGATAAAAACATGTTCTTCCATACAACCCGCAGCCGCGTTACATCGATAACGGCGCTCTCGGTCCTGCTCCTCCTTTGCATGCGGACGGGCGCGTCTTCCGGCGGCATAGACTGGGGCAGGGCCGCCTCGGCGCGGGTCGTCCTCTTCTATCCCGGCGTGGCCTCATGGGAGTTCCTCACGAGCGACGACCACAGGCTCGGGGCGAAGGAAATAAAGCGCGGCAGGAAGGAGTGCAGATACTGCCACCTCGGCAAGGACGGGGAACTGGACCTGCGCGCCGACGAGATCGCAGCGGGCAGGGCCGAGATGAAGAGGTCTCATAACCCGTTGGAGCCTTCCCCTCAACCCGGCAAGGCCGGGGTCATACACGCAAGGGTCTGCGCCGCCTATGACAAGGATTGGCTCTACGTCAGGGTCGAATGGGAAGGCAAGGGCGCGGGCTGGAACGACAAGCGGGCGCAGGGCGTGGCGGACCGGGTCAGCCTCCAGATAAACAAGTCCGAGCCCTCGTTCAGGAAATACGGCTGCTTCGTCGCCTGCCACAACGACCTCGATACCATGCCTGACGCCCCCTCGAAAAAAGACCTTGAGGCCGACCCTTATTACGGGCCGCGCAAGCGCGACGACGCGCGCCTCTACGCATTCTACGCCCGGGAATCATGGTCAAGGCGCCTCTCCGGCGCCGCGCTGGACAAAAGGCTCCGGGAGGGCGGCAGGATAGACCTGATGTCCATCGAATTCCTCGACGCCCGCGTCGCCGGGCGCAGCGGCTGGGTCTTTGACGACAGGCTATGGGACGACAAGACCGCGGTCGAGGCAACGGGCGCATGGGCGGGAGGCATATACGCCGCGGTATTCAAGAGGCGGCTCAAGACGGCAGATGCCCGCGGCGTCAACATCTCCGGCGGGGATGTCATATCCACGGGTCTGGCCATACACGACGACGGCGCGGTCAAGAGGAGACATTACGTCTCCTTCCCTTTCACCATAGGCATAGGGGCCGAGGGCGGCATAACCGCTACGAGGCTGAAGGACTGACGGGGGAGGGTAGCGTGGGGGGAGTTATTCAACCGGAGAGGCTTGCGGACCTGCGGCGCGCGCGCCGCGTCCTTGCGGTCATCGTTGCGCTTGCCGCCCTCGGCGCGGCCGACGCCGTTGCCATGCCGTTTGTCGCAAGACAGGCCGGCAGGGGTTGCACATACTGCCACAGCGTCATTCCCAAGCTCAATGAAACGGGACGCGCGTTCCGCTCGAACGGCTACCGTTTCGACTCCGAGGGCGCGTGGGACGAGGTAAAGGACCTCTCCTCAATCCCGGCCTCGGTCGAGGTGGAGGTGGAGGCCGCCTTCAGCAGGACGACAGCCTCAGGCGCGAAGACGCGCTCATCCGACCTTGCCATAGATGAGGCCGAACTCAGCGCGGGAGGCGCGTTCGGCAAGACCGGCCGGGTGAGCGTGATGTCGATATTCGCCGTGTCGCAGACCGCCGCGGGATACGAAACCGCGCTCCACAGGGCCTTTGCGCAGGTGAACGACCTCGCTGGAGGCAAGGGCGCGGGCGCGTTGAACCTGCGCGCCGGACAGTGGCGGATGGGGCTGCCATTCCTTAACGCCGCCGAGGCCGTCATCACGAACGCCTACCTCGCCCAGAGCGCCCAGAATATCCTCACCCTCGACCAGAGGGCAATCGAGCTTAACGGGACCATCGCCGCAGACGACGGCTCATACGCCCCACGCACCGCTACTCGGCTGGCATATCGAGGGACGACGTCTTCGGCAACGGCAAGCTCTCCGGCTGGTATGCCGCTTACGCGGCGACGTTCATGGAGGAATACCACGCGGGCTTCATATACCGGGGCGGCAAGGAGAAGTCCGGCGCAAGGGACGTATCTTATGGAAAATACGGCGTGGCGGCGTCGAGCGAGGCCGGGCCAGTCATCGCCACGGCGGCATGGTTTCATGGACGCAACTCAGCCGCCTCCACCGACGACCTCCGGCGAGGTCATATACAGGGCAAGCCCGCGTCTCCTCGCGGCGGCAAGATACGACCTCCTGAAAAAAACGGACAAGATCGCACAGCGCGGCCATCCGTTATAATATACTGAGCAACGCTTACGGCCAGATCGAGTATCGGGGCATCTCCGACCCCGGCCGCGTAAGCGGGGCCAACGAGAAAGAACGGAACGTCAGGATTTTTTTGACGGCGATTTTTTGAAAGATAGTCACTACTGTCCGGTTAAATTCCAAGGCTCGCAGATAATACCTTACCGAGAAAAATAAATCCCTTATTTTTCAAGAAATTAGCCTTCGGCGATATATGCTGTCCGGAGAAACCCGAATCTTGATCGCACAAAGGCTTTTAGCTATTGTAAGAGCTCCCATTTTACATGTGCAAATATGCTATTATAGCTAGTTTGAGGCCTATTGCAGGTTGTCCG
>JACRCM010000049.1 GCA_016219025.1 Deltaproteobacteria bacterium | reverse complement strand
GGAGACGTGATGGGTAAATACCACCCGCACGGCGACTCCGCCATCTACGACGCGATAACCAGGATGGTGCAGGACTTTTCCCTCCGCTACCCTCTCATAGACGGCCAGGGCAACTTCGGCTCCATAGACGGGGACGCGCCCGCGGCCATGCGTTACACCGAGGTCAGGCTCGCCCGTCTCTCCGGCGAGATGTTAAAGGACATCGAGAAGGAGACCGTCGACTTCGCCCCTAACTACGACGAGTCCTCGCGGGAGCCGGTCGTCCTGCCCGCGGCCTTCCCCAACCTCCTCGTCAACGGCTCGTCCGGCATCGCCGTGGGCATGGCCACGAACATGCCGCCGCACAACCTCTCAGAGGTCATCGACGCGATATTTTTCCTCATAAAGAAGCCCGACGCCTCCGTCAAGGAGTTGATGAAGTTCGTCCACGGGCCGGACTTTCCGACGGGCGCGTTCATCCACGGCAGGACGGGCATCAGGAACGCCTATGAGACGGGCAGGGGTTCGGTGCAGATACGGGCACGGGCGGCCATCGAGAAGAACCCGCGCACGAACAGGCAGGCGATAGTCATCACAGAGATACCCTACATGGTCAACAAAACCCGGCTCATCGAGTCGATAGCCGAGCTTGCGCGCGACAAGAGGATCGAGGGCATCTCGGACGTGCGGGACGAGTCCGACCGCGAGGGGATGCGCATTGTCGTGGACCTCAAGAGGGACGAGGTGGCCGAGGTGATACTCAACAACCTCTACCTCCACACCCAGATGAAGACCTCGTTCGGGATAATAAACCTCGCCATAGTGAACGGCGCGCCAAAGGTCTTGACGCTCCACGGCCTCCTGACCGAGTTCATCAAGTTCAGGAAAGAGGTCACGACGAGGAGGGTCATATTCGATCTCAGGCGCGCGCGCGAGCGGGCGCACATATTGGAAGGGCTGAAGATAGCCATAGACAACCTCGACGCCGTCATAAAGCTCATACGGGCGTCGAAGTCGCCCGCCGAGGCGTCCGCCGGATTGCAGAAGGGCTTCAAGCTCTCCGAGGTTCAGGCGCAGGCCATATTGGAGATGAGGCTCCAGAGGCTCACCGCGCTTGAGCGCGACAAGATAATAGAGGAGTATAAGGAAGTCCTTAAACTCATTGCGAGACTTGAAGAGATACTCGGAAGCGAGACCCTCCTCATGGGCGTGATAGCGGACGAGTTGAAGGAAATAAAGGAGCGGTTCGGCGACGAGCGCAGGACCGAGATAGTCGACGAGACCGGCGAGATAACGATAGAGGACATCATCGCCGAGGAGGACATGGTCGTCACCATCACGGCCTCCGGCTACATAAAGAGGAACCCTACGTCGCTATTTAAGATACAGAAGCGCGGCGGCAAGGGGAAGATGGGCATGACGACGAAGGAGGAGGACTTTGTCAGCTCCCTCTTCATCGCCTCGACCCATTCATACATCCTCTTTTTCACGGACAGGGGCAAGGTCTACGCCCTCAAGGTCTACGACATCCCGCAGGCGGGAAGGGCCGCTAAGGGCAAGGCCATAGTGAATATATTGTCGCTGGCGCCGGACGAGCACATCACCGCCTTCCTCCCGGTCAGGGAGTTCGTGGAGGACAAGTTCATCGTCATGGCCACGGCGCGTGGCGTGATAAAAAAGTCCGACCTCATGAGTTTTGCGAACATCCGCTCGGGCGGCCTCATAGCCGTGAACCTCGACGAGGGCGACGGCCTCATCGCGGCGCGCCTTACCGACGGCAGGATGGACCTCTTCCTCGGCACGAGGGAGGGCCAGGCCATCAGGTTCTCCGAGGAGGAGGTGCGCGAGATGGGACGCCAGGCAAGGGGCGTGAAGGCCATAAAGCTCGCGGAGACCGACCGCGTCGTCTCCATGGAGACGGTCGAGGAGGACGCGACCGTGCTGACCGTCACAGAGCACGGCTACGGCAAGCGTACCGGGTTCGCCGAGTACCGCGGCCAGGGCAGGGGCGGGAGCGGCCTCATCAACATAAAAGTCTCCGAGAGGAACGGCCCGGTAACGGGCATCACCAAGGTGCGGGACTCGGACGAGATAATGATATCGACCTCCACCGGCAAGATAATCCGCATCGCCATGAAGGACGTTACCGTCATAGGCAGAAACACGCAGGGCGTCAAGCTCATGGACGTGGAGGCCGGCGAGCAGATAACCGGCATCGCGCCCATCGCCGAGAGAGAGGACGAAGAGGAAGGGGAGGGCTGAGGACGCCCCTTTTGCCGTCAAAAGCCGGCGCGGCAAGGCAATAAGGTTATCGGTGAGCGGTAAAAAAATGTCTTTATCCTTTACTGATAACGGATAACTGATAACCGTCTTCGCATCCGGGATGAAGGTTTTATGGAGACAATCGAGACAATGCCGCCGGGGGGCGCCAGGCCGCCCGCCCCGCCTCCGTTGATGACGGATGGGACGGCCTCGCGCCGCGCCCCTGGCGTCCGGCGCGTTTTCCGCAAGCCGGGTTCCGCCTTTTTTAGAAATATCGCCGGAGCCCTCCTTTTGTCCGTCCTCGCCCTCGCGCCGATGCCCTTCCTTTCAGCATGTTCGTCAGACCCCGGCAGGGCGGTCTTTGAAAAGGCCGAGAAGTCCCTCTCCGACGGCGACGCGGACTCCGCGCTCAAACAATACGGATACGTCATAGCCAACAACCCTGAGTCCGCATACGCCGCAAAGAGCCAGTATAAGATCGCGCTCATCTACAACCGTTACATCGGCGACAGAAAAAAGGCGATGGAGGCTTACTCCGCGCTCTTTTTCCTGTATCCTGGCACCGCTGAGACGACCGAGGCCCGCGAAGACCTCGCCTCCATCTACTCGGTCATGGGAGAACACAGGCTGGCCATAGAGCAATACCAGCTCCTCCTCAATGAAAAGCCTTCGGACTATGACAAGTTCCAGTACGCCATAGCGATGGAATACATAATGCAGAACGACTTCCGTCAGGCGCGGGTGGAATTCACCGAGCTTCTCAAGAGGGCGAACGCCGATTTGCAGCCGCAGATAAACTACCAGATCGCGAATACCTATTACATAGAGGGGAACCTCGCGGAGGCGGCGGACGGGTATGAAAAGACGGCGGCCAGATTCCCCGACAACCCGGCGGCCCTCGACGCCAGACTCGGCACGGCAAAGGTCCTGAGCGAGTCGGGCAAGCTCGCCCTTGCGCTCGCGCTCCTGAAGGAACTAAAGGGCAAGTACCCGAACAAGGGCGCGATAGGGATAATGATGGACTCCCTCCAGACCCGCCTCGACGAAGGCCCCGGCTCCAAAAAACGCGCCGTGGTGAGCGAGAAGGAGCCGTTGAGGGACTGAGGGGGAGGTAAATGCGGGAATATAGAAAATTTATGGAGGTGCTTTCATGTCACCAAAACGCGGACGGGCTAAATCCCACAACTTCAGCTTGGCTTTTGAGCAGATGTGTAGCTTTATAGCTATATCCGATACTCGTAGCCCAAGTGATACCTTAAGATTTTTTCAGGGTGGCATTCAGCGAGACGGTCAGGGCCGCGTCATTGACGAAAAAAGGAGAGTTTAAGCTCGTTAGAATGGCTCAGGGCAAGAGAGAAGAGTTTACCCCGGATGTTTTAGGCATAATGGAGTCTAAGCTGTCGAGGAACAGGGAGGGGTTGAAG
>JACRCM010000047.1 GCA_016219025.1 Deltaproteobacteria bacterium | reverse complement strand
GGGAAGCAGGCCGGAGGGAAGGGGAAGTAGGCCGGAGGGAAGGGGAAGTAGGCCAGGGGGAAGGGGAAGTAGGCCGGGGGGAAGGGGAAGTAGGCCGGGGGGAAGGGGAAGCAGGCCGGAGGGAAGGGGAAGTAGGCCGGGGGGAAGGGGAAGTAGGCCGGGGGGAAGGGGAAGCAGGATGGATACGCGCCGTCAGGAGGAAACTCCTGACGGCGCGTGAATATAGCCCATACTGCTCCCATCCGCATATTAAGGGGTAATCGGAGCCGCGGTCTTATCCCTTCCAAAGAGGTCCGTCCATGCAGCGCCGATGGAGAGATAGACGAGCGGGATGAGGTGGATGGTGAGCCTGTCGAAGGACGTGTCTATCTGCGGGACCATGTCGAAGGCGGTTATCATGTAGACGAATATATAAACGGCGAACTGCAGGATTATAATGGCGTTAAGGAACAGGTAAGGCAACTCCTTGAACCTCTTTCTGGAGACTACCGCCGAGAGGATGTAGAGCGGCCACGTCAGGTGATATTTGTTGGCCGTGAAGAGCTTCGGGCCGATTGTCTTCCAGATGACGGGGAGCCTCGATGCGTTCCTTAGCATCGAGCCGGCGGACAACCCCGACATCATGGTGCCTGAAATCTCAGGCAGCGCGCTTTTGTATAGCTGCCACGGCAGGACGATGACAAGTATAATCGCCGCCGCTATGATTGCAAGCCCGGCCCCCTTGCGTTTGTCCGCGTATATCGCGTAAGCGCTCAGGAGGCATGCGCCGGACGCGAGGAGCGTCAGACCCTCGTTCTTGACCCACGCGCCGAGCGACATGAAGAAAATAGCCGCCAGAAAATCCATCTTGTCTCTACCCTGAATGTATCTGTATCCGAACCCGCCCGCCCCCAGGAAATATACCGATAGCGGCAGGTCGGCGTAGCCGACCCCGTCCAGACCGGCCTGCTGCATCATCCTTGGCACGGTGACGAGCATGGCGAGCAGGATGAGAGAGCCTTCCCTTGAGGTTATCCCCCTCAGAAAATAATAGGCCGCCGGTATGAGGGCCACGAAGTAGAGAGAAAAGAGGAGTTTTACCGCCTGGTCGTCGACCTGTCCCATGCCGAGGTATCCGAGCGTAGCGGCAAGGGGTATGGAGAGCGGGTATTGATACGAGAGGTTTCCGTTGCTGTATACGCCGTTGAGGAAGAAGGCGTAGCTTACGCCTTTGTCGATGTAGAACGCCTGCCCCTTCAGGAGCCATATCACCCATGCGTCGAACCCTTTTATCGGAAGCATCACCGAGTTGACGACGGCGAAGACCGCCTGAGCGGCTATTATGGCCGTTGCCGCCCATTCGACGGCCGAAAGCCCGGCGAACTCCGTTGCAATCCCGTCTTGCGCTGAATAGCCTCTCCTTTTGAACAGATATGCCGAGGCAATGAGCGCAACGGCCCAGGGCAGCGCTATGACGGCCATGCCGTATCGGATGGATAGGAGGGAGTAGAAGAACATCTGGAGCGTGATAAGCCCGAGGCCCGCCACGTATGAAAAGGCGAGCCTCGCGGGGGCCGCCCATCCGTAAGGCCGCGTGAAGATGAACCCGGCGATGACGGCCAGCATGACGACGCCGATGAGTCCCGCGACGCCCATCACCTGCCCCCGTTTTTTCCGACTATGAATATCGCGCTGCCGTCCCCGCCGTATATCTTATCGAACGCCGCGATGGGGTCTATGGTCTTGTATGCCTCGCCTTCCAGTCCGGTCGAGGGGTTGTAATAGAGCGCGAGATAATCGTAGGCAACCCCTTCGCCCGCGTTGGCGGGCCCGGGCAGCCAGACGATTTTTCTTGGGTATAGGTAGTATGCGGCCTTTCTGAAGTGGGTGTCTTTTTCAAGCAACAGCGCCACGCTGCTGTCGGGAGGGGTCAGCTTGCGGACGTTGTCGAGCAGGGTGTATATCGGCCCGTCCACTTTAATCTTGCGCCCTTCGAGGCTGAGTCCGAGGTTCTCAGGCATCTCCATGACCCGGACGGCCTCAGTCCTTATAAGGCTGAAACTCAAGAGTATCCATGCGGAGATTATCGCGTATTTCAGGGTTTTTTTGTATTTCATTCCGCGCCGCGTCCTTGCACAGAGGGCAAAAGTTGGCATATTCAGCAGGCCGTCCAATATACTCTATATGTTTACCACGGCATTGTCAATGCGGCATGAGCGGCAAGGAATCAGATGGACTTTTTGCGGGTTTTATCGTATAAAGTATACTTTGATCTAAGCGCTGGATAGGGGTGTCCCACCCGGAGGGGATGCGTTGGGCGATACCGGTAAAAATAAAAAGATGACCGTCTCGGTCGTAATGCCCGTGTACAACGAGAAGAGGTATATCGCCACGGTAATAGACAGGGTCATAGGCACGGGCGTGCCGGATGAGCTGGTTATGGTAGACGACCTTTCCACCGACGGCACGCGGGAATATCTCAAGGGGGTCGCGGAGGAGGGCAAGCGGGCCGGGTGCGGGATAACGGTCGCCTTCCACGAGAGGAACATGGGCAAGGGCGCGGCCCTGCGCACGGGGTTCGGCAGGGCGTCATGCGACGTGGTGATAGTGCAGGACGCGGACCTCGAATACGACCCGGCCGATTATCCCAGGCTCCTCGCGCCAATATTCGCGGGCAAGGCCGACGTGGTATACGGCTCGCGTTTCACGGGTGAGACGCGCCGCGTCTTTCAGTACCGCCACATGCTCGCAAACAAGCTCCTGACGCTGTTCTCCAATATGCTCTCCAACCTTGACCTGACGGACATGGAGACGTGCTACAAGGTCTTCAGGGCCGAGGTCTTGAAGGACATGAGGCTCACCTCCGACAGGTTCGGGTTCGAGCCTGAGATAACCGCGAAGCTGGCCAAGAAGCGCGTCCGCATATACGAGACCTCTATTTCGTACGCCGGACGGAGTTACGCGGAGGGCAAGAAGATCAACTGGAAGGACGGGGCAGCCGCGTTCTGGCACATAATAAGGTTCAACCTGTTTGCGTGATGCGTTTGAGGAAGCTGATAGCTGATAACTGAACGGTCTTCTAAAGGAGTCTCCTAACATGCATTCGATAATACGTCCCGTCAGGATAGGGCTTTTCCTTGGACTTGCGACCCTGCTATTTGGAATCTTCTGGGCGATGTATCTGGCCGTAAACCACGAAAGGATTCATAAGTCTTTGAGCGAGCGGGGCAGGTCCGCGGTGGAGGATAAATTCGTTTTGAGCGCTGACGGCGCCGGTCACGGCCATGCCGCCATGAACGGTCAGACGGCAGGGCATGACCACCATGACCATGCCGCCATGACGGACGAAGACGGCGGAGCGGCGCATGATGAGATGCACGCCGACCCGGCCATGCGCGAGGTGCACGAGCGCCTCACCCGCGGCCATATACACGCGATGGGGCTCGGACTCATCGCGATGGCGGTCTCGCTGACGCTCGCCTTCCTTACCGCGCCGCTGCGCGTCAAGACCTTCGCGTCGGCCTGCGCAGGGGTCGGCGGACTCTTCTATCCGTTCGCGTGGATAATCATGGGTTACAGGACGGCCGCGCTCGGGGCCGAGGCCGCGGAAAACTCGGTGCTCCCAATCGTGGTCTTCAGCGTGGCGCTCGTCCTCGTCGGCATCCTCGTATCTCTTGCGTATCTCGTCAGGGGGGCGCTCAGGGGGGAGTAGGGGAGGGATGGGGCGTGGGATTCATGCGGCGTCAGGAGTTCCACTCCTGACGCCGCTTCGACTGCCGGGGCGCATGGGATGTATAAGGGAAAAGATTTTCCCGTCTCCCGCGCTACGTTTATCTCTTCAGGGTATACGCCGCCGTTGCCTCCGCCCACTCAGCCGGCTCAAGCTGGTTGAGCCTCTTTACCAGATCGTTTATCATGCCGGTGGACCGGGCGTCGTAGACCTTGAAAAGCCCCTCCCTGAAGCCGAGGGGCAGGAGTTCCTCCTTCGACCGCGTGGCGATGACCTTTATCCTCTCCTCCGCCTCCGGCTTTGCGTAGCCCGGCAGGAATTCCGCCTTGAGCCTTATGGCGCTGCCGTTCGGGGGGAATTGATAGGCGGTCTTCGCCTTGACCGAGTTGCCGGGGTGGAGCGAGTCCGGGAAGATCAGCGTCACCGAGCCGTCTGCGGCGACTGAGAAGATGTAGACGTAGCAGTCCGCCGACGCCTGATAGAATATCCTCACCTCGTCGCCTTCCTTCATATCAGTCTTCGAGAGCGATAGCTTGATGGAGAGTCCGTTCGCCGTCTCTGGCAATACCGGCTCGACCAGGGCGCGCAGGGCCACCCTGTAGAGCAGCCTGTCGGACGGGTCCCACCCCTCCCGGACGACCTCGGTCTTCGATATGCGCCCCCTGACCGAGGCGTAGGTGAGGTCCTCGGCGATCTGGTAGTTGGACACGAGGGTGTGCGACTTGATGAAGACGCCGAGCGCGCCCTCTATGGCCTTGTTCTGGCCGTCCCGCAGGGCGCGGTCTTTGACCTCTTTTAGCGTCTCGGTCTCGCCCTGATATGCCGTGCCCTCGGCCTCGGCCCATACGGCCTCGGCGGCGAGGGCCGGGGAGACAACGGCGGTCAGCGGCAAAAGACATACGCCGATGAGAAAGACCGCGGCCATGCAAATTGCGCGCGATGGATCTGGAGTTTTTGTCATGGTCATGGGCGCTCCACATTTCTGGCGTGGCCGCGCAACGCGGGACGCGGAGCGTCCCTGACTGCGTTACCACGCGGGGCGTGGGAACGATAACCGCCAACCGATAACCGCTTAAGGAACCTCTGATTTATTCCATAGCCGTCATTACGAGCGCAGCGAAGCAATTTACAAATAGAGCTGCTTTGTAAATCGCGCTCCTCGCAATGACAAAAACAGAATAAATCAGAGCTTCCTTAATACAACTCCCCGAACCTCTTCTCGTCTATCTTGCCTTCGAGAAAGGATTTAAGCGTCCTTGAGCGGTCCTTGCCCTTGAGTTCGTCGAGCGAGCGGGATAGCTGGTCTTCGCTTATCAGTTCGCGCTCAAAGGCGGATTTGAGGCGCGCCTTGGCCGTGTCCGCGTCCATCACCTTCGCCATCGGCCAGTTTCGCGTCACGTCGAAGTCCCCGGCGCCGGTCGACTGCGGCGTCTGTTCCTCGCCCTTGAGCCGCAGGGCCGCGCTTGCGACGTTCGTCTTAACGTATTCGGCGAGGTCGTTCGTCTTTACCCATGCGTCGCTCCCGGCCTTGCCCTTCATGCCCTCGATGAGGTAGAAGCTGAATATGCCGGATTTCAGCTCCACGTCGTCCTCCCATGACTGCTGGTTGGAGGCGGACGAGGTCAGCACGACCCTGCCCGCGCCCCTGGGTTTGATGAGGTCGGCGCTTGCGAGCACGCCGACGAGCGGCTTTGCGCCCCTTGCGGTGACGGATTTGCCTCCGCCCGTGAAACAGGCGTCGAGCGCGACCATGACTGCCTTGGCCTTTGACGCATCGATGATGGATTGCACGTCCGAGACCTTTATGGCCGAGTCCTCGATGGCCTCCGGCGACGAGATGTCGGCGTCGTAAGGGATGAGGTATGCGTCAACGAGGCGCTCTTCCTTCATCTTGGGCGCGCCGTGGCCGGAGTAGTAGACGTAGACGTAGCCGGTCTCGTTCCTTATGCGCCTCAAGGCCGCCTTTATCGCGTTCCTGTTCGCCTTCTCATTGAGCAGGAGGATCGCGTTCTCCTTGGGCACCCCGCCGTATCTCGGGTCGGTGAATACGTCGTAGACCTTCCGGGCGTCGGAGGAGGCGTATCTGAGGCCGGGCACGTCGGGCCGGTCTTTGTAATCGATGCCGATGACGACGGCGTGCGTCTCGGGCCGCAGCGGCGGGAGCTTCTCCCCGGCGCCGTCCGCCGTCCGTTGCGCCGCGTATGTCTCAGGAACCGTTACCCCGGCCACCACCCGTTGGACGAGCGTCTCATATCTGTCCTTGTTCGCCGGGTCGGCGGCTGACGCCTTGAGCAGCCACTTGACCGCCTCCCCGCTCCGGCCCTGTTTTGCGAGGCCGAGGCCCATGATGGCCATGAGCCTTGGGTCTTCATCCATCGTCAGCCGCTCTCTGGCCAGTTCAACCCCCTTGCCGATGTCCCGCTCCTTCTCAACGAGTATCCATGCGAGGTTCGCGTATGCCTTCCTGTGCCCTGGCTTGAGCTTGATGGCGCGCTGGAACTCATCGGCAGCCCTGTCGAGGTTGCCGGTTTTAAGGTATGCAAGGCCGGAGTTGAAGCGCGCCTCTGACGAATCAGGGCAGAGCTTCAGGGCAGTGGAATAGTAGCCGAGACCGGCCAAGGCGTCCGTATCGAGCATCTTGTTGCCGGACGCCACCACCTTGGCCGCGTCGTCGCAGTCGCCTGCGAACGCAGGGGCGGATAGGGCCATGCAGACGAGCAGCGCAACGCCGCCCATCGTTATTTGAAGGATTCTACGGCTCCCCACGTCCAACCTCCCGCCTCCCATCCTTATTGCCTCCGCCCCGGGTCCGCGGCCAGTCTCAGGCCGTAGGTATGGTAACGGATATCCGGGTTGTTCCTGTAGCGGAACGTTGCGCGGAGCGACCTGGGCGCGTTGACGATGGAGCCGCCGCGCAATACCCTCTCGCCGCACCGGGACGGGCCCTGCGGGTTGTCCTTGGGGCTCGTCTTGTAGTAATCAGGGGCGTAGCAGTCCGCCACCCATTCCCATGCGTTGCCGCTCATGTCGTAGAGGCCGATGGCGTTGGGTCTTTTCTGCTTTACCATATGGGTCTTCTCGCCGGAGTTCGACGCCTGCCACGCGAACTGGCCGAGGTCCTGTTCCGCGCTCGTCCCGGCGAACCTCTCCATGACCCCGCCGCCGCGCGCCGCGTACTCCCACTCGGCCTCGGTGGGCAGGCGGTATGAGATGCCGGTCTTCTCAGCGAGCTTCTCCGCGAAGGCGCGGGCCTCGCCCCAGCTTATCTGCTCAGCCGGGCAGTCGCGGCAGGAGTTGAACCTCGACGGGTTGGCGTCCATGACCTCGGTCCACTGCCCTTGCGTGACCTCGGCCGCGCCGATGTAGTAGTCGCCGAGGCATACGTTATGGATGGGGCGTTCGTCGTCCTCTCCCTCGAAGAACATGTCCCCCATCTGGAAGCACCCGCCCTTGACGAATACCATGCCTTTTATATCGGCTCCGAGCGGCTCGTCGGGCGAGAGGTCGAGGAGCCACGCCGCGCCGTTGCCGGTAGAGTCCGCAAGCGCGGCTGGGGCGAGGACGAGGTAGGCGAGGCACGCGGCAGAGGCCATGACGAGGCGCGTGGACGCGCCGATACACTCTTTCAAGGAAAACGCATTGGGGAATCTTTTGATGGGCATGGCGCACCTATATATAGGGATCTCAATAAGTTACTCTACATTTTTTTGCCTTTCGAGTCAAGACCGCAATTTTGCGGTGCCGCCCTTGTGATTGACTTTTTCCTTGTTTTCACGTAGATTTATCTTGACGATACTGACATGCCGCGCCCCGCGCGTTAAAGACGAGTCATACGGAGGTAGTCCATGAAAAGATATTATCCCTTGCTCCTCGCCGGGACGTTGTTGCTGGCGCAGTCCTGCGTTACTTCCTACGATAAGGGCCTTAAAGAGGCCGGGGCGCTCGTTGCCTCCGGCGAACTCAGGGCGGCATACCCCAAACTCGCCGAATTGTGCAAGGAAAAGCCGCAGAGCGACTCATGCGCCCAGCGCGACTCCGTGAAGTCGTCCATAGGCGCGGCAATATTCGACAAGGTCAAGGCGTCGATGGACGCAGACAGGGTGGACGGCCTCCTGCCGCTTCCGGTAATCGCCGCGCACGGCAAGGACGTGCAGGATCTCTCGAACTTCGGCTACTCGGCTGAAGATCTCGCGCCGACGCTCGCCTCCCTGAACGCGGAGAAGACCACGACGGACGACGGCGTTACGGCGCTTATAGCGGACTCAGCAAGGCTCGTGGACGCGAGGAGGCGCAAGGACGCGGTGGACGCCTTGAACAAGGCCGTGACACTCGACCCTGACCGGAAAGACGCGATATCCGGCGGGATCAAGAAGATAACCGACGCGCTCACGGTGGATGCTAATATCGCGTCCGAGAAAGACGACTGGAAGACCGCCGCCGCCCTCCTTGGCGACATAAAGGCGATAACGCCGGACTATCCGGGCATCGACGCCCAGTTGAGCGAGGCGCAGGCCAGGGACAACCTCGCCTTTTATCTTGCGGCGGGCGAGGACGCGGTAAAGAAGGAGGATTTTGAAAGGGCGCTGCGGCTCTACCAGACCGCCATGAATTATCCGGACAGCGACGCGGTCCGTCCCCTTGTTGCCAGGGCCCGCGGCGCCGCGGCGCAGGCGGCCTTCAAGAAGGGGATGAGTTATTACGACTCATCCCAGCCGTACAAGGCGTATCAGGCGTTCATCAAGGGGCAGGCGTATCTCAAGGACATACCCTTCAAGGACAGGTCCATGGTCGCCGCGCCCGCGAAGGTGATAAACGAATTCCTCGAAGGTCTCTCCAAGACCGCGGAGAAGGAGGACGACAAGGGCAGCTACGGCATCGCGTATCAATTGATGAAGATGGTCAACGACATAGACCCCAACTTCTCGAACGCCAAGAAGAGGCTCAACACCCTACAGGACAAGATAGCCCAGCGGGCGATAAAGGGCCTTGCGGTCATACCCTTCAAGAGTCCGTCCTACAGCCCGGAGGCCGGCAAGATATTTTCATCCAACATCACTTTCTTCCTCTACAAGAACCTGACGCCCGACATCAAGGTCGTGGAGAGGGAGGCGATGGAGACCCTCCTCAAGGAGTACGAGGTCAAGACCGCAGGGCAGATGGACGACAGGAGCCGCGAGAGCATCCTCTCGCTGCTCGGCGCGGACTATCTCCTCTTCGGCGACGTGCTCGAATACAAGGTGGAGTCGGACCAGCACGAGGTGGTAAAGAGCGTGCGCGCCCAGACCCGGACCGAGAAGGTCAGAAACACGCAGTATGACGATTGGATAAAGGACAAGGAAAAGGGCGTGCCCGACCTGCCGCCCGCCCCGCCCACGTACGTGGACAAGCCGGTGATAGAGGAGATAAAATACAAGGTCGCCTTCTACAAGAAGACCGGCCTCGTCTCCATGAGCTACAGGGTCGTTGACACCAAGGGCAAACTCTTGAACGCGAGCGTCGTGGAACTCAAGGAGGACGTCGAGGACGAATCCACCGACGGCGTTGACGCGGGCGACTACAAGGTGTCCATGAAGAGGGCGTCCATCCCGTCCGACATAGAGCTCCTGCGCCGCGTGCAGGAGAAGGCGATACGCAGGATAGGCGACGAGTTGAAGGAGCTCTTCGTGAACCCGGAGAACAAGTACCTCGAGGATGCCGTAAGGCTCGAAAAAGACGAGCCGCGCGAGTCTGTCGAGAGGTACTCGGACGTCGAGATAATCTACAAGAAGAAGGGCATCGACACGAAGGACGTCGCCGACAAGCTCGGCAGGCTGCTCGATGCGATAACCGGGATATAGGGCGGCGTTAGTTCAGGCTTATTGAATGGGGGCGTTGCGGGGCGGCTCGCAACGCCCTTGTTTTTGTTATCGCTTCCACGCTTGCCCCCGTTGCGTTTTCGTTACCAAGCAGAGCTTGGTAACGAGGACGGCGCCTCCTTAAAAATATAGATCGGCGTATCGAATCCATCCTCGCCGAATGCGAATCGGCCGACGATGAAGAGGCCGGCAGCCCGTCTTTAGTCAAGCTCAGGGCCGGGCTTGCTGGAAGAAGCCCTTAAGACCAGAGTGCCGGAGGCGATGAAAAAACTTGAGTCCGGCGGCATCGACGGCATGAACGCCGCCGACCCTGACTGCATAACGGTCAGGG
>JACRCM010000046.1 GCA_016219025.1 Deltaproteobacteria bacterium | reverse complement strand
CTCGACCGCCGTGCTCATAGCCGCGCTCGAAGAAGAAGAGGAATCGCTCGTAAGCCAGGCCGTCATATCCCTTGGGATGCTCAAGGACACTCAGGCCATCGACCTGCTCGGCAAGATCGCGCTCAAGCGCGATCCCTTCTCCGAGCCCAAGGACGTGGTGAAAGAGGCGATAAAGGCGCTCGGCAACATCGGAGACGAAAGGTGCGTGCCGTATCTTGCCAACATCCTCTCAAGAAAGGTCTGGCTCGGCAAGAAGGCCAACGAGGAGGCGCGCGTGCTCGCCGCCGCGGCCCTCGGGATGACGGGCACGCCTGCCGCATACACGGCGATTGAAAAAGTCCGCGACGACTCCAGCGGAGACCTCTTCAACGCCTGCAAGCGGATACTCGACGGCAGGACGAGGCGGTAACCGGTCGCTGGACACGGCCTTTAAACCGATAACCGATCGAGGTGGACGGATGGCGGACAAAGACGGCATACTGAAAAGCATAAACGCGGCGCTCAAGAGCAAAAAACTCTATCCGCCCGGGCATCCCGCCATAGCCGCTCCGGCGAAAAAATCGCACGAGATGATAGCGGAGGCGCTCAAGGCCGCGCCGCACATCATGATCGGTCTGGTGAACGACGCGCTCATCTTTGAAAACCACCCGGTCGCCGACGCCGACAGGCTCTATCCCGAGCTGATAAACTACATGTCGGAGAAGGGCGTGGACGCCATAATCTTCGAGAAGGGGTTGGGGGACAAGGAGTTTGCGAACCTCGTGGACATCCTCACCTCAGCCGCCTCATACAGGGGGCCGGAACTGCAGATGGAGATGCACCAGAAGGGCATAACGCACATCACCCTCAAATCCATGCCCATCGGCAAGAAGTCCATCATAGTGGTCTACAACGGCGCGGTCGAAACGATCAAGAACGTGATGCACGAGGTGCGGCTCGGCAAGATACCCAAGTCCGAACCCGTCAAGAAGGTCATAGAGGAGCTGACCGAGACCGTCCTCACCGACCAGAACGCCATCATCGGCCTCACGATGATAAAGAACTACGACAACTACCTCTACAACCACTCGGTCAACGTCTCGATAATCGCGCTCTCGCTCGGCAAGGCGCTCAACCTCGAAAGCGGCGAGCTACACGCCGTGGGCATAGGCTCGCTCCTCCACGACATCGGCAAGACGGGCGTCGCGGAAAACATAATCAGAAAGCCCGGCGGCCTATCGTCCGAAGAGTGGGAGAAGATAAAGGAGCACCCGCTCCTCGGCTCGAACATCATCAAGAGGATGGAGGGCCTCGACGAGACCGTCGGCAGGCTCATATACGAGCATCACATCCGCTACGACCATTCCGGGTACCCGCAGACCACGGCGAAACTCCACCCGCTCACCCAGATAATCACCATATCGGACGCCTACGACGCGCTCACGACCCTCAGGGTCTACCAGCAGCCCCACAACCCGGTCGAGGCGGTCAAGGTGATGAACAACTTCTCAGGCAGGCACTTCAACCCTGACATACTCGGCACCTTCATAAGCATGATAGGCGCGTATCCGGTCGGCACCATGGTAAGGCTCACGACGAACGAGGTTGGCGTGGTGACGCGGATCAACAAAGACGCTCAGGACAGGCCCACCCTGAAACTCTTATACAACGCCGACGGCTCCGGCCTCCCCTCCCCCATCGAGGTCGATCTCGCCCAGACAGACGAAAAATCGATAGTCTCCACCGTAAACCCCGCCACGACCGGCACTGATCTGGCCGCGTTCTTCGAGCAGGAAGCCGCGATGCAGGAAGGCGCATGCCAGACCCCATGACGCCTCACGCGCCCGCATCGTTAATACATAAAAGGCACAACCTTCCCTTGCGCCCTTCCGGCATCGCATGACCATTGAAAGACCGGCAACAACGGCGGACGCCATCGCTCAAGCCTCGGGCACGCTCAGGGCCGCGGGCATTCAGGACGGACGCGCCGAGGCGGAATTTTTTCTGACGCATCTCCTCGGATGCAAGCGCCACGAGCTATACCTTGGGGCCGGGCGCGTGCTCAACGCGGAGGAGAGGGGTGCCTTCGCGGACTTCATCGCAAGACGCCTGCGCCGTGAACCGGCGCAGTATATCGCCGGCGTCACGGAATTCCACGGCCTTGAGTTCAAGGCCGCGCCGGAGGCGCTCATACCCCGGCCTGAGACCGAACTGCTCGTGAACGAGGCCCTCTCAAGCGGCCTGCAAAGGGACGCCGTCATAATCGACCTTTGCACGGGCAGCGGGTGCGTCGCAGTCACCATAGCGGTAAAGCTGCCTTACGTGACGGCGCTGGCAACGGACATCTCTTCCGGCACGCTGAAGGTGGCGGAGGAGAACGCCAAAAGGCACGGCATCGCGCACAGAGTGCGCTTCATTGAGGGCGACCTCTTCGCCCCGCTCGCGGGTCTTGCGCTCGAAGGACAGGCAAGCCTCATCCTCTCCAACCCGCCTTACGTGGCCGAGGCGGAGTTTGAAGGGCTGCAACCGGAGGTCAGAGACTACGAGCCGCGCTCCGCGCTCGTGGCAGGCCCGGACGGGCTTGAATTTTACAGAAGGATAATCAAGGACGCACCGGCCTTCCTGACGCCGGGCGGTTGGCTCATGGTAGAGATAGGATACGGTCAGGCAGGAAGGGCAGCCGATTTATTCAACGCGGATGGACGCTACAACAAGGTAGAGGTCAAAAAAGACCTCTCCGGGATAGAGCGGGTGGTAAAGGCGAGACTGAGGCAGCCGGGCCGTTGAGGAACCCTTGATTATAATGGAGCCTCTGTTTATTTTCTACGGGGCGGACGGAAACAACAAAAGGAAGGGCGGGAGGTCTTTCGGCCTCCCCTTGCAGTGCGGGCGTAGATGGGATTCTGTTACGTGGAACAACAAAAAGGCGGGTCTTGTGTTGCGAAGGCGGGAAGACTGCAATACAAATATACCTGAAACCGCAGTTTATGCCACTAAAGATGCTCCTACCCTATGACATCCATTATACTTATGCAATATTAAAGAATGATTAGAAGCTATTACTACGGGGCGTAGAATAAACATCTTTCCTTTGCACGGAGAAACCCCATACGCACGGAAGGAAGCGAGGCAAGTCTATGGCCATAGACCCGATCTGCGGCATTGATGTGGATGAAAAAACAGCGGACTTCCAAACCCGCCTCGAACACGAGACCTTTTATTTCTGCTCTAAGGCATGTCAGGAACGCTTTGAGATAAAGGAAGGTCTGAGGCGTGAGGATAAAAAATGGTGGCAAAGACTCCTCAAAGAGCCAAAAGGAGGAGGCCCGCCAAAGTGCCACTGAAGGGTTACGCCAATTTCACCCACCTGAGTCAAGAGTTAATATAGCGTCCCCGGAATTCCCAAACCCGCCTCGAACACGAGACCTTTTATTTCTGCTCTAAGGCATGTCAGGAACGCTTTGAGGTAAAGGAAGGTCTGAGGCGTGAGGATAAAAAATGGTGGCAAAGACTCCTCAAAGAGCCAAAAGG
>JACRCM010000045.1 GCA_016219025.1 Deltaproteobacteria bacterium | reverse complement strand
TCGACGCCCGCGGCCCTAAGCCGTGCGCCCCCCTTGCCTGAGACGAGCGGGTTAGGATCTTTCATGCCGATGAAGACCCGCCTTATTCCGGCCTCGATGAGCGCGTCCGCGCACGGCGGCGTCCTGCCGTAATGGGCGCAAGGCTCAAGCGTAACGTAGATGTCCGCGCCTCCCGCGCTCCCGCCCTTTTTGCGGAGCTGCGCGAGCGCGGCAATCTCGGCATGGGGGCCTCCGGCCTTTTTATGCCACCCCCGCGCCACGATGCAGCCTCGCCTGACGATTACCGCGCCTACCGCCGGGTTCGGGCTCGCCGCGCCGATGCCCTTTCGCGCGAGGGCGATGGCCGAACGCATGAAGGCCTCGTTCGCCACGTTATCGGGCTGAGCGGGCCGCCTCATCTACCTGCCCTTCTTCTTCACGTCGAGGAGGTCTTTAAGCTCCAGCATGAACTCGTTGATGTCGCGGAACTCCCTGTACACGGATGCGAACCTCACGTAGGCCACCTCGTCGAGCCGCTTCAGCTCCTCCATCACCGCCTCCCCCACGGCGCGCGACGATATCTCGCGCTCGCCGGTCTCCATGAACCTCTTCTCGAGGCGCTCCACCGCTGCCTCCATCGCGATGCCAGGCACCGGGCGCTTCTCGCACGCCTTCATCAGGCCGGAGATAATCTTTTGCCTGTCGAACTGCTCTCTCGTCCCGTCCTTCTTGACTACGAGCGGCCACGCCTCCTCCACCCGCTCGTACGTGGTGAAGCGTTTCTCGCATTTGCCGCACTCGCGCCGCCTGCGCGTGGTGGAGCCGTCCTGCGAGAGCCTGGAGTCTATTACCTTGTCTTCGAGATAGCCGCAGTATGGGCACTTCATAACGGGAGTATACTTTAGAAGAAGGGTTATGGCAAGACGCGGACGTCCCGCCGGGCCGATAATCGCGCCGCGTGAAAAAGCCCCATAATCAGAGATTATGGGGCTCGTGGTTCCCTGCCGCGTATGCGCCGCCTCTTGAACTAGACCGCCGGGGATTAGCCCAGCACCGCGTCCTTGCACGCCTTCGCCACCCTGAACTTCACGACCTTCTTGGCCGGGATCTTTATCGCCGCGCCGGTCTGAGGGTTTCTGCCCATGCGCGCCTTCCTCTTCACGAGCACGAGCTTGCCGATGCCGGGCATGGTGAACGCGTTCTTCGCCTCTTTATACGCAAGCTGCGAGAGTTCGTTCAGCAACTCAACCACGTTCTTCTTCGTGATACCGACCTTCTTTGCGAGCTGATCCGCGATCTGCGACTTTGTGAGCGCCTTTGCCATTGCTTCCTCCTGTCTTTTTTTTGGAGATTTAATAACAACGCCGGTGCAACGTGAAAAACGGCTATATCCTTAAATTACAGGGACTCTACCATTAAAAAAAAAAGTTGTCAATAGCCGAAAAAAGAAAATGCGGCGGCGGCCTCCGCCGGAGATTTAGCCGAAATTTTAGATTGACACGGACGCCGCATGGATGTTACTAATAAATAGTTGGGTGCGTTTGACGTTCAAACGATGATAGCATAAAAACCCCTTTTGGCAAGTCTCGCGCAAGGGGCGGCGGCGCGGCAAACGGGACGCGGTTGAGTAGGGGGGCAGTAGCTCAGTTGGGAGAGCGCAAGGCTGGCAGTCTTGAGGTCAGGGGTTCGATCCCCCTCTGCTCCACCAGAATGCGGGAAGGTTACGGGCAAGGCCGTAACCTTTTTTATTTTCCCGCAAATCGGATTGGACTTTCCAGTCCGGTTTTGATAATATTTGAAGTCACGGAGTTAAAAAACAATATTCCTCGCGCCCCGCGCTCAAACGGGGCGCGTTGACGCCCTTTCGCGGTTATGCCCATTACAACGACTATCCGGTTCCATGCCGTTAAAACGGCGCGAAGGCTCCTGTGCGCGCTCGCGCCCATCGCGCTGATACTCTGCGCGTCACCGGCCATAGACGCGGGCGCGGCCACCCTGTCCGTGCCCGGGACATACAAGACCATCCACGAGGCGGTCGAGGCCGCCGCGCCCTCGGACACCATTGCCGTCGGACCGGGCGCATACAAAGAAAACATCGTCATAAAGAAATCCCTCGCCCTCATCGCCACGGCGGGCCCTGCGTCCACCACCGTCATGGCGGCAACGCCGTCCGAGCCGGTCATCAAGGCCGTGGACGCCTCCGGCGTGACGATAACGGGGTTTACCGTCACGGGCTCCGGCGTCTCCGGCATATCCATCATCAACGTAAAAGACTCGGCCGTCACCCTGAACACCGCCGTTAAGAACTCAAGCGGCATAGTCGTCGTCCGCTCCAGCAACAGCGTCATATCGGATAATGCCGCCAACAACAATGAAAACTACGGCATATCCATAGACGCCTCCTCCAACAACAAGGTCGAGCGTAACGCCGCCAACTCGAACGACGACAAGGGGTTCTTCATCAACGCCTCGAACAACAACGTCATCGCGGGCAACAGCGCCAACATGAACACGTGGAACGGGATGACGATATACTCCTCCAACAACAACGTCATCAAGGACAACATGACGCTTCGCAACACCTTCGGCCTCGTCATAAGCGACTCAAAAGACAACGAGGAGTCGGACAACACGACCGTCCCGAACATATTCATCATATTCCCGATACTCCTCATCTACATCGGGATAATCTCGTATCTAGTGCAGAAAAACATCCTCAAGCACGTCTATAAATAAGGGTTAAGCGTGATGTCAACCATATCCAACCTCCTCGGCCTCGTAACGCTCGTAAGCATCCTGACGAGCGTGCCCACGCTCATCGCAAGCGTCGGGCTGATACTCGCCACCGCGAGCTTCATAAGCGGTCTGCAACTCGTCAAAACCACGGCCATCGCGGTCGAGGGCAAGATACACCGCGCCAACGGCATAGTCGCCATCTGCCTCTACATCGCGCTCTTCATCATATCCATCTTCCAGAACGGCCTGTCATGGTCGATCCCCGCCTGGCTCCTCGGACTCGGCGTCATCCTCCTCAAGATATCGATAGTCCGCAAGAGGAGGAGGCGCACCTTCAAGTACGTCAACTGGCTCGGAGGCACGATATTCCTGATATGGCTATACGTCGTCTGGGTGCACCTGCCGGTTTAAAGAAAAGACGACGGGGCTGACGATCGGCCGCATCGACGCCTGAAAGTCAAGGCGAGTAAACCGGCTCAGCGGCACGATATTCCTGATATGGCTATACGTCGTCTGGGTGCACCTGCCGGTTTAAAGAAAAGACGACGGGGCTGACGATCGGCCGCATCGACGCCTGAAAGTCAAGGCGAGTAAACCGGCTCAG
>JACRCM010000004.1 GCA_016219025.1 Deltaproteobacteria bacterium | reverse complement strand
CGGGGAGGAATCCAGTGTCTTTATCTTATCGCCCGCGCTAAGGACGCTAGATGCCCGGCAGAAACATTCGGGCATGACGAATACTCGTTTTCGTTTAAGCATAAGCGCCGCCATTGCATTACTTTTACAGATATCAATAAAAATATAAAATCCTTGACAACGGCATCCTGCCCGTGTTAGGTATACTCTGTTTTAAATCACAGAATTTGGCCGCCGCAATATGCCTTGCTCAACGCGAGGCAAGGGTTCTTTTGCGGCGTTTGGCGGTTGACGCCGCCAGCCGATAAAACGCGGACGGACGGGACATGCTCGACATAGACATCACATTGGTATTCCAGGTCATAGGCTTTCTGGTGCTCCTGCCCATCCTGAACCGCTTCCTTTACAAGCCCGCCATAAAGGTCTTGCAGGAGAGGGACGATAAGATAGGCGGCAACCTCAGGCGCGCCGCCGAGCATGACAGGGAGATAGCCGACGGGCTCGCGGCCTATGAAAAGAGGCTCAAGGAGGCCGCTGTAAAGGGCACGGAAGAGCGCGCGAAGGCGCGCCTCGAAGCGCTTGCCGTGGAGAAGCGGATTATCGAGGCGGCGAGAGAGGCGTCAGCGCGCGAGATAGCCGCGATGAAGGCCGAACTCGAGCGCAACAGGCACGGCGCGCTTGACGCCCTCAAGGCCGAGGCGCGTTCCATCGGCTCTCAGATGGCCGAAAAACTCATCGACAGGAAGGTCGTTGGCGTTATAGTCCTCTTCGCCATGCTCCTCCTGCCGGTCATCGGGTTCGCGGCAGAGGCCGACGGACACGATGAGGGAGACGGCGGGATGCTGTGGAAGGTCATAAACTTCGTCATCCTCGTCATCGGCATCGGCGTGGTATGGAAGTTCGTATTGAAGGGCATCCTCGACAAGAGGGGGGCGGACATAGAAAAGGCGCTCAAGGACGCGGCGGACGCCAAGGCAAACGCCGATAGAAAGTACGCGGAGTATCAGTCCAAGCTCGCCGCGTTCGAGGCGCACGTCGCCTCCGTCCAGAACGAGATCAGGCTCGAGGGCGAGGCCGAATCCATGAGGATGCTCGCGGAGGCCGAGGCAGGCGCCGTCAAGATAAGGGAGCAGGCTAAGGTCGTGGCCGCTCAGGAGGTCAAGAAGGCCAAGATGGAACTGCGGCGCGAGGCCGCAAGCCTTGCCGCGTCAATGGCCGAGGAGATGCTCAGGCGCGACCTCAAGCCGGATGATCAGGAAAGGCTCGTAAAGGGATATATCGAAAAGCTGCGGCTGCAATAAGGCGGGCCTGCGGGACGCGGAGCGTCCCGGGTTGCGTTCCCACGGCCTGCCCCCGAATATAGAGCTACGATTTACAAAGTAGCTCTATTGTAAATCTCTGTCGGGGGCGGAGCGTGGGAACGATAAATAAATAAATTTACCGATTACCGATAACCGATTATGAAGTCATCCGTTGCGAGAAGATACGCCAAGGCGCTTATAGCAGTCGGCAGGGAAGACGGCGCGTATGCGAATTACGGCAAGGAACTACGCACCGCGCTTGGGATATTCCATGGGACGCCGGAACTCTACAAGGTGCTCCTGAACCCTATGCACAGGGTCGAGGAGAGGAGGGCGCTCGTCATCAAGGCCGGAGAATCGGCCTCCCTCTCCAGCGCGGTCACGAGGCTCCTCGTCATCCTCATGGAGACGAGGAAGATCAGGCTCCTGCCCGACGTAGCCGCGGCGTATTCAAGGCTCGAAGATGAGCTTGCGGGACGTCTCAGGGCGGTCGTGGAGGCGCCTTTCGACCTCTCCCCCGACGCGCTCAATTCCGTCAGAGACAAGATAAAGGCCGCGACCGGCCGCGACGTTGCCGTGACCTTTCACAAAAACGCGGCGCTGATAGGCGGTCTTGTGGTCAGGATAGACAATACCATACTCGACGGAAGCCTCAAGACTCAGCTTGACCTGATGAAGGAAAAAATCCTGGAAGGGGTGGCATAAGATGATAAAGGTGGAAGAGATAAGCCAGCTTATAAGGACCCAGATAAAGGGTTTTGAAAAAGAGATAGACGTCAAAGAGGTAGGCACCGTCATATCGGTCGGAGACGGCATAGCGAGGATATACGGGTTGGAGAAGGCCCTTGCCGGAGAGTTGCTGGAGTTTCCGGGCGGCCTCTCAGGGATGGTCTTGAACCTTGAGGAGGATAACGTCGGCGCGGCCATATTCGGCGGCGATTATACGATAAAAGAAGGCGACACCGTAAAGAGGACGGGTAAGATCGTCGAGGTGCCGGTCGGCGAGGCGCTCGCGGGCAGGGTCGTTGACGCGCTCGGAGTCCCCATCGACAACAAGGGGCCGATAGAAGCGAAAGAGATGCGGCGCATGGAGCTCAAGGCCCCCGGCATCGTCGCCAGAAAGTCGGTCAAGGAGCCTCTCCAGACCGGCATCAAGGCCATAGACGGCATGATACCCATCGGCAGGGGCCAGAGGGAGCTGATTATCGGCGACCGCCAGACCGGCAAGACCGCCGTGGCCCTCGACACGATAATCAACCAGAAGGGCCTCAACGTCTGGTGCATCTACGTGGCCATCGGGCAGAAGCAGTCTACGGTCGCGCAGATAGTCGAGAAGTTGAAGCAGTTCGGCGCGATGGAATACACGACCGTCGTGGCCGCGACCGCGTCAAGCCCGGCCCCGCTGCAGTTCATCGCCCCGTATTCAGGCTGCGCCATGGGCGAGTACTTCAGGGACAACGGCAAGCACGCGCTCATCATATACGACGACCTCTCCAAGCACGCGGTGGCATACAGGCAGCTATCCCTTCTCCTCAGAAGGCCCCCGGGGCGCGAGGCGTATCCCGGAGACGTATTCTATCTCCACTCAAGGCTTCTTGAGAGGGCGGCGAAACTATCGGACGAACTCGGCGGCGGCTCTTTGACCGCGTTGCCGATCATCGAGACTCAGGCGGGCGACGTCTCCGCCTACATCCCGACGAACGTCATCTCCATCACCGACGGCCAGATATACCTTGAGACCGACCTCTTCTACTCAGGCATCCGTCCGGCCATCAACGTGGGGCTGTCCGTCTCCCGCGTCGGCGGCAGCGCGCAGATAAAGGCCATGAAGCAGGTCGCCGGAACGCTCTGGATCGAACTCGCGCAGTTCCGTGAGCATGCGGCCTTCGCAAAGTTCGGTTCCGATCTCGACCCTGCCACGCAGAAACAGCTCGCAAGGGGAAGAAGGCTCGTCGAGATATTGAAGCAGGGGCAGTACAAGCCGATGCCCGTCGAAAGACAGGTCATAGTAATCTACGCGGCGACCAACGGTTACGTCGACGCATACCCTGTCGACGCGCTCAAGAAGTACGAAGAGGAGCTCCTCGCGTTCTTCGATTCGAGGAGGTCCGACATCGTCGCCGAGATACGCGACAAGAAGAACATAGACGCCGACCTCAAGACCAAGCTGAACAAGGCGCTCGACGAGTTCAAGGGGCTCTTCGTCCAGTAGGATTGGATGCGGGAGGCTTAGAAGCCCATTCACGCCCACATAGCGTTTTTTACCGATAACGGATACCGATAACGGATTTATGCCATCACTCAAAGACATAAAACGCCGCATAAAGAGCGTAAAGAACACCCAGCAGATCACCAAGGCCATGAAGATGGTCTCGGCGGCGAAGCTCAAGCGCGCGCAGGACGAGATAGTCGCGGCGCGCCCCTATGCCGAGAAGATAAATGAGTTGACGGCGTCGCTCGCCGCGTCCACCTCCGCCGAGGGCCACCCGCTCCTGGCCCGGAACGAAGGCAACAAGGTCGCCCTCATCGTAATGACCTCGGACAGGGGGCTGTGCGGCAGCTTCAACGCGGGCCTCATAAGGACGGTCGAGAGGTATATAAGGGTGTCCAACGACGCGCAGTTGAGCTTTTATTTCATCGGCAAGCGCGGGATGGAATATTTCAAGAAGAGGGGACTCAGCATAATAAAAGAGCGTCCGGTCGGAGGCGCAAGGCCCAAGTACTCCGGGGCCGCGGAGATCGCCCAGGAGGTAATGAGGATGTTTCTCGCTGGCGAGCTCGACGAGGTCAACCTCGTATACAGCGAGTTCCAGAGCGCGCTTACGCAGAGGCCGGTCATCCAGCGGCTCCTGCCGATAAGCCCGGCAAAGCCGGCGCAAGGCGCTGCGGCGCCGTCGCCCGAGGTGCAATCCGCCGATATTGAGGCGATATTCGAGCCGTCAAAGGAAGAAGTTCTCGCCGCGCTCCTGCCCAAGTACGTGGATGTTCAGGTATTCAGGGCCATGCTTGAGTCCTCGGCGAGCGAGCACGGCGCGCGCATGACCTCGATGGACGCGGCGTCCAAGAACGCCTCCGAGATGATAGGCGGGCTTACGCTCAAGTACAACAGGCTCCGCCAGGCCGCCATCACCAAGGAACTCATGGAGATAATCGGCGGTGCCGAGGCGCTCAAGTAAGGCCGTGATGCATTATACGTGAAAGGATTTCTCCGTTTCAATCTGGGAGCTCTGATTATTAACTTGGCAAGCAAATAGCTGAATATTGTGGTATAATATGTGGTATGGAAAAGACAGATGCTCGCAAGGCGAGTCAAGACGCACAGTATCAGATGAGGAGGCAGATCGTAAAGCTTCGGCAACGGGGGATGAAGT
>JACRCM010000003.1 GCA_016219025.1 Deltaproteobacteria bacterium | reverse complement strand
TCCCCGACCCTCCGGCCGCGCCTGCCCTTCGCTATGCCCGCCAAACCGTTGCGTTCATACCGCCTATACACCATGCAGGCATAGTTCGCGTGAACCCCGGCGATATCCGCTATCTCGGAGTGCTTCATCCCCCGTTGCCGAAGCTTTACGATCTGCCTCCTCATCTGATACTGTGCGTCTTGACTCGCCTTGCGGGCATCTGTCTTTTCCATACCACATATTATACCACAATATTCAGCTATTTGCTTGCCAAGGTAATAATCGGGGACACATCCCATATTTCTCCGCATATTCAGGCGGCGCCACGCGAGCGATCCGCTTCGTTCCCCGGCGCATCCTACGTTTTCCCTACAGCGCCTCCGGCAACCCTTTCAATTCGCTCAATTTAAAGACAGGCCCGCACTGGCAGGCGTAGACGCCGTTTATCTGGCAGTGGCCGCATTTGCCGAGGCCGCACTTCATGCGGCGTTCGAGGGAGACGAGGATGTCTTCGTCCCTCAGGCCGCGCTGCCGCAGAGCCATAATCACGAACTTGTACATGACCGGCGGGCCGATGATTACGGCGGTAGTCCTGCCGGGGCGTATCTCGGCCTTTGGCATGAGCGTGGTCACGACCCCGACGTTGCCGCCCCATGCGCCGGCGGGTTTGTCTATCGTAACCATCACGCGCATCCCTTTTCCAGACCACTCGTCCATCTCGCCCTGAAAGAGTATTTCGGAAGGCGTCTTGGCGCCGTAGATAAGGGTCCGGCCGCCGTAGTCACCCCTTCCCACGACCGCCTTTATGAGGGAGCGCATCGGGACGATGCCTATGCCCCCGGCTATGTAGACGAGGTCGCGCCCTTTCAACTCCGTTGTGTCGAAGCCTCTGCCGAACGGGCCGCGTATCCAGAGGCGTCCGCCCTTCGATACCCTGTGTATGGCGTTCGTGAGGTTGCCGACCGCGCGGATGCACAGCTCCAGTTCCCTGCCCCCGGGCGCGGAGGTGATGGAGAAGGGCGCTTCTCCGTATCCGGGCAGTCCCGCCATGAAGAACTGGCCGGGCTGGTACGCGAAGTCCATCGGAGACTCCGGGGCAAGGGCGAAGAGCCGCTCCTTGTCCGTCAGCTTGGCCACGCGCGTGACCACGGCCCCGACCGGAAGATACGGGGAGGCGGGGCTATCTGCTCCTGTATTCACGTATAAGCTCATTGGTCACTTCCGCGATATTTATCCTCACGAGGCACGTCCTTATGCACCTGCCGCACCCCACGCAAAACGGCGCGTTGAATACGCCGGCAAGGTAGCGGAACTTCCGGTTCATGCGGTGACGCAGACGCGCCGAGCGCGGCCTCCTGAAGTTGTGTCCGCCCGCAACGAGGCTGAACTCCTCGAGCGTGCAACCGTCCCAGACCCGGACGCGCTCGCCTGTCCTCAAGTCGGGCTTCACCTCGTCTTTTACGTCGAAGCAGTAGCAGGTCGGGCAGACATTGTTGCACGAGCCGCAACCGTAGCATATCGCGCCTATCTTATCCCAGACCGGGCTGTTGTCCGATTGCGCGTATATGGCCGGAAGCTCGGTATGCGGGGCGTCGAGCTTTGTTACGAATGAGCCTTCCTTCCTCTTGTCCAGCGCCTTGAGCTCACGCTCCTCGGATGCCGTGGCCTGACGCGAAGATGCGTATTTTTTGAGGATTGCCCCGCCCCTCTCCGTGCCCGTCCTTACGAGGAAGCCTTTTTTTATCGGATGCAGGTAGAGATCGAAGCCCTCGTTTACTTTATCCGTGCCCACGCTTGGGCAGAAGCAGTATTGGTCAGGGAAACAGTCCGTGCCGATGACGATGGTATTGGCGCGCCTGGCAAGGTAGTTGGCGTCGGGCGTGCCGTAGGCAAAGACCACGTCCATGAGGTTCATGGCGTGGATGTCGCACGAGTGCATCCCGATGATGACTTGGGCGGGCGCGTCCACGACCGGCTCATGGCCGCCGTCTTCCATGTTGAATTTAAGGAGCGTTTCGCGCTGGGGGAAGAGGAATTCCTTGGCCGAGAGGTGAGTCGGGGTCTGAAAAAGGATGAGGTCGCGGACGTTTGTTATCCTTCCGTACGCCGGAAAACCGTCTTTTTTGACCGTGCCGTAGACGAGATAATCCTCCACAAGGCCGGAGACGAGGCGGCTCCACCCGGCTTTTGCAAGGAATCTCATGGGGGTGACAGGGGGCATATAGTCCTTAGAGTTTGCTTATGGATTATAACAAACTATCCAAATACTGTCTATTGCGCGGCCCGCGGTGTCGCGCAGCCCCGCTCTCCGGGCCGCGTTTCCTTTGTTTCTCATATCCGGCAAAAAGAATACTTGACAAAATTGATAAGGTATATTAAATTTAAGAATAGCAGGCCGGGGCAGGGGCCTTTCGCCTCTTTTCCGTGGTCTTCTTTTAACGCGGGCGAATAGACGTCAGCGCCTACATCCTCATTCGTCAGGCGCCCCGCTTTTAACGCGGGCGAATAGACGTCAGCGCCTACATCCTCATTCGTCAGGCGCCCCGCTTTTAACGCGGGCGAAGTTGTGACCGCGCCTGTCTCCTTATCCGGCAGGCGTCCAGCTTTTAACGCGGGCGAATAGACGTCAGCGCCTACATCCTCATTCGTCAGGCGCCCCGCTTTTAACGCGGGCGAGGTTGTGACCGCGCCTGTCTCCTTATCCGGCAGGCGCCCCGCTTTTAACGCGGGCGAGGTTGTGACCGCGCCTGTCTCCTTATCCGGCAGGCGTCCAGCTTTTTGTTCACAAGGCGGTATAATTGAGATTATCTACGAAAGGCCAGTATGCGGTAAGGGCGATGGTCAACCTTGCCTGCCACGCGGGCGACAAGCCCGTTACCCTCAAGGAGATATCGGACGAGGAGGGGATATCGCTCTCCTATCTTGAGCAGTTATTCGTCAAGCTCAGAAAGGGCAGTATAGTAAAGAGCGTGCGCGGCCCCGGCGGAGGCTACGTGCTGGCCAAGCCGTCTTCCGGAATAAGCGTGGGCGAGGTCATAGCCGTGGTGGAGGAGCCTTTGAACCCGGTCGCCTGCCTCGACGGCGCGGTAAGCTGCGACAGGGCCAAGTCCTGCACGACCCAGCGCGTATGGAAGGGGTTGGCCGTGAAGATAGCCGAGTTCCTCAACTCCGTCACCATCGACGATCTGAGCCGCGAGGCCAAGAAGGAGGGCGCGCTCTCAAGCGCGGTCAAACCGCGCGCGGACGCGTGCGCCTCCGTCGGAAAGTGAAAAGAGGCTGTTGCCTCTGTTGATCAAAAATATACTGGAGGATCCACTTTTGAAGAAGATATACTTCGACAATAACGCGACGACGCCGATAGACCCTGAGGTCTTCGACGCGATGATGCCTTATCTGAAGGAGGAGTGGGGCAACCCGTCGAGCATCCACTGGGCGGGCAGGGGGGCGAGAAAGGCCGTGGAGGAAGGCCGCGAGGCCGTGTGCAAGCTCTTGAATTGCACGGGCCTTGAGCTTATCTTCACCTCTTCGGGCTCCGAGGGCGACAACCACGCCATCAAGGGCATAGCCTACGCGAAGAAGGACAAAGGCAACCACATCATCACCACGAAGGTCGAGCACCCGGCGGTCTTGAACACCTGCAAGGCGCTGGCCAAGGACGGGTTCGAGACGACGTATCTCGACGTTGACGGAGACGGCCTCCTGAACCTCGATCAACTCAAGTCCGCGATTACGCCCAAGACCATACTCATCACCGTGATGTATGCGAATAACGAGACGGGCGTTGTCTTTCCGATAAAGGAGATAGGCGAGATAGCCAAAGGGCGCGGGATCACGTTTCACACGGACGCGGTTCAGGCCGCGGGTAAGATACCGCTGGACGTTCAGAAGTTAGGCGTAGACCTGCTTACCATCTCAGGCCACAAGCTATACGCGCCAAAGGGCATAGCGGCGCTCTTCGTCAAGAGGGGCGTTCGCCTCGTCCCGCTCATCCACGGCGGTCACCACGAGAGGAACAGACGCGGCGGCACCGAGAACGTCGCTGGCATAGCCGCCATCGGCAAGGCCGCGGCCATAGCCATGCGCGACATGGACAAGGAGGCAGCGCATCTGGCGTCCCTTAGGGCGCGTCTTGAGAAGGGGCTTGCGGAGCGCGTGCCGCATATAAAGATAAACGGGCATCCTGAAAAGAGGCTCCCGAACACCGCCAACGTAAGCTTCGAGTTCGTGGAGGGCGAATCCCTCCTCCTCAACCTCGACATGAAGGGCGTGGCCGCCTCAAGCGGCTCCGCGTGCACCTCCGGCAGTCTTGAGCCGTCGCACGTTCTTCTGGCGATGGGGCTTACTCACGAGATGTCGCACGGCTCGGTCAGGTTCAGCCTCGGCAAGATGAACACGGCCGAGGATATAGATTATCTCCTTGAGATAATGCCTCCGATAGTCGAGCGCATGAGGGGCATGTCGCCGCTATACGCCGGGGCGAAGTGAGCCGCGCGGTTTTGATGTTTATTACCGGTAAAAAAGGAGAGACGCAATGTACAGCGAAAAAGTGATGGACCACTTCTCTAATCCGAGGAACGTCGGCGAGGTGGACGGGCCGAGCGGCACGGGCATGGTCGGCAACCCGGCGTGCGGCGACATAATGAAGCTCACGATAAAGGTCGAGAACGACAAGATAACCGACGTGAAGTTCAAGACCTTCGGCTGCGGCGCGGCCATAGCTACGTCGTCCATGGTCACCGAACTGGTAAAGGGCAAGGGGCTCGACGAGGCCGAGAAGATATCAAACAACACGGTCGCCGAGGCGCTCGACGGCCTTCCTCCCGTGAAGATGCACTGCTCCAATCTCGCCGCCGACGCGCTCCACGCGGCCATAGAGGACTATAAAAAGAAGAACGCGGCGAAGTAGCGGTTGTCCCGGCGCGATGAGAGCCCTGCAACGCAAATATAGCAGGAGTGGCAGCCTTACGCAGGGCGGGCTGCGCCCACCCTACGGTTGTAAAACAAAGCCCTCCGGCGGTAAACCGCCGGAGGGCTTTGTTGATTCCGCCCGTATTTTCCCCTTCGTCAAAACAGGTGCGTCACCCCGCCCGTTACCTTGTAACTCTCCCCAAGCTGCGCGCCGTTGAGGTTGTGGTATACGGCGTGCTGATAGGAGAGCTCCGCCGACCAATTGGGCGTTATCGCCGCCTGGATTCCGGGAGAGAGATAGACGGTGTTGCCGCCTGAGTTGGGGTCCTTTTCGCCGCCCGTGGTCTCCTTGGCCCGCGCCTCGCCGTTGACGCCGAGCGCCAACGAGAGGGCCGGGGCATCGGAGGTTGATCTGTGGTGGTTCTATCTCTTCCTCCACCATATCACCGCGCTCTTCTTGTTGAAGCGCGCGAGGAGGATCTTCCCCTTCTTAACGAGCTTCTTTTTGAGGAACCCGGTCAGGGCCGCGTCGTGCTCCCCGGTAACTATGCCGAGGTATTCCCTCCAGAACGCGACCGCCTCGTCAATGCCGTCGAATGGCTGATCGAAGTTATAGGATATTATCTCGGCGTTGGCGAATATCCCCATGCCGTGCAGGGCCGCGTAGGTCTTGAGATAATCGCTCCTCGGCCCCCACTCTTTTTTGAAGAGCAGGGGGTAGAGTTCCCGGTAGTAGAATTTATCCGAGTCCGGGCCCGCGTTGACGATGAGGAAGACGGCCTTTTTGGCGAGCGCGTCCGCTCCCTTTATGAACGCCTCCGGCTCCTTGAGGAGCTCCGGGACGTTCGCGCAGAGTATCGCGTCGTGCGGCTTCACCGGTGCCTCTCCCCATGACGCATTGACCGCCTTTATCTTGCGGATGCCCTCCTTGCGGCACTCCGCCTTTAGGATGTCGAGCATGGCGATGGAAGGCTCAAGCGCCGTGACCGAGAACCCTTCCCTTGCAAGCGGGATGGCGAGTGTCCCGCATCCGGCCCCGACGTCGAGTATGGTCTTTACCCCGGCAAGGCGCGGGAGCATCACCTTTAGCGCCGCCTCGGAGAGGCCGGAATAATCGAGTCCGCGTCTGTACCAATTCGCCTTCAGCCTGTTCCAGTATCCCATCATGGTCTCCGGTGCGGCTATGGTTTTTTGTCCGGCTCTGGCGGCGCCGCGTGCAGGATATCCTGCACGTCCTTTACGGCCTCGCCGGGCAGCGAGATGAGGCGTTCGAGTATGCCGGGGATGCCTTCTTTAAGGCCCTTTACCGGGGCGGGCGAGACCTCCGGGCCTCCGAGCGGGCCGCTTATCTCGTAGTAGAGGCTCACGAAGGATTTATCCTTGCCCTGCATGACCCAGCCCGCGAGCGGCACGAAGGAGACTATCTTGTCGATGGTGACGAACGGGTGGATGGCGAGGTAGCTGTCTATGGCCGGGACGTTGAGGTCGATAGTCCCCACCGCCGACATCCGCATGGAGTCGCTGTCGAAGTATAGGTCTTCGGTAGAGATGACGCCGTTTTCGATATTGAACGACCCGGCAAGCGTCTTGTAGGGCACTCCGTCCTTGAATAACTCGTCTATGGAGATGATGTTTACGACGGAGAATATCTTGCTCATCAGGAGAAATTTATAGAGACGTCCTTTTTCGGCGGAAAGCTCAACCGTGCCGTTAAGCCCGGCTATGAGCTGGGCCCTGCCGCGCAGGGCCCAGACGCGGCCTTTGCCGGATATCCCGCCTGAGAGTATCTTCTTATCGGTGCCGAATGAGGCGAACATCTCGTCGAGCTTTACCTCATTTACGGCCGCCTCCGCGTCGAAGACGTTGGGGGCGTCCGGCCTCCTGTAGTACGTGAGCCTGCCGGAGGCTTCGCCGCCGTCCACGTGGAGGCTCGCGTCCACGTCGGCCGCGTCTTTTTTCAGGACGAGGTTTGCCGCGAGGTTTTGAAATCCGTGCCCCCAGAGGCTGCCGCTATGCGCCTTTAGGCTAAGGCGGTCTATCTCCGCCGGTTCCCCCGGCCTGATGCGGATGCCGTCAGCCGACGCCTCCGCGCCGAAGACGCGGAGGGCCCCGGCCGCTGAGCCGCCGGTGTTCAACTGCGCCGCCGCCGAGAATCCACCGGCGTTTCCGTAGACCCGTCCCTTTATGCGGAGACCGCCGTCAAAGACCGGGGCGCCTTTCCAGAGTTTTTCCCGGATGGTCTCGTTGGCGAGCGTGCCGGATGCGTTGATGTCGAATGCGGGCGACGTAGATGTATAATCTGATACGCCGCCGGAGAGGTTGAACGCCGACGCGCCGAAGGCGGCGTCAACGTCCTTGAGCGTTATGCGCCCGTTGTCGAACGAAACCGCGCCGTCGACCGGGCCTATGGCCGTGTCCGTGCCCGCGTATGATAGAACGACCCCGCGCAGGCGCGCCGTGCCCGCGTAATCGGGAGACCCGGACGCGCCCACGGCCCCTTTGAGATCAAGGGACAGGTTTACGCCTCCGGAGGCCGCCCTCACGCCTGAGATGGCCGGGGCGAATGACGGTGCGCCGAGTTCATTGGCGAGCCTCAGGAGTTCGTTTGCGTCGAAGACGCCCGTCGCCGATATCGCGTAGGAGGGCCTTTTGACAAGGCCGCTTACCTCTCCGCTCAGGTTTCTTATGGTTATCCCGCCTTTGCCGTATTGCGCCTCGATATCGGAGAGCGCAAGCGCCATGTCCTTGAAGGCTATGCGGCCTGAGAGCCCGGCCACGGGCTCGCTCAGGCCGGGATAACGGAACGCGAGCCGGTCGAGTCTGACCTTCAGGCTGATGCCTTCGGGCGCGGTCCTCGCGTCAAGCCGTCTGTCTTTGATGAGCGCCTTTATTGACGCCTCTTCAACGGTAATCGTCCCGGAGGCCGGAACAACGCCGGTTATCTTATCCGCCGCGTAGACGGGCAAGAGTTTCACCGGGACGAGGCCCTTGAGCGTGGAGAGGGGTATCGGCGTGGTGGAGGCGGCAACGGAGACTTCTCCATCATTAAATAAGGCGGGCCGCATGTTGGCCTTGGCGTGGAGCGTCCCGGTTACGGTGATGCCTGCCGTCTTTACCGATACGCCTGTGATGGCCGCGTCCAGGACGCCGTCGTCAAGGCGCAGGGCCAGCTTGGCGTCCCCGTCGGCGCTGAGGGGCTTGTCGAGGATGCCGGGAAGGCGCGTCTCGACGCCTCTTAGCGAAAGGACGCCGTTGACGGCCGCGCCTCCCGAGGCCGCTTCGACGGAATATGAGACGGCCGCCGATGCCAGACCCTTCGCGGGCTCCGTCCGTCCGAGAAAACGGCTGACGGGGCCGAGGCCGAGCCCGCTCGTCTGAAGCGCGCCTTCGAGTTTGCGCGACCGCGCGTCCCAAACTCCGGTTGCGTGGAATCCGGCGTCGGGGTTTATCGTCCCGTTCACCCTGAAAGCAGCCCCTGTTTTGGTCTTGTCAAGGTATGCGTCTACCCCGCTCAACTCCATGACCCGGCCTTCGTTGCGGATGATTGCGCCGCCCGCTTTGATCCTGAGCGTCTTTATCACAGGCAAAGGGTGTCTCTGTTTGATTATGATATCATAGATGCCCGCTGCCGCTGCCTCGAGCCGCGCCCCGTCCACGTCGAAGTCCGTGAGGACGAACCTCCCGTAAAGGAGCGGGAGGAGTTCGAGCCTGATCCTCATGGATCCCACGCGGAGGCGCTCGATCCCTTCGCCCGTGACCGTCAGGCCGCTGATGGTTATGTCGGGCGAGGGCAGCGCCTTCATCGTGACGCGCTCCATCCCTGCCTTGAAGCCCCAGCGCGACTCGACCAGGGCGGCGAACCTGCCGCTGTATCCCGTAAGGTCGAGGGTGACGCTCCCGAGGTAGACGTACGCCGCCGCCGCGCTTCCAATGAGCGCGGCGGCGGCCAATGCCTTTATCTTTTTGCGTTTGGACAATGAGGGACTCCGGAATAGAACTGCAACCTGCTAATCCTTCGAGAAGTATATGTCGCCGATAAAGGCCTCGGCGCGGCTCCTCGTGTCGTCAGAGTCTATCATGAGCGTTACGCGGCCCACGTTATGCGGCTCTTCGCCGAAGAGGCGTTTGTAGTCGTCGTGGACGTTGCGGCGCTCCTGACGCCAGCCGCCTACTTCTTTGGCCCCGCTCTCCACCACGATGTATCTGGTGGTGTTGGTCTTGGTGGAGGGAATCGCCATGCCTGCCGGCGCGGTGGTGTCCCATATATAACCTACGAGCCTACTGTTGAGGATGACCGGCCACTTAGGGAAGATGACGTATATCTGTGCCGCCTGATCGTCGGTGTTTTTAATGCGGACGTCTCCGCCCTTAGGCAGCGACGCGACCTTCCACTTCCAGTTCAGGTATCGGTATTGGCTGATGTCGAAGTCTATGTCCCTGTAGATAGCCGTGGAGGTGGAGGCGCTTTTCAGATGGATGGCCTTTCCGATCTCGGTGTCGGCCACGGCTATGTCGGCGCGTCCCTTCCATTCCCGGATGGTCCATCCGTCCGGCGCCGCGGCGTCGCGCCCCCCTTCGATCGGCAGTCTGAGGACGGCCCTTCCCGGGTTGGCCGAGCCTGCGGCTGACAACGCGAGGAGCGCGGCCGCAAGCGCGGCGGCTATGTGAAACGGTTTGCCCATTACGGTGAGATTATATAATAGAAGCAATAACGGGGCAAGGGGGCGTCAAAAGAGGTTATCGGTTGACGGTTATCGGTGAAAAGTTGCCGTTTTTGCATCTACCGATAGCCGTGGATCAAAGCCCCGGTATCAGCCTCTTGATCCACCCCTCGACCGGCGCGATAGCGCCCTCGGGGCAGACCTCCTGGCAGCAGTAGCACCGGATGCATCTATCGTAGTCTATCTCTATGCGGCTCGACCGCGTCATTACGCCCGGCGGGCAGACGTTTACGCAGACGGAGCAGAGGGTGCAGCCGTTGTTGTTTATCGCGGGCCGGGAGGTGAGGGCGGAGCGCAGGCGTTTGTCGATGAAATAAGGCAGACCCGCGGCGAAGTTGACGCTCATGAACGGCGGGAATTTGAAGCCGTGCACCTTGACCGATTCAACGGGACAGCCGAGGACGTCCACGGCTCCGATCTCCGCGCCCGCCATGCCGCGTCTTGTTGCGGCCTTGAGTATGGGCAGGTCGTCCCTTTTGGCCCCGAGCACGTTAGCGGCAACGGCGTCCATGGCGACGGCGTCATGGGACGCGAAGACGAGGCCGAGCGGCCTTGGCGTGCCGCTCGACGGGCCGTTGCCCTCCATCGCGACGATGCCGTCCATGACCGTGAGGCGCGGCTTGAGATAGAAGCAGAGGTCGAGGAGCATGTCGGCGAAGTCGGCGCTGTCGACCCCTGCCGAGAGGTGCCACTGGGGTTTCAATCTGCCGGGCACGCACCCGAAGAGATTTTTTACGCCAAGGGTCAGATGCATCTGCGCGTGCGTCTTGAGCTTAGGCGCGTTTATTATGCCGTCGAACGAGAGGGCCTCCTTCGAGACCTCAAGGCGTTTGAACCTATGCCCGCCTGGGTTTTCAACTACCACGAGTTCCTTGAGTTCGATGAGTTCCGCCCCGGCGTCCCTGCATGCGTCGAGGATGCCGGATTTTTCCGCCACCTTTTTCGCGCTGCCGATGGCGGGGCTGTCGCCCACGAACGGCCTTGCGCCGGAGTCGGCCACGAGCCTTATCAGGGCCGCTACAACCGCAGGGTGAGTGGTGACGGCCTTATCGGCCGTCCTTGAGGCAAGGAGGTTGGGCTTTATCAGTATCCGCTCGCCGGGTCCGGCAAAGGCACGGATGCCGCCCAGGAGATTTACGGCCTCGCTGACGGCTGCATAAACCTCTCCGGCTTCATAGCCGCTGCATTTCGTTATGGCTGCCTTTGGTTTCATGGAAAATGCCGTTGCATTTAATGAGCGGGCGCTCAGGCGGCGGGCTTTGGCTCGGCTTCCTCGGAGATGGTCACCCTGTCCCTGCCGTCGGCCTTCGACTGGTACATGGCCTTGTCGGCGGTCTTTATCAGGTCGTCTATCGTGATTGGCCGGCTCTGGGGGTATATGGAGACGCCGACGGAGACGGTTATCCGTCTGGACGGATAGAGCGCTGAGGAAAAATCATAGGATTTTATGAGGTGCCTGAACCGCTCGGCCGCGAGGAGCGCGCTCTCGGAGTCGGTGTTGAAGAGGCATATTATGAATTCCTCCCCGCCGAAGCGGGCAAGGAGCTCACCCTCCCTCTTGCACGAGTTAAGGAGCCTGCCCATCTTGCGCAGTATATCGTCCCCGGCCATGTGGCCGCAGGTGTCGTTTATCTTCTTGAAGTGGTCTATGTCCATCAGGAGACAGGCTATCTTGAAATGGTAGCGGAGTCCCAGCGCCATATGCGACTTTACGGACTCGAAGAAGTACCTCCTGTTGTACAGCCCCGTAAGCTCGTCCGTGACCGCGAGCTTTTCAAGGAGGAGGTTTTTCTCCTTCAATTCCTCCATGAGGCGGTGGACGCGCAGGAGCGCGCGCACGCGCGCGATAAGCTCGTCGTCCTCGTATGGCTTCATCAGGAAGTCCGAGGCGCCCGCGTTAAAGCCTGAGAGTTTGTTCTTGAGGGATTGCTTCGTGCCGGAGAGCATGATGATGGGGACGTTCCTGCCGTCCTCCATCGCCCTGATGGTGGTGATGAACTTGTAGCCGCTGATCGACGGCATCTCGATGTCGGTGATTATGAAGCAGGGCTTCTCCTCGACGAACGCCTTTATCGCGCTAAGCCCGTCGTCCGCCTCGATGAAGTGCGTAAAGGTCTCCCTGAGGGCGCTTTTCATCGCCGCCCGTGCCTCGCTGGAATCGTCTACGAGGAGCACCTTGTCCGTGTCCGTCATGGCGTCACCGCAAAAGACCGTGATGCGCGCGCGTTACACGTGATGCGTGAAATGAAAAAAGCCTTCTACGTATAACGCATCGAGCTGCTTTGTAAATCGAGCTGCTTTGTTAATCCCGCGCACGCATCACGTATTGAGATTCTACTTCAGCGCCTTCAAGCGTTCCTTGGCGAGTTTGGCCTCGGTGGATTTGGGAAACCGCTCCACCACGTCCTCCAAGAGCACCCTGGCCTCTTTTACGGAGCCGAGTTTCTCGAATGAATACCCTTCCTTGAGCATGGCCGCCGCGGTCTTTTCGGCCTTAGGATACTTCTTTACCACTTTGTCGAATTCGAGCACCGCCCTTTCAAAATCGCCCTTGGCGTAGTAGACCTCGCCGAGCCAGTACTGCGCGTTGGAGGCCAGCTTGTGGTCGGGATAGGACGCGAGGAAGGCCGCGAGCGACTCCTGCGCCTCGTCGAGCCTCTTGTCTATGGCGGCCTTGTAGCCCTTCGCGTAGAGGTCATCGGCTGGAGGCTGGGCGGGTTTCGCGTCCTGCGCAGCGGCCTCGGCGCCCGCCTGCGCCATCTGGGCTTGCGCCTGCGCCTTTTCCTTCGCCTCGGCGGCATCCTTCAATGCCGCGGTCTTGGCCTCAACGTCTTTTATGCGCGTCTCCAGCGAGGCGACCTTGTCGTTCATCTGAGCAAGAGACGCGGAGACGGACCTTACCGCGTCTTTCGCCTCCGTCTTGGAGTAGTCGTCGGATTCGACCGCGCCCTGGACGAATGAAAACTCCTGACGGAGCTTGTCCATCTCGTTATTTACTCCGGCGACCTTCTGCCTGAGCGCGTCAACGTCATTTTTGACATCGGAGCCGCCCTCTTGCGCCTCGAGCGCGGCGAGGCGCGCCTTCAACGCGTCGTTCTCCTTGACGAGGCGGTCGACGTTCGTAACGAGCGCCTCCTGCTCCTTCGTCATTATGGGAAAGCCGGGGCCGCACCCGGACGCGGCAATGCAGGCGGCCAACGCCGATAAAACGGCCAACGTCTGTTTGATCCTGTTCTTTGCGCGCATATTGGCGGTCACGTCCCTATGGGAGGCGTTTTACGGTTTTTTCCGGTAGTCTTTCACGGCCACGAGTCACGGCCTTGTGTCGAATTCAGCGCGTCTGTTCCTGGCCCATGCCTCTTCGTCGTGTCCAAGCGCCGTTGGTTTCTCCTCGCCGTAGCTGATGGTGGAGAGGCGCTCAGGCCCTACGCCAAGGTCTTCGAGAAACTTCTTTACGGCCCTTGCCCTCCTGTCCCCGAGCGCGAGGTTGTATTCGGTCTCCCCGCGTTCATCCGCGTGGCCTTCTATGCGGATGCGGATGCCGGATGCCGAGCGCATCCACCTGGCATTTTCCTCAAGGAGCGCCTTTTCGCCGTCGTTTATGGTGTATTTATCGAAGTCGAAGTGTATGGTGTAAGGCGGCGCCGTTGCGGCCGCGGCACTCCGCTCCTGCGGAACGATGGGTGAGGGGGGTGAGGGGGGTGAGGTGGGTGAGGTGGGGGAGGTGGGGGAGGTGGGCGCGGCCTTCTGCTCTGCCGCGGCCTCGGTGGAATCGGCACTGGCGTTCCTTGCATTTGCGCCGGACGAGTCTTTCAAGTCCTCCATGACCGGTTTATCCTCAGGCACGGTCACTTCCTGCAAGCCCTTGCCGGCCTCCGTGCCGGGTTGAACCGTCTGGGCCTTGGCCGACACGTCCTCGACGACCGTTTCATTGTTGGCCGCGCACCCGGCCAGGCCGAGCAGGACGAGGGACGCGGCCAGCGTCCTCAAACAATGTTTTTTCATCTCATGCCCTCCATGTTTCGTCTACCGTCTCTTAAAGGCCGCGATGCGTTATGCGTAAAGATATTTCTTCTTTCCACGCATCACGCATAACGCATCACGCACATGGTCTTTCCCGCGCATCGCGTCTTCTACTGCATGTACGGCGACCATGCGGGGCCGCTTATATTGCCGCCCCCGGCGTCTATTTTTCTGACGCTGGTTCCATCGGCCTGCATTATGTATAGCGCGGTCTTCGCGCCGTTGCCGCCGCTGTAGATGATATATCTGCCGTCGGGCGACCATGACGGCGATTGATTGCCGCCCTGAAAGGTAAGCTGTCTCTCGTTGCCGCCGGTTGAGTCCATGACCCAGATGTCAAAATCCGCGCCGTTGCTCCGGGAGAAGGCGATGGACCTTCCGTCAGGCGACCATGCCGGGCTTGAGTCGTACTTGCCGTCATAAGTGAGGCGTTTTGGTTTTCCTTCGTTTAAATCTACCATAAAGATATGCGGATTTCCAGAAATATCAGAGGTATAGGCGATCTTCGAGCCGTCGGGCGACCATGACGGCGACACGTCTATGGCGTAATTGTCCGTGATTCGCCTGTAGTCTCCCGTGTCGAGCGTCAGTATGTATATCTCGGGGGATTTTTCGCCGGAGAGGGTCAGCGCTATGCGGCCGGCGTCAGGCGAGAACCTGCCGCCGATGTTGATGCCGACCTTCGCCGATACGGCGGAGTCGCTGCCGGAGCGCATATCCAGCATGTAGAGCCCCGGCGTCCCGCTCTTGTATGAGACGTATATGACCTTTTTGCCGTTTGGCGACCACTGTGGTGAAATGTTTATATGGCCGTTGCGCGTCAACTGCATGACGTTGCCGCCGTCGTAGTCAGCCGCGTATATTTCCTTGTTGCCGGTCCTGTCCGATACGAATAGTATCCGCGTGGAGAAGATGCCTTTTTTGCCGGTAAGCTCCCTGTAGAGGTGGTCGGCGAAGTAGTGGATGAGTCTGGCCGGGTTGTTGGCCGAGCCGATGTATCTCCTGTAGAGGAGTTCGCCTCCGCCCACGCAATCGTAGAGCTTTACCTCGACGGTCAGTTTGTCCTTCTCCACGGAAAACTCGCCCGCCACGAGCGCGTCGGCGGCGGATGCGCGGCATTTTTTGAGGTCCGCGCCGTCTTCGCCGGGCGCGTCGATTATGGTGAAGAGGCCGGAGAAGCCGAGGTCGCCGCGCAATGCCTCGGAGAGGCTCTTCTGTATCTTCTTCGAGGCGTCGTCCGGCAGGGCCGCGCCCTGGGCTGGCTTGTGTCTGAATTCGCGTATGGCCACCGGCAGCCTCCTTTCGGAAGGCGCGGAAAGGTCGATGTAGACATTTGACCGCGCTGGGGAGGGGGCGATGGCTGATATCAGGATAACTGCCGTTATGAATAGTTTTTTTATCATCACGGCCTCACTGCGCGCACCCCGGGCAGAACCTCAGTTCCGCGTCGAGGTAGTTGTCAAGGAACCCCTGCGGCAGGCCGGGGAACGGGGCGGCCTTTTTTATCGCGCCGAGGAGAGATTCGTCAAAGAGGCTGTTGCCGGACGATTCCGCTATCCGCGCATCCATGAGCTCCCCGGTCTTCCCTATCCTTATCGAGACGATTATCGTCACCTTGTCGTCTTTGTACGGGTACTTCCAGTTCTCCTGCACCCTGTCGCGTATGAGGCCGTAGTAGGCGTGGTAACGCGCATCGAGGGCGTCCCGCGTCATGCCTTGCCCCGCGCCCGCCGGACCCTGTTGGCCGGCCTTTGTCCCGGCGGGGCGCGCCACCGCATCCCTTGCCGCCCCTTCCGCGCCGACCCGTCTTTTTATATCCTCCACTGCGCCTGACGCGGCCGCCCCCGCGTTATCAGTCCGGCGTTCGCGCCTCTTTTTTATGGCGTCCACGCGCGAGGCCAGCATGTCCGCCTCGGTCTTCTTCTTAACGTTCTTTTCAATCTTCCTGAGCGCCAGGTCGACGTCGGCGGCATTCGCGCCTTTTGCCGCCCCGGCCGGGGGTTTCCTGATTTTTTTTACGGCTTCCCGTTTAGGAGGAGGCGCTGGAACCTGCACCTTGCCGCCCTGTCCGGTTGAGGGGGGCGCTACGGGCGCGGGTTCCTCGATTATGCTGACGGTCGTGTAAGCCGGGCTTATGTAGCGCGTCTCCACCGGTCTGTGCATGGATGCGGCGGCGGCGATTATAGCGGCGTGAAGGATGACGGAGGCGGTCAGGGTCCTGGTGAAGCCTCCGGCGTCCCTAAAGCCGCCTGGCATCATCTTGCCCCCGCGGGCAAGGGCTCCGTGAGCATCCCGACCTTCTCGAACCCTGCCTTGCGCGCGGCGGAGATGACGGCCATGACGCGGCCATAGGGCACCGACTCGTCCGCCTTGATGAGCACCGTCCGTCCCGGGTTGGCCCCGTGGGCCGCGTCGAGTCCGGCCTTGAGTTCGGTCTGCGTGACGGTCTTCGGCCCGACCGAGACCACGCCATCCTTCGTGACCGCCACGACGAGAGGCTCTTCTTCTTTTGTTATGGCCGCGGCCTCGACCTTGGGCAGTTTTACGTCGATGCCCTCCTGCATCATGGGCGCGGTGACCATGAAGATGATGAGGAGCACCAGCATCACGTCAACGAGCGGCGTGACGTTTATCTGGTGCATGTGCCGCCTTGAGGCCGTCCTGTGGGTGTCTCCCCCGTGCGTTTCCATTGTGCGGAGCGCTACCTCGGCAGTTGTCTTTCGATGATATTGAGGAGATCGGACGAGAAGCTGTCCATCTCCACGTTTATGCGGTTTATCATGGATATGATGTGGTTGTAGCCTACGACCGCGGGTATCGCGGCGGCGAGCCCCATTGCCGTGGCCACGAGCGCCTCGGATATGCCCGGGGCCACGACCGCGAGGGACGCCCCGCCCTTCGCGCCTATGGACCGGAACGAGGTCATTATCCCCCAGACCGTGCCGAAGAGTCCGATGAAGGGCGCGGCGTTGCCCGTGGTGGCGAGGAAGCCCACCGCGTGCTCAAGCCGCGCCGACTCGGTCGCCACGGCCTTGCGGAGCACGCGCCCCAGCCTGTCGATGTCGTCTCTTTGGAGCCCAGCGCCGCCCTCCGGGCCGGCCTTCATGGTGTTGTTTATCTCGGCGTAGACCGCGCTGAATATGGCCGCGAGAGGGGTCTTCTTATACTCCTTGGCGGCGGCCTGTATCTGCGCGAACTGGCGTTTCTTCCAGAAGAGGTCGTAGAACGCCGCGGTCTCGCGCTCCATCTTGCGCAGGAGCCGTATCTTATAGACGATGATAGCCCACGAGAAGACCGAAAAAAGGAGCAGGACGAGGAGCACGAATTTGACCATCAAACCGGCCCCTGCTATCATCTCCCAGAGGCCGGGCGCTGCGTTCACGACGGTTGCGTCCAAGGTTCATACCCCTTTTTTGTCCGCGTTTATGCCGGGTCTTAGCGCCTGTCCGGCCCCATGACCCATAAATTTAACATCAAAGGGCCGTGGTAGTCAACAGGATGGGGGACGCGGAATAACGTATATAGTCTTGCGTCAGTAAAGGTAATCAGGCATCTTCATAGCGGTTTAGCCGGCGCCCATCAAGCAGCTACGCGCCCTTCTTCCGCAGCTTGATTACCAGCCTGCTGTCAAGCGCATCCGCTATCTTCTTGAGGGTCTCCACCGTGGCCTTGCCGATGGCGCCCCTTTCGAGCCGTGATATGGCGCTCTGTTTTGTCCCTATCATCCGGGCGAGACTTGCCTGAGTAACCCCAGCCTTTTCCCGCGCCTTTATCATGCTCTCAAGGAGCTCGAATTCAGGGTCAAGGTCTTGCCATGCCTTCTTGAACCGCGGGTCTTTCATCTGTTCGGATATGTGCTCATCAACAGTCCTGCCATTTGCATGACCGGTTCTCATGGTATGTTTTCCCTCCTGATAAAGTCGTTCATCCGTCCTTCGGCGGTCTCGATTTCCCTTAGAGGCGTCCTGTCCGTTTTTTTTATAAACCCATGGAGCAGGATGAACCGCTTGCCAGTATAGGTGAAATACAGAATTATTATAGCCCCATGACCGTCGTTTATACGCAATTCCCTTATCTTGCCCCGTATCTGTTTTGTATAAGGCCCCTTGAGCAACACCCCGTAATCCTTCAATAGTTTTATAAGTCTTAAAACTCTGGTGCGCGTCTCCACCGGCAGTCCGTCTATAGATCCCGCCGCCGACTCATGCCCGGCTGCGTTTTTGTAGTATTCAACCGTCCGTTCCATGCGCCCCATTATAGCATATAAGTTATGTTGAGAAAAGGAGATAACGCGCGGCGTGGACACATCGGTCATTCCCGCTTGACTGCGAACCGGGAAAATGCAATCCTTTTCAGGACTGACATGGGTCGAAAGGACGAATGGCATTGAGAGCCGTCAATAAAGTCAGGGTAGAGACCGTCGAAGGCATCCGCTCCGCCTTAAAGCGCGCATGCGCGGGGAGCGCGGAGTTCATGGACGCGGCGCTCGTCTTTGGGAGCGGCCCGCGGACGTGCGGCCTCATGGTCGTGGGCGAGGCCCCGGGCCGCGACGAGACGAGGGAGGGCGCGCCGTTCGTGGGCAAGGCCGGGAGGTTCTTTATCTCCGTCATGGAGGGGGCGTTGGGGGTAAAACGCTGCGAGGTCTATATAACCAACGTCGTAAAGGTTTGGCCTATTATTCAAACCAAGAGGCTCAAGACCCGTCCGCCGTCAAGGGAGGAGACGGCGTTTTTCAGGCCGTATCTCCTGAGAGAGGCCGTTGCGGTCGCACCGAAGGTCATCATCGCGGTCGGCAAGACCGCGTTCACCGCGCTCGCGCCGGATGAGGTTTTCACCCCGGGGCAATGGGTCGAGGGGCCGGACGGCGTTATGATAATGCCGGTCTATCACCCGGCGTATATTCTCAGAAGGCAAAGACAACTCGGCGAGAATACCGAGGCGCTCAGGCAGGCGCTGCGCCGGGTCAAAGGAAGGCTTACCTGATTGTCGACGCCTTGACCCGTTATCTTCATGCGGTTGCCAACGCGCGGTTTTTGTAAGATAATCTCGTGTGAAGACCGTGACCGTGGGCGTGAACCGCGTGGAGAGATTCACGGCCGCGGTTTACGGCATTTAAAATAAGAGGCCGGATGAACAAAGGCTGGCGCACGATAAGCGTAGCGGCGGGGATTTCGTGGCTATTGAAGTTCCTCATGGTCGCCCTCATACCCTATGAGATATCTATAGGCGCGTATCTCTTTACCGTGGGCACGGCCGCCGCGGTCGGCATCTCGCTGGTGCCGAGCATTGTCGAGAGGAACTACCGCATAACGCTGCCCTTCGAGCTCGACCTCCTTATAACGCTTTCGTTATTCCTCCATACCTTCCTCGGCGAGGGGCTGGAGTTCTACACCCGGATAAAACACTGGGACAAGGCGCTGCACCTATACGGCGGCTCGGTCGTGGCCATCCTGGGGTTCATCATCGTCTACACGCTCCATTATACGCGCAAGGTGCGCCTCTCCATACCGCTCATAGGTTTTTTCACCGTCATATTCGCGCTCGCGGTCGGCGCGCTCTGGGAGATAGGCGAGTTCACGGTGGACAACCTCTTCGCGCGCCACACCCAGGACGACCTGGCCGACACCATGTTGGACCTGATAGACGACTTGATAGGCGGCATGCTCGCCGCCGGGCTCGGAATGCTGTATGTAAAATATACGAACCCGGCGGCGAGGAAGCGGCTCACCAGGCCCTTAGGCGAGGTCATGGGCATAGGAGAGCGCATAGACCGCGCAAGACAGCGCATAAGACAGAGCCGGACGTTCAAGCGGATGAAGAAAAACTTCAGGGAGAATGGCAAGGGAGAGAAAAACCCTTGACGCGGCTCTTAGGCGGAGGTTAATCTCTTTGATGCGGGATTTTTGATATGCCCCACGGGAGGCTTGAATGGACACATACTACAATCCGGCCGACCTCGCCAAATTCGCATCCATAGGCGAGGGCAGCCCGGAGCTCTGGAAAAAATTCAGCGAATGGTACGGCGCGGTCTTTGCCGAGGGCGCGCTCACGGAGCGCGAGAAGGCGCTCATAGCGCTGGCGGTGGCGCACGCGGTGCAGTGCCCCTACTGCATAGACGCATACACCCAGGCGTGCCTTGAGAAAGGCTCCAACAAGGGGCAGATGACCGAGGCCGTGCACGTGGCCGCCGCGATAAAGGGCGGGGCCGCGCTCGTGCACGGGGTGCAGATGAAAAACGCCGCCGAGAAGGTGGGGATGTAACCCATGAAAACCGGTAGACCCGCCTCCTCCAACCAGTTCGACGCGGCCATCCGGTCATCCGGGCTCTATCCGCTCACAGCCTCCGCGATAAACGTATTTCAGGTAAACCTCGGGGCCTACTGCAATCAGACGTGCAGACACTGCCACGTGAGCGCCGGGCCGGGCCGCGCCGAGCGCATGGCGCGCAAGACGATGGAGGAGTGCCTCGGCGTCCTGTGGGAATGCCGGTTCCATGTCGTGGACATAACCGGCGGCGCGCCCGAGGCCCACCCAGATTACCGGTGGTTCGTGGAGGGCTGCGCCGGGATAGGCTGCCGCGTAAAGACGCGGACGAACCTGACGATCCTCCTCGAAGACGCGCACAAAGACCTCCCGGCCTTCTTTGCCGCGAACAGGGTGGAGGTCATAGCGTCGCTCCCATACTATCTGCCCGGGGAGACCGACGCCCAGCGCGGGGCCGGGGTATTTGAGAAGTCGATAGAGGCGATGTGCCGCCTCAATGCCGTTGGTTACGGCGCGGGCGCGCTCATCCTGAACCTCGTCTATAATCCGTGCGGGGCGTATCTGCCGCCGTCTCAAAGGGCGATTGAGGCGGACTTTCGCCGGGAACTCAAAAAGAGATGCGGCGTCGTCTTCACGAACCTCTTCACCTTGACGAACATGCCGGTCGGCAGGTTCCGCGAGTTTCTACTCTCCTCGAATAATCTTGAATCCTACATGGAGCGTCTGAGCGCGGCCTTCAATCCGGCGGCGGCGCAAAACGTTATGTGCAGGGAGCCGATCTCGGTGGGCTGGGACGGGCGTCTCTACGACTGCGACTTCAACCAGTGGCTGGGGCTCAGGTGCGCCCCCGGCGCGCCTGACCACATATCGAGGTTCGACGCGGAGGCTCTGGCGAGGCGCAGGGTCGTCACCTCCGCGCACTGCTTCGGCTGTGCCGCCGGGGCCGGGTCGAGCTGCACGGGCGCGGTCGCCGGAAAGCCGCGCTCAGAACCTCAGAAGAGTATTATCTGCTTGTAGTGCAGGCTGTTCCTGTTGCCGGGGTCTATCTGGAGGGCCGCACGGAACCATTCGGCGGCCGCCGGGTAGTTCTTATCCGCGAAGTAGGCCCTGCCCACGAGGTTGTATCTGCCCGCCGCGTACTTACGCTCAAGCCCGCCAAGGACGGCTGACCTGTTGAATCTCGCCGGGACCGCAAGATACGGGACGAGAGGCTCGCGGTATTTTAGGAACTCCGCGATGTTGGGAGAGATGGTGTTGACGTTGAGGCTCTTTGGGCCGGTGAACTCCACGGTCGGCATGTCGTCCGTCATAACGGGCGCGCCCTGGGCGTAGGCCCTCGTCATATCCTCGTTCATCAGAAAGGTGTTGAGAAACTCGTACGGGTCTTCGAGGTCGATGTCTTTCAAGAGCGCGGCTACGTTCGGCATCGCCAGCCTCTCCGTGAGGCGTTCAAGGTCTATCTCAGTCCTCTCGGGCGAGCCTATCATGAATATGTCGGCGTTGGCCAGCCAGACCGTCGTGTGCGGGAATACCGACTGGAAGGTCGCCACGAGCATCCGCATGTCCTCGACCGAGACGTTGTAGAGCGGTATCCACTGGGACATGACCCCGCCGGGCTTGAGGTGCGCCCTGGCAAGCTCGTAGTACTCCCTGGTGTAGAGGTTCACGACGCCTGAGAGCGCCGGGTGCATCGGCTCCTCGGTTATCACGTCGTATTTCTTCGCGGTAGCCGAGAGGTAGCTCCTGCCGTCGTCTATCGTTATCCTCGAGACCGGGTTGTGCAGCACGTCGGCGTTCTCTTTCTTGAAAAAGGGCGCGCCCTCTATGACGGTCGAGGCTATCTCGACGTTGTCCACCCGGCGCACCGGAAACTGCGAGAGCGTCCCGAAGGTGGTGCCGGAGCCGAAACATATCACGAGCACGTCCTTGGGGCCGGGGTGGATGACCATCGGGAGCACGCCCTGAAACCTGTTTATCTGAAGCCCCTCGTAGTAGGCCGCCGTGGCGCGGTTGCCGTTCACCCATAGCCGCTTGTTCGACGCCGCGAGCCCCTTGCCGGTCCTCTCGGCTATCATCACGGTGGCAGCCGGCCCTTCCTTATAAAATACGATATCCTCGCCGGTCTTTAGAAAACCCTTGTGGATGGCGAGCGGCATATTCTCCGGCAGGGTAAATGAGGCCGCGCCCACGGCGATGGCCGAGACGGCAAGGAATGCGTATTTGGTCTTGAGACCGGCGAACGGGCTTCTTATGACGAAGAGCATCCCTATGCCGGCGTTTATCATGCCCATCAGGATTATCGTTTTTTGCATCCCGATGGCGGGTATGAGGATGAACCCGGCGGCAAACGAGCCGATGATCCCCCCGACCGTGTTGACCGAGTAGATGTTTCCTATCCGGGACCCGGTGCGTTTGTCCGCCCCGGCGTAGAGCTTGCACACGAGCGGGAAGGTCGCGCCGAAGAGAAAGGCCGGGAGTATCAGGGTCACGAAGCAGGTCAGGAAGTTGACCAGCACGAACTCGGACCAGACCGGCGTGCTCACGCGGGAGTAGAAATCCATGGACGGAAGCCGGTCGTAGAGCGTAATGAGCGCGATGGAGGATACGCCGATGAGGGCCTCCACGGCGGCAAGCACTATTATCAGGGTTCCCTTCGACCTTACCCGGTCCGTAAAGCGCGAGAATACAAGGCTGCCGCCGGCTATGCCGGTAAGGAATACGGCCAGGACCGCGGCAAAGGCGTAGACCGTGCCCGTGAGGAGAAACCCCATTATCCGCGTCCATATCACCTCGTAGACCAGGGCGGTAAACCCGGACAGGGCAAAGCCCCAGACGATGAGACGGGCGAACGGGCCTGGCACGTCCCCCACGCCGGCCTTAGCCCGTGGTTGAGGCGCGTTCTCATCAGCCGCGCCGTCCGCCTTGTCCATCCTGCCGATGAGGATGGCCGCGCCGCCTATCAGTATGTTGAATACGCCGGCTGCGATGATGATGGTCTTGAGGCCAAGAGCCGGTATGAAGACGAAGGCGGTTGCGACCGCGCCGATTATCGCGCCGATGGTGTTGACCGCGTAGAGTCCGCCCACGTCCTTTGCGAACCTTCCCCTCGCGCGGGCAAGGCTCTTGCTCAGTATCGGGAGCGTCGCGCCCATGAGGGTCGCGGGTATGATGAGGAGGCAGACCGAGAGGCTGAACTTGAGAAGGGTCAGGGCGGTGAAACTCGCCGAGATGTATCCGGCTATGCCGGCGTAGACGGCGTTGTTAATGGAGAGGAGCGGCAGGAATATCAGGGCATAGACGCCGACCGCGGCCTCGGCAACCCCGTACCAGAGGAACCCGTTGCCCCGCCTGTCCACCCACCTGCCGCCGAGGAAACTCCCGAGGGCGAGGCCGCCGAAGAACGCGGTTAGCACCGTGCTCACCGCCAATAGCGAGACGCCGAAGACGAGCGTGAGGAGTTTCGTCCAGACGACCTGGTAGACGAGCCCGGCTATGCCGGAGCCGAGGAACAGGAGAAAGATTGGCAGCCTTATCATGGAGACCAGCCTTTAAATCGTTGGAATACCGTTGCCCGCGCCCGTGAGCCGTGAAAAAATAGTTACAAAGTAGCTCTATGTGGGGCGGTTGGGGCAACCCCCCACCAAACCCTCCCCCCAAAAGCGGGGGGAGGGAAGGTATTTACAAAGCAGCTCTATGGGGGGCGGTTGGGGCAACCCCCCACCAAACCCTCCCCCCAAAAGCGGGGGGAGGGAGAAGTATGTTGGATGGGTGAAGCGCAGCGCACCCATCTAATCATCTCCGTTTGGTCTGCTGCGCTTGATCCAACCTACGAACTGCGGGAACGGCAACTAAGACATATCCCCGATAGAAACATTCGGGGATGACAGACTCCCAAATATGTCATCCCCGAGGTTTTAATCGGGAATCTAAGCGTAGCGCCGGGCACGGCCCGCCATACAGCCTGCAAGGATTAAAGACGCCCATGAATGGGCAGCTACACCACGGCCTTTCTCGCGCACTCCGGGCACAGACCGTGCGTGAACCCGGCGTTCGTGTGCGCCTCTATGTAGAGTTCGAGCCTCTGCCACGCGCCGCTGGAGTCCCGTATGCGTTTGCACGAGGCGCATATCGGCAGGAGGCCGGAGAGTATCTTGACGTTGGAGTTGGCCTCGCGGAGCTCCTCTATGAGTCTCTCGCGCTCCGCCTCCCTCCGCCTTGCGCCGGTCACGTCGGCGCCGGAGGAGAGCGTGGCGGCTATGACGCCGGCCTCGTCGGTCAGGACGGTATTGCTCCACTCGATTACGCGCTCCGCCCCGCCGTTGGCAAGGACCCTGTTTTCGTATGTGCCGCTTGCTCTGGCCTTGCCCGACATGAGGCCGCGGAATTCAGACCTGACGGTCTCGCGCTCTCTTTCAGGGATGAAGTTGTCGAACCAGTTCTTGCCGACTATCTCCGCCTCCGCGTATCCGAGCACCTGGGCGCCTTTATTGTTTATGAGGGCCACGTTTTCCCCGCGGTCTATTATGACGATGACTACCCCGGCGATGTCGAGGTACTTCTGAGCGCTGTCGCGCTGGAATTTCAGTTCAGTCATCAGGCGCGTCTGTCTGGTTATGTCGCGCGAGACGCCGAGGATGTATGCGACGCCCCCGTCGTTCGTCTCAAGCGGGGTGAGCCGGGTGCCGAGCCAGACCTCGCCGGAGGACGGCAGCGAGAACCGCTCCTCCCTGTACAAGGGTGTCCCGGTGGTAAAGACGGACGTAAGATTGTCCCGCATGAAGGCGAAGGCGTCTTCAGGGAATATGCCGGCAAGCGGCCTTCCGGCAAGCTCCGTAGTCCCCCGGCCGAGGAACCGCGCCGCGGCCTCGTTGGCGTAGACTATGCGGAAGTCGCGGTCTATTATGAATATCTGGTCATGGGCGGCCTCGGCTATCTTGCGGCACAGGCCCTCGACGGCGCCGCCGTCATATTTCGGCTTGCCGCCCGCAATCTGCTTCCTTAGACCGTTATAATCGCCCCGGACCTGCACGCGCTCGTCTTCGATCATCTTGCGCTCAAGGGCGATGGCCGCCCTTGTTGCGAAGTGCGGGAGGATCATCCTCGCGTCAGGCTCGGCCGGCATGGGTTTGCCGTCAAGCGCCGATAGGATGCCGATGGATATGCCGGCGAGGTCGAAGAGCGGCACGCCTATGTAGCTCTCCGCGCCTATCTCGACGAGCATCCTGTCTTCCGGGAAGAGCAACTGCACGCCCCTTGGGTAGCAGCAGATCATCTGGCCGACTACGTTGCGGCAGGGGGTGCCCGCGAGTCCGTATTCAAAGTTCTCGGCGAGCTTGCCCGCTACCGACAGGGCGACCGTCCTCACCCGTCCGCCCCCGGGCCCGCCCGCGTGGATAACCTCGCCGATGAAGACGTATTTGAAGCCGAGCGCCTTTGAAAGCTCGCAGCACAGCTCCCGGAGGTAGGCAACCCCCGTCACTTTTGACGTGGCCTCGATGACCGCGCGGAATATATGGTCAGGCCGCCGGGCGCCATTTTCACCCGTGGAGGCGCCGGAATTTTTATCGGGTCTGTCGCTAGGTTCCATGGAAAGATATAACGCCCTTTAACTATTTAATATACCATAATGCGGCGCAGGATAACAATCTTTTTCGCTTAAATCGGACTTGATTGTCCTGTTATCCCGGACAAAAAAAGGGGGCTACCCCCCCCCT
>JACRCM010000040.1 GCA_016219025.1 Deltaproteobacteria bacterium | reverse complement strand
TTCTGCCGGGCATCTAGCGTCCTTAGCGCGGGCGATAAGATAAAGACACTGGATTCCTCCCCGAATGTTTTAGTCGGGGACAAAAGCACGCGGGAATGACGGTTTGATGGACTTGCATTACTTATACAGAAGTCAATAATACAAAGAGGGGTATCAGGAAATGGCAAAGAAGATAACCGGACAGATCAAACTGCAGATACCGGCCGGCAAGGCCAACCCGTCGCCGCCGGTAGGCCCTGCGCTCGGCCAGCACGGCGTGAACATAATGGAGTTCTGCAAGACGTTCAACGCAAGAACCCAGTCGCAGGAGGGGATGGTCATCCCCGTCGTCATAACCGTATTCTCGGACAGGTCTTTCACGTTCATAACGAAGACCCCTCCGGCCGCGGTGCTTCTCCTCAAGGCCGCGGGCGTGGAGAAGGGCTCGAAGGAGCCGAACAAGGAAAAGGTCGCCAGGGTCACGAAGAAGCAGGTCGAGGAGATCGCCAAGCTGAAGCTGCCCGACCTCACCGCCGGGGGCCTCGAGGCGGCGGTCCGCACCATAGAGGGCACGGCGAGAAGCATGGGCATCACGGTGGAGGGCTAAGAAAATGGGAAAGAAATACACGGCGGCTAAGGAAAAGGTCGATCAGACAAAGACGTATGACGTTGAGGGCGGCTTCAAGCTCGTCCCGCAGCTCGTATGCGCGAAGTTCGACGAGACCGTGGAGGTCTCCGGCCGCCTCGGAGTAGACCCCAAGCACCCGGAACAGATGGTAAGGGGCACGGTCGTTCTGCCGCACGGCATAGGCAAGAAGGTCAGGGTGCTGGTCTTCGCCAAGGGCGAGCACGCCATCGCGGCGCAGGAGGCCGGGGCGGACCACGTCGGCGCCGAGGAGTTGATAGAAAAGGTGTCTAAGGGCTGGCTCGAATTCGACAGCGCCGTGGCAACGCCCGACATCATGGGAGCGGTGGGCAAGCTCGGCAAGGTCCTTGGACCGAGGGGACTCATGCCCAACCCCAAGCTCGGCACCGTCACATTTGACGTGAAGAAGGCCGTAAGCGATCTAAAGGCCGGCAAGGTCGAGTTCAGGGTGGATAAGGCGGGCAATATCCACGTGCCGGTGGGCAAGGCGTCGTTCGGCTCGCACAAGCTCAAGGAGAACTTTAACGCGCTCATGGAGGCGATAGTCAAGGCGAAGCCCGCCTCCAGCAAGGGCATTTATCTCAGGAGCCTCTTCGTGGCCACGACAATGGGGCCGTCCGTCAGGCTCGACGCCGTCGAGGTAAGGAACCAGTTCAAGTAAACAGGCCGCGCGCGTCACGCGCGCGCGGATGACGTCTTAACACCGGTCAAAGACAGCAGGGGCCGAGGTCTTAGGAGAGGGACGCCATGCCGCAAGGCGCGTCCCGGATCGAAGACCCGCTTAAAAATCCTGCCGAGGCCAGGCGTGACTTAGGTATGAACGAGGGGCGGGTGGGCTGGGGAATGCTTGAGGCCCAGCCGCCCGCCAGGCGTTCGACGTATTCAACCTTGCGCCTTTCTGTCTTTGGCCAATCACGACGGAAAGGAGGGAGATAGAGATTTGGAAAAGCAAGCCAAGGTAAAGGTAGTAGAAGTGCTCAAGGACAAGTTCCAGCGCTCAAACGCCACCTTTTATGCCGACTACAAGGGCATAAAGGCGGTGGAGATGAACGAGATACGCAAGGGTCTGAGGAGCGCCTCGATCGATCTCAATATCGTGAGGAACACGCTGGCGAGAAGGGCCGTGGCGGGCACGCCCCTTGAGTCTATCGCTGGAAAGTTCGCGGGCACGACGGCCATCGCATTCGCTTACAAGGACGCGGCCGCCGCTGCGAAGCTCCTCACGCAGTTCGCCAAGGACCAGCCGAACCTGAAGCTCAGGATGGGGACGCTCGGCGCCAAGGAATTGAGCCTCGCGGAGATAAAGGGGTTGGCGGAGCTGCCGCCGCGCGAGGTCATCATCGGCAGACTGCTGGGCACGATGCAGGCCCCGGCGGGCGGTTTTGTCAGGGTCTTGAGCGGCGTGCCGAGGAAATTCCTCTACGCGCTCAACGCGGTGAAGGAAAAGAAGGCGGCGGCGTAGCGAGGCGTTGGCATTGGGCGGCTATGCCGCATAACAACATCAAAACGGAAGCACATACAAAGGAGGACGCATACGATGTCTATCACAAGGGAAGACGTAATAAAATATATAGAAGGCATGACCGTGCTGGAACTCGCCGACCTGGTCAAGGGGCTTGAGGCGAAGTTCGGCGTGTCAGCCGCCGCGCCGGTGGCCGTGGCCTCAGCCGCGCCGGCAGGGGCAGCCGCGCCGGCAGCCGCCGAGAAGACCGAGTTCACCGTGGTGCTCAAGGAAGCGGGCGCCGAGAAGATAAAGGTCATCAAGGAAGTAAGGGCGATAACCGGACTCGGTCTCAAGGAAGCAAAGGACCTGGTCGAGGGCGCGCCCAAGACCCTCAAGGAAGGCGTGGCCAAGGACGAGGCCGAGAAGATCAAGAAGCAGGTCGAGGGCGCCGGGGCCAAGGTCGAGATACAGTAAGGCCGCGTTCAACCGCGTCAGACGCGCCGTCATAAAAGAAGAATCAGCCCAGCACCGCTTTTCGCCACCGGAATTTGTCTCAGAGACGAGCCTCCGTGCCGGAAAGCGGTGCTGGGCGATTCTCTTAAAGGTTATCAGTTACCGGTTATCGGTTATCGGTAAAGGATAAAAAACGTATTATAACCGATACCTGATAACCGATAACCGATTAAAAGGGAGCGTAAGAGGATATGGCAACTTCTTCTGCATTGAACGGGATGGATTTGAGGAAGGATTATTCGCGCATCGGCAAGGTAGTGGCCATGCCGAACCTCATAGAGGTACAGAAGAAATCTTTCGTCCAGTTCCTGCAGGCCGACATAAAACCGGAGGAGCGGGCGGATACCGGCCTTCAGGCCGTATTCAAGAGCGCATTCCCCATAAACGATTTTTCCGGCAACGCATCGCTCAAATATGAAAACTACGCGCTTCTGGAGCCGAAGTACACGGTGGACGAGTGCCACCAGAAGGGCATGACATACGCCGCGCCGATAAAGGTCAAGGTGCAGCTCATCATGTGGGAGAAGGACCTTGAGACCGGCGCGCAGACGATACGCGACATCAAGGAGCAGGAGGTCTACTTCGGCGAGATCCCGCTGATGACCGACAACGGGAGCTTTATCATCAACGGCACCGAGCGCGTCATCGTCTCCCAGCTCCACCGCTCTCCCGGCGTGTTTTTCGAGCACGAGAAGGCCAAGGGGTTCGCGGGCAAGGTGCTCTATACCGCGCGGGTCATCCCGTACCACGGCTCGTGGCTGGACTTCGAGTTCGACCAGAAGGACTGGCTCTACGTCCGCATCGACAAGCGCAGGAAGATGCCCGCCACGATACTTTTAAAGGCGCTCGGCTATTCCATCGAGGAGATGCTTAATTATTTCTATCCGAGCGAGGAGATAGTCCTCGAGGGCAAGAAGATATTGAAGGGCATAGAGCGCGACTATCTCGTAGGCCAGAAGATAAGCCGCGACATAAAAGACCCGTCCACCGACGAGGTCATAGCTAAGAAGGACAGGAAGTTCACGAGGCTGGTGCTCAAGAAGCTCGAGGCCGCCGGGATAAAGTACATACCGGTCGAGGTGGAGGACATCGTCGGCAGGATCGCCTCGCGTGACATCGTCGACCCTAAGACCGGCGAGGTGCTTCTGGAGTGCAACCAGGCCCTCTCCCGCGAGAAGCTCGACGAGATAGGCAGGCGCGGCATAACCTCGTTCAAGCTCCTCCAGATCGAGGCGATGGGGCCCTTCTTCCGCGAGACCCTCCTCAACGACAGGATAGCGAACGAGGAGCCGAAGGCGGTGGTGGAGTGGCGCAAGGAGAATCAGGATGACCCCACCACCAACATGACGCTCAACGCCAGGATCGACATCTACAAGAGGCTCAAGCCCGGGGACATCCCGACGGTTGAGACGGCCAATCTCTTCTTCAACGAGCTCTTCTTCGTGCCGGAGAGGTATGACCTCTCCAAGGTCGGCAGGCTCAAGCTCAACCGCAAGCTCGGATACACCGACGTGCCCATCGACCACACGACGATAAGGAAGGAAGACATCCTCGACGTAGTCAAGTATCTCATACTCATACGCAACGGCCAGGGCGTGGTGGACGACATAGACCACCTCGGCAACAGGCGCGTAAGGTCGGTAGGCGAACTCCTCGAGAACCAGTATCGCATCGGGCTTCTGCGCATGGAGAGGGCGGTGAAGGAGAGGATGACCCTGGGCGAGCTTGAGACGCTCATGCCGCACGACCTCATCAACCCCAAGCCGGTCTCCGCGGTCATAAAGGAATTTTTCGGCTCTTCGCAGCTTTCGCAGTTCATGGATCAGACGAATCCGCTCTCCGAGATAACCCACAAGCGGAGGCTCTCGGCCCTTGGGCCGGGCGGCCTTACGAGGGAGAGGGCGGGGTTTGAGGTCAGGGACGTGCACGCGACCCACTACGGCAGGATATGCCCCATCGAGACGCCGGAAGGCCCGAACATCGGCCTTATCGTGTCGCTCTCCACGTATGCCCGCGTAAACGATTACGGCTTCATCGAGACGCCGTACAGGCTCGTGCAGTCGGGCAAGGTCACCAACAGGATTTCGTATCTCTCGGCGCTCGACGAGCAGGATCACGTCATAGCGCAGGCGAACGCCCCGCTCGACAAGGACGGAAGGTTCACCGACGAGTTCATCTCGGCGAGGAAGGGCGGCGAGTTCATCATGGCCGCTCCCGGGGAGATAACCCTCATGGACGTCTCCCCGAACCAGCTCGTCTCGGTCGCGGCCTCCCTCATACCGTTCCTCGAGAACGACGACGCGAACAGGGCGCTCATGGGCTCGAACATGCAGAGGCAGGCCGTGCCGCTCATACGCACCGAGGCCCCGCTCGTGGGCACCGGCATGGAGAGCGTCGTGGCGCGGGACTCGGGCGTCGCCATACTCGCCAGGGGCGCGGGCGTGGTAGAGGGCGTGGACTCCACGAGGATAGTCATAAGGAACGCCGCGGGCGGCGTGGAGATATACAACCTCACGAAGTTCAGAAGGTCGAACCAGAACACGTGCCTCAACCAGAAGCCCATCGTATTCAAGGGAGACGCCGTGACCGCCGGACAGGTCATCGCGGACGGGCCTTCGACGCAGCAGGGGGAACTGGCGCTGGGCAGGAACGTCCTCGTGGCGTTCATGCCGTGGGGCGGGTACAACTTCGAGGACTCCATACTCATAAGCGAGCGTCTCCTCGCCGACGACGTATTCACCTCCGTCCATATAGAAGAGTTCGAGGTCGTGGCAAGGGACATAAAGCTCGGCAAGGAAGAGATAACGCGCGACATCCCGAACGTGGGCGAAGAGGCCCTCGCCGACCTCGACGAGAGCGGGATAATAAGGATAGGCGCGGAGGTCATACCCGGGGACATACTGGTCGGCAAGATCACCCCCAAGGGCGAGACCCAGCTCTCGCCTGAGGAAAAACTCCTCAGGGCGATATTCGGCGAGAAGGCCGAGGACGTCAAGGACACGTCGCTTCGCGTGCCGCCGGGCATAGAGGGCGTGATAATCGACGCGAAGGTCTTCTCCAGAAAGGGCGTCGAGAAGGACGAGCGGAGCCGGTCGATAGAAGACCGGGAGACCGCGCGCCTGATGAAAGACCGCGAGGACGAGATAAACATCGTCCGCGAGGGCACGTATACGAGGGTCAGAAAACTCCTC
>JACRCM010000039.1 GCA_016219025.1 Deltaproteobacteria bacterium | reverse complement strand
TTCTGCCGGGCATCTAGCGTCCTTAGCGCGGGCGATAAGATAAATACACTGGATTCCTCCCCGAATGTTTTAGTCGGGGACAAAAGCACGCGGGAATGACGGTTTGATGGACTTGCATTACTTATACAGAAGTCAATAAATACCGCGGCCGTGACCGTGTATTTCTTTGCGGCGGCAGGGGTTTCCCGCCGCCCTTCTATTGCCTCTTCTCCTTCTCCACTATCAACTCGCGCGGGGCCTTGTCAATCGGCTCGATCACGGGTATGGGCCTGTTGCCGAGTTCGGGGAATTTCCTGATGGTCGGCAGGACCCGCGCCTCCATCGAGCCTACGAGCCTGTTGTAGCCGTCGTTCACCTTGGCTATCGCGCCGCCGAGCGAGTTGAGATATTCGGCCATCGTGCCCATCCTCTCGTAGAGCTCGCGGCCAAGCTCGCTGATGCGCTCGGCGTTCTTGGAGACCTCCTCCTGACGCCACCCGTAGGCCACGGCGTGGAGGAGCGCGATGAAGGTCGTGGGCGTGGCTATGATGACCTTCTTCTGCATCCCGTCCTCGATGATGGCCGGGTCGTATTCGAGCGCCGCGCTGAAAAACACCTCGCCCGGCACGAACAGCACCACGAACTCAGGAGACTGTTTGAACTGGCTCCAGTAACCGGTCTTCTCCGAGAGCCTCCTCATGTGCGCCCTCAACTGCTGCGCGTGCTTGGCGAGCTTGGCCTTCCTGTCTTCCTCGGTGGACGCGGCGACGGCGTCGAGATAGGCGTCGAGCGAGACCTTCGCGTCAACGACTATCTCGCGTCCGGCGGGCAGATGAACGACCATGTCGGGCCTGAGCCTGCCGTCTTCCGATGCGACCGAGACCTGCTCGGTAAAATCGCAATGCGCCGACATGCCGGACAACTCCGCGACCCTCTTCAACTGCATCTCGCCCCACCTGCCGCGCACCTCCGGCCTCCGAAGCGCGGTGACGAGGTTTCCGGTCTCGCGTTGGAGGCCCTCGCTCATCGAGGCGAGCGAGCGTATCTGCTCGGCGAGGCTCCCGTATTCCTTGCCCCTCCTCTCCTCGACGGCGCGTAATTGCTCCTCATACCTCTTGAGCACGTCCGCAAGGGGCGCTATCATCCCGTTCATGGCGGCCTTGTGCTCGCCGAGCCCGCCCTGAGTCTCCGCCACGACCTTGCCGAGGCGCTCGGCAGCAAGCCGCAGGAACTCCTCGCTGCTGTTCTTCAACGCCGCGCCTGAGAGGGCGTTGAAGGTGCCGGTCATCTCGGCCTTCATCGCCTCGATGAGCGCCTTTTGCTCCTCGAACGCCTTCGCGGCCTCGGCAAGGCGCGTGGCCGCCTCGACCCTGGCCTGCTTCTGCGCGTCGAGTTCCGTCCTCAGGCGGCTTATGTCCGCGTCCCTCTGTGTTATCTGGGAGCGGAGCTCAACGACTCGCGCCTCCTCGGCCTTCTTGCCGCCCTCGGCCTCGGCGAGCCTCCCCTCATAAAAACCCCGCGACGCCGCCCTCGACCAGAACCACGCCGCGACGGCGCCCGCGGCAACGGCAACGAACAATAAAACGATCAACATAGAAAAAGCCTCCATGCCCATTTCCCCTTTTCGTCCGTTGACCGGATCAGCGGGCGCTAATGCCGCACGCTATCGCACCTGATGCCAAGAAGAAACCCGCGGACGCTCAGGTCTTCGCCGATGTCAGGCCAATGGACCCCGTACCCCGACGGAGCTATCTCGTAGTTCTCCAACTGTGCCCGCGTAGCCCCGGCAAGGCGTGGATACCATGCGAGCGGCACCGATATCCCGCGGCCGTCGTCAAGCTGGACGTTGATGGCATCCCGCGTAAACGCTATTTTTTTTATCGCGGGCCACCTGATATCTTCAGCGGTTGAAGTATTCATCTCAAGCCTCCTGGATTGTTGCGGCATCTTTTCGTGTGATGGCGAAGATGGCGTTCAATTGACGCGGGTTCATGCCGGAACTCCTTGCAAGCGCGCACGACGGCACCCAAACTTTGCTGCCCCGCCGTGTCCGCTTACATGAACGTGGCATGGCTCGTCTCGGTCGTTGCCATAGAAAAAGAACCTATAACCAGCTTTGATAAAAATAGTCGGCATTGCCCCCGCTCCTTTACGCGGCGCCTCAGCCCGTCCCTTTTTCCAAGTCCCTCTATCACCCCGCAATCCGCGTCCCGGCCCGGCCTTCGAGCGCGGCCTGCATGAGGTCCGGCGTCGTGATGACGACCTCCTTGCCTCCGGCCTTTATAAACTCTACCGCCGCCTCTATCTTCGGCCCCATCGAGCCGGGCGCAAACTCACCGGCGTCAAGGAGTCTTTGCGCCTCGGCCACGGTCAGCCCGGTCAGGCCCCGCTGACCGGGCTTGCCGAACGCCTCGTAGACCATCTCCACCTGCGTGAGGTTTACGAAGACCCCGGCCCCGGTCTCCCTTGCGAGGAGCGCGGTGGCGAGGTCTTTGTCTATCACCGCGTCAACCCCGCGGAGATTGCCGTCTTTGCCCTCGGTCACCGGCACGCCTCCGCCTCCGGCGGCTATGACGATTACGCCCGCCTCGGCGAGCCTCTTTATCACGCCCGCCTCGACCACGCGCACGGGCCTCGGCGACGGCACGGCCCTGCGCCAGCCCCTGTTGCTGTCCTCCCTCATCGCCCAGCCCTTGTCCGCCCCGAGACGCCGCGCCTCTTCTTCCGTGTAGAACGGCCCTATGGGTTTCGTCGGATTCAAAAAGGCCGGGTCCTCCGGGTCAACGACGACCTGCGTGACGACGGTCACAACGTCTTTGATGCCGTGCAGGCGGTTGAGCTGGTTGTAGATGGTCTGCTGGATAAGGAAGCCGACCCCGCCCTCGGAGTCGGCGTCGCAGATATAGAGGGGCATGGGAGGGACGACGTTCCTCGCGGCCTCGTTCCTGAGGACGATGTTGCCGACTATCGGGCCGTTGCCGTGGGTGATGATGACGGATGTGCCGCCCGTTGCAAGACGGGCGATGGCTGCAGCCGCGCCCGCGACGTTCTCGAACTGCTCCTCGACGCCGCCGCCGGAATTGCGCCTTACAATGGCGTTGCCGCCGATCGATATGATTACCTTGCGGCCCGTAGCGCCCCCTATCTTTCCTTGAACGTCTCTATATATCCGTCCGCGGCGTGTGCGGCAATAGCGCCGTCGCCAACGGCGGTCGCCACTTGCAGCAGCGGCGTCGTCCGGCAATCCCCCACCGCGTATATGCCCGCTACGCTCGTCTCCATCAATTGGTTCGTCTTGATGAAACCGCCCGCGTCCTTGTCAACGTCCACGAAGTCGGTCGTCGGGTTTATGCCTACGAAGATGAAGACGCCCTCCACGGGCGCCTCTTCGGCCTTCGATGTCTTCAGGTTCTCTATGACGGCCTTTGCCACAACACCGTTTTCAGCCTTAATCTCCTTCAAAACGCTGTTGGTGACGAACTCTATATTCGGCGCGGCCTCGGCGCGCTCCAGATGCATCCGCTCGGCACGGAACCCGTCGCGCCTGTGCACGAGCGTGACCTTTGCCGCGAGCTTTGAGAGATAGACCGCCTCCTTGACGGCGGTGTCGCCCCCGCCCACGACCATGACGTTCCTGCCGCGGAAGAACGGCCCGTCGCACGTGGCGCAGTAGGAGACGCCCTTGCCGGTAAGCTCCTTTTCGCCCGGCACGCCGAGCCGCCTCGGCTTCGCGCCTGTGGCGATAATTACGGCCTTGGCCCGGAGTTCCCCTTCCGTGGTCTTCAAGACCTTTACGTTGGCGTCGAGCGCGATGTTTTGAACCTCGTCGAGCCTTATCTCAAGGCCCAGCCCCTTGGCATGCTCCTCGAACTTCTCCATCAACCCCGCCCCGCTTATGGACGGAAAGCCCGGATAGTTTTCTATCACGTCGCTCACGGCTATCTGGCCGCCGACCATCTCTTTTTCAATGAGCAGGGTCTTGAGCCTCGAGCGCTGGGCGTATATGCCCGCCGTAAGCCCGCCCGGCCCGCCTCCTACGATGACGATATCGAACATGCTGGAATTGCCTCCTCGCGGGTATGTGCATCTTGAAGATTTTGCGTCTGCAAGCCCGTTTCAGTAAAGGCGGATATAAGCCGCGGCAACATTCAATGTCTCCGCCCGCCCGCGCGGATTGCCGGGGAATATCTGCATGGCCCCAGCCCCAAGTTCCACCGCCCTGTCAACCGAGGCGGCAAGGCCCCCGGCTATGGAGACGTGGAAACCTACGGGAGCGGCGGATGGCGCGGCCCTCACTTCCTCTTCGCCTTTGCCTCCATCCGCCTCCTTGCCGCCCCGGCGACTATGCTGGGCACGCTCTTGCTCTTGGTGAGCTTCAAAACGTCCACGTCGTTGAGGCTGTCGAGCATCTTCACGCTGATGGTGGTCGGCGTCTTGGGGTTCGTGACTATGCCGTGTCTGATGGAATAATTCTTCGCCCATTCCCGGTTGCGCGATATCTGCCGGAGTATCTCCTCGGACGTGCCCTTGGTGCTGGCGAGCCTCAATATTTCATCCTCGGTTATGCGGGGGTTTTTCAGCACCGCGCTGTATACGAGTTTGTTAGTCTCCTTTACAAGCAGCTCGCGCGCGGATTTGTTGCCCGCCATGGCGAGCTTGACCTTCTGCGAGACCGTGAGCTTGCGGATGAGCTTGATTATATTGACCTCGTCGTCGTTCTTCTTCCCGGATATCCTCTTTACGACCTTCTTGTCCTCCTCGCTAAGCTCGTCCTTATCCTCTGCCGGCGCAGCGGCGGCTCCCGTCCCCGGCGCGGCCTCCGGCGCAGCGGCTACGGCCTTCCCTTCGAACTTGTCCAGCACGAGGGACGTAACCGATGGGTTCTTTCTTACGGCCTCCATGAGTCCGGGTCTGCCGGCGAAGACCTCCCTGTCCTCGGCCATGACGTTCAACAGGTCTTCGTGACACCTCTCGGCCACGGCACAAAGCGTCGCGTCGTCTATGCCCTGGTTCAACGCCGCCATCGTCAATACGGCCTCGTTCTCCCCGCGCTCGTCGACTGTCTTCTTGACGACAAGCGGGTCGAGAGGGGAGCCGAGCGCGTCGATGATGAACCCGTTAGTAAGCTCGGAGAACGCCTTTTTAGCGGCCTCGGCCACGGCCGCGTCACGCTCGTGCGTAAGCGCGAAGAGCGCCGTCAAGCGGTCTTCCGGCACCATGCCCGCCGGGGCCTCGCCTGATATGAGCTTGAGCTTTACGTCCCGCGCCACCGCCGGGGCGAGGTATTTGAAGAGCTCCGCCTTAATCTTCATCTTTTCCCTTTGCGCCGACGATTATCTTTTGCGCGAGATAGGCGGGGACTTCATCGTAATGCGCGAACTCCATCGTGAAGATGCCCCTGCCGCCGGTCATGGCGTTGAGGTCAACGGCGTAGGTTATTATCCCTGACATGGGCGCGAGGCAGGATATGGTCTGCCCGCCCGATGAAGGCTCCGTGCCGAGTATCTTGCCCCTCCTCGCGTTCAGATCGCCGAGGCAGTCCCCCAGTTTATCGTCAGGGACGTTGATCTCCAGGCGCATCACCGGCTCAAGCAAAACGGGATGCGCCTCTCCCATGCCTTTTTTGAACGCCATCGATGCGGCTATCTTGAAGGACATCTCGGATGAATCCACCGAATGGAACGACCCGTCATAGACCGCAACCCTCACGTCCGCCACCGGGTAGCCCGCGAGCGCGCCGCTGCGCATCGCCTCTCTCACGCCCTTTTCAACCGCGGGGATATACTGCCTCGGTATGACGCCGCCGGTTATCTCGTCGGCGAACTCGAACCCGTTGCCGCGCGGCAACGGCCGCACGTCCAGCCATACGTCCCCGTACTGCCCCCTGCCGCCGGATTGCTTCCTGTACCTGCCCTGCGCCCGCGCACGCGACCGTATCGTCTCCATGTACGGTATGGCCGGGGTCTTGAGTTCCACCCCGCAGCCGTACTTGCGCCTGAGCCTCTCGACGCTCACCTCAAGGTGCACCTGTCCAGCGCCGGAGATGATGAACTCCTTTGTCGCCTCGTCGCGCCTGTAGACGAGAGACGGGTCTTCCTCCATCAGGCGGCCAAGCGCCTCACCGGCCTTGTCCTCGTCGGCCTTTGTCAACGGGCGTATCGCGTAGGAGAGCGCGGCGGCCGGGGCTGGGAGCGGCGCAAATGCGATGGGATGCGCCGGGTCGCACAGCGTGTCTCCGGTCAAGGCGTCCTTGAGCTTCGCGGCGGCCGCGATGTCGCCCGCCGATGCGCCCTTCACCTCGCGGAACCTGGCACCCTCCATGACGTAAAGGCGCGTCACCTTCTCCTTTACGCCGCGGCCCGGATTGTAGACCGTGGAGTCCGCGTGTACCGCGCCGGACCAGACCCTGAAGACCGAGAGCTTTCCGGTATACGGGTCTATGATGGTCTTGAAGATAAAGGCTGAAAACGGCGATGCCGGGTCGTGCTCCCGCGTGGTCGGCGTCCCGGTCGCCGGGTCCTGCCCCCGTATCACGCCCCTTATCACCCCCTTGTCGAGCGGGGATGGGAGAAGGCCCGTAACCGCGTCCATGAGGAGGTTCACCCCGATATTCTTCGACGCCGAACCGAGCATGACCGGCACGAATCTGCGAGTGAGCACGGCCTCGCGGAGGGCCTTTCTTATTTCATCGCCGGAAAGCCCGCCCGTGTTCAGATATTTTTCGGTAAGGCCGTCGTCCGCCTCGGCCGCCGCGGCGACGAGCTCCTCCCGGTGCCTTGCCGCCTCAGCCGCATGAGCGGCAGGTATATCCTTTATATCGAACCGGCCGGATGCGTCATCTTTATAAAAATACGCCTTCATGGTTATGAGGTCGATTATGCCCTGAAACGCCGCGCCCTCGCCGATGGGCACCTGCACGGGCAGACCCCTGACCCCGAGGGCCTTTTCCATGTCGTCCACCGCTCGGAGGAACTGCGCCCTCTCGCGGTCCATCTTGTTCACGAAGGCTATGCGGCAGACCTCGAACTCGTCGGCATAGCCCCATATCTTTTCGGTCTGAACCTTTACGCCGGAGATGGCCGAGAGCATGACGACGGCGCCGCCCACCACGTGGAGGGCTTCCCTGGTCTCCGGGAGGAAGTCGGAATAGCCGGGCGTGTCGATGAGGTTGACTGCGCACCCGGCCCACTCGAAGCGGTGGATGGCGCTCGAAATGGTCATCCGGCGCGCCCTCTCCTCAGGCTCATGGTCGAGGATGGACGTGCCGTCGTCCACGCGGCCAAGCTGGACTGAGGCGCCCGCGCCGAAGAGCATGGCCTCGGCAAGCGAGGTCTTGCCAGCGCCGCTATGGGCGATGACGGCCACGTTGCGTTTTTTATCGAGCGGAAGGTCCAATGCGAACCCCTGAGTCTACAACGGGCCTGGCCGGTCTAAGCGCCCTTCTTCTTCAGGAGATTCGGGATAGTCCTCCTGAAGAGTATGCCGAGGAATTTGTTTACGGGGTTTCCCCTGTGCAGCACCGGTATGACGGGCTTTTTCCTAAAGCCGAGGTCGATGAGATACTTGTTTATCTCCTCGTTGTCCGGCTCGAATTTAAGCCCCTTGAGAAAGACCTTTATCGCGCCCTTCTTGTTTCCGGCGGCAAGGTAGACCTTGCCGAGGTTCAGGTAGAACTCGGCCTTGAAGAACTCTTTCTTGATGGCCCTCGTGCACAGCTCGAGCCCAAGTCCGATCTCGCCCCCGCGCATGGCCTTGCACATGCCGTAGTAGGAGAGGTAATACGGGTCTTCCTTGTCTTCCTTATACGCCTTCTCGAAGGCCCTTAACGCCTGGTCGGTCTTGTCTTCCTTCAGGTACCGCTTGCCGAGAAGAAATTGCTCCTTTGAACCCTCAGTCGCCATCAGTATCGCATCCCCTCATAGGTTATTTTAAGACCATTGAATATGGCGATGACGGTCTTCCGGCATCGTTTGCCGAGAAAACCGCCCCTTAGAACCCTCAGCCGCCGTCAGTACCGCATCCCATCATAGGTTATTTTAAGACCATTGAATATGGCGATGACGGTCTTCCGGCATCGTTTGCCGGGAAAACCGCCCCTTAGAACCCTCAGCCGCCGTCACTACCGCATCCCCTCATAGGTTATTTTAAGACCATTGAATATGGCGATGACGGTCTTCCGGCATCGTTTGCCGAGAAAACCGCCCCTTAGAACCCTCAGCCGCCGTCACTATCGCATCCCATCATAGGTTATTTTAAGGCCCTTGAACGTAAGGTCCTGGTCTATCTCCGTAATGCTCCTCGCCCCGTCCTTCATCAAATGCGCCAGTCCTCCGGTGGCAATAACGGGCGGGTTGGCCTTGAGCTCCACCTTCATCCTGTCGATGACGGTGTCGATGAGGCCCGCATACCCCCAGTAGATGCCGGAGCGCATGGCCTCGACGGTATTCCTGCCGATGACCCTCTCCGGCATGGATATCTCCACGGCCGGGAGCCGGGCCGTGCGCGTGTGGAGCGTCTCGGCTGATACGTCTATGCCGGGCGCTATGGCCCCGCCCGCGAAGACGCCGTCTTCCGTGACGTAGTCGAAGGTCGTCGCCGTGCCCATGTCCACGACGATGAGCGCGGTCTTGTGGATGGAGTACGCCGCCACCGCGTTGACGAGCCTGTCGGAGCCGACCTCCCTCGGATTATCCGTGAGCGTCCGCATGGGCGCGTCGACGTCGACGCCCACCACGTAGGCGCGGACTCCTATATAATCTGCCACCGCGTACTTGAGGGTCCTGTCGATGACGGGCACGACCGAGGAGATGATGACGCCCTTTATGTCCCTGGGCTTATACCCGGCGGACGCAAGGAGTCCCTGAAAAAGTATACCATATTCATCAGGCGCGCGCCCCCCGTCCGCCGCAAGCCTGAACCGCCGCACGATGTCGTGCCCCTTGCAAAGCCCGATGCCTATGTTCGTATTGCCTATGTCGATGGCGAGGAGCATGGGTTATCCTTACTGCTCATATTTCTCTAAATGGATAAAATCGCGCCGCACCTATGAACTTCGCATGCTTTTCACGCTGCTGTGTCCAAAAAATCCTTTACCAGTCTTAGCAATCTTTCAGGACTTTCAACCCAGCACTCCCATATTACCAAAGAAGCCCAACCCATCTTCCTAAGCCTTCTTCTGTCCAGAATATCGCGCGCCCTATTGTTTCTTAATTTTGGCAGCCAATAATCTGTGCTGGACTTTGGTACTCTTGAAATTTTACAGTTTCTGTGCCAATGCCAGAAACATCCATGCACAAAAATAACTTTTTTTCTGCTTGCGAAAACCAAGTCTGGCTTGCCAGACAAGTTTTTGCCGTGGAGCCTATAGCGATACCCCATTTTAAAGATAAGGCGGCGGACAAAGAGCTCAACGCTTGTGTCCTTGCTGCGTATCCGCCGCATATTCTCGCTTCTGCTTATAGACAAACGTTCTCTTAAGGGCTAACGCTTCTTATCTGATTTACTTGTCAGTTCAAGAGCCTCTTTTGGGAATTTGCCAATTAGCCATCCTAAAACTTTTAATTGTTCAAACCCTGGGGCACGCCTGATTTGAGCAAGAAGTTTAGCCGATGCAGGACGTTCGAGAGTAATGTTTGCAGCGCCTTCGTTGCAGACAGAGCAAATAGCTCTCAAGTTAGACGCTTCATCGCTCCCGCCCATTGATTTGTCTATTATGTGCCCGATATGCAGTCTTGTTTTACGCCCATCGAAGGGATGTATCTCTCCGGCGGCAATACCGCACATTTGGCATGTAAAGCCATTCCTATCAAGCACGAACGCCCTTGTTTCTTTTGAAATCCCCCTCTCGAACGCAGGAAGCGGCTTAAGATCGACAAGCATATATTGGCCCGGCTTAAGGTCGCTACGGTCGTTGTGTGTTATGATATTCATACCTTCTTCATTTCTAAGCTCCCGCACTCTGCGCGCCCACTCAGTTATACCTCCTGCAACTTCCCGCAGTTTTTCCCAGTCAAGCACTTTTCCTACATTACTTTTGAAATATCCCCGGAGTTTAGTTCTCGCCCCACTTTTTGCCATTAGCTCGCCTTCCCCCTGGCGGTTGAGATATCCGCTGCAACCAATGCCCTGTAGATAGCTTCGCCAATTGTTTTGGCTACCGGTGAGGGAAAGGCATTGCCTACTTGACGGTAAGCGGGCGTCTTACGTCCGGCAAATTGCCACTCGTCTGGAAAGCCTTGTAAACGCGCAACCATCCTGATTGTAAGGCGCGGCATACCTATAAAATGCCGTGCTGGCGGTTCATCAGCTATGCCACGCCCATCTACCCCAAGCGAAGCCCATGCACGTTTAGCCCTTGTTGGGCCTAAATCCGGTCCGCCATGCTTCAATGACCCGCCAACAATCGTAGGAGCTATGTCATTTGCCCTTTCGTGCCATTTTTCCACCCCCACCCACTTATTTGTGGACATTATATCGTAAAGCAACTCACCAACCGTAGGTGGTGTTTTACCATCGGGAACCGGCGGGGAAAAATACTCAGAGATATTTTTTCTAATAGCGATAAAAACTACCCTCGGACGAAGTTGCGAGACCCCAAAGTCCGAGGCATTAAATAGGTGCCACTCTGTATGATAGCCGAGTTTTGCAAGCTGGCCACGGATGTAATTACGGTAATCCTCAAACACGGCGTCAAGCATGCCACGGACATTCTCAAGCATTACGGCGCGGGGACGGCATTCATCCACTAACCGGATAGCTTCTGGGAATAGATTACGCTCATCGGCTATTCCAAGCTGCTTGCCAGCCTTTGAGAAAGGAGGGCAAGGCACACCGCCCGCCAATATATCTATACCTTTATAGCTTGAAGCGTCAAATTGTTTCAAATCACCTTCAATAACATTCCACTCCGGCCTGTTAAGCCTTAAAGTGGCACAGGCGTTTTTATTGATTTCAACAAGCGCCTGATGTCTGAATCCCGCCATCTCCAAACCAAGGGCTTGCCCGCCCGCGCCAGCGCAGATTTCCAATGAAGTCAATCGCCCTTTTGATAACCCATTTGCAACCATTTTTATATCCGCCGCTTGAATTATTTATCCAATGGAGTCTTAAAACCCTGCTCACCTCTCTGATGCCGTCACGCCGCCTTTATCGAGAGGAACTTGTCCTTATACTTGAATGCGACCGCCGTGTCCACGTCGGCGAGGCCGTTCTTGAGGAGATGCGCGTTCAGGAAGGTCTTGTTCGACAGATAGAGGTAGCAGAGCAGGTTGTTGTCCGCGTCGTGTTTTATCGAATCGAACCGCAAGAACACCTTTTGCCCGCGTGTCGCCTCGCGCAGGAACGCAACCGCCGCGCCGCCCGCCTCCGGCCTCTCCTTTATGCCAAGGAGCCGCGCCCTTAGGCCGTCGTTCAGGACGACCAATTCAGGCCGGACCACCTCCGTAACCCTGTAGTATTTCCCTGCGTCCGTCCATTCCGTCAATCTTGGAGCCGAACCTAATCTTCCTGGGGTCGACCTTTTTGTCAAACCTTACCGGGTCTTTGAATACGTAGGGAAGCCCCTCCATCATCCTCTTGGCATCAAATCCCGGCGTGGATTGTCTGATTATTCCAACGTTGTCGACGCCGACCTTCTCCTCGATGACCGGAACGCACCCGGGGTTTATCTCATACCCGACGGAGTTCCTGCCGAGGTTTCTTGCGGCAAGGGTGGTCGTGCCGCTGCCCATGAACGGGTCGAGCACCGTGTCGCACTCGAAGCTGAACATCTTTATGAGCCGCCTCGGGAGTTCCTCCGGGAACATGGCGAGGTGCTTATCCTGCCTCTCTCCAGAAAAATTCCAGTGCCCGGCAAAGTATTGGTTCCACTCCTCGGTGGTCAACTTGGAGCGCCCCTTGATATCCCGTGTTGCCTTTGGCGCCTCTCCGTGCTTCTTGAATATCAGGATGAACTCGTAGTCGAGCTTGAGAATGCCATTTCGCGGGTAAGGGAACGAACCCATGACCGTCGCGCCGCCCGTGGTGTTGCAGGCCGTGACCTTCTGCCATATCACAGCGCCCATATAGTCGAGGCCGATGGTCTCGCAGAACCTTATGACCTCTTCCCTTATCGGTATGACCTTATACCGGCCGTAGAAGACCGAACGCGCGAATTGATCGCCTATGTTGACGCACAGGCGGCAGCCCTTGCGCAGCACGCGGGCGCATTCGCTCCAAACGAGGTTGAGGTTGTTTATATACTCCTCGTAAGTATCGTTGACGCCTATCTGCCCGTCTCCGCCGTAATCCTTTAACTGCCAGTACGGGGGCGAGGTGATGATCAAGTGCGCGGATTCGTCGGCTATCTCGCCCATGCGCCGCGCATCGCCTATGATTATCCTGTGTGAGGTCTTCATTGCCGCGCCGTCTCCACGTCTCCGCTTACCACGCGCTCGACCTTGCCGCCGCTCGTCCTTACGAGGAGCGCGCCGTCCGCGTCCACCCCGGCGCAGATGCCCTTGATAACGCGGTTGAACGCGGTTACGGTCACGGGCCTGCCCTCCGCGTCGAAGAGGCCGCGCCATGCGTCCATCACGGCCGCAAAACCCTTATCCAAGTATATCTTATACCATTTTTCAACGCCCGAATAAAGCGCGCGCGCCAGGGCGCACCGATCGATAAGAGCGCCGGGGCCTGAGAGCGGCGCGGCGGTCTCTCTTATCGGCGCGGGAAGGGCGCGGGGCCTCATATTGACGTTCACGCCGATGCCCATGACCACGAAGTTGACCCGGTCAGGCTCCGAGTCCATCTCAAGGAGTATGCCAGCCGCCTTCCTGCCGTTGATGAGTATGTCGTTGGGCCATTTGACGACCGGCCTCTGCGTAACAAAGGCCGCGGCGCATTCAGCCGTTGCCACGGCGGCCACGAACGTCAACTGGTGCGCATCCCTCGGCTGTATGGCCGGACGGAGTATTATCGAGGTATAAAGGTTTACGCCCGGCGGCGATTCCCATCTCCTGCCGAGCCTGCCCCTGCCGTTGGTCTGTGCGTCGGCCACCACCGCCGCGCCTTCCGGCGCGCCCGAACGGCCAAGCTCGAAGGCCTTGACATTGGTGGACGCGATCGCCGGATAGAAGTGTATCTCGGCGCCGACGAACGAGGTCGTAAGACCCGCCGCTATCTCGACCCCGTTGAAGAGCGCGCCCGGCGGGGTATCGAGCGAATAGCCCTTTCTCGTGCTCGCGGATATGGCATAGCCCATCGAGCGCAGACGCTCTATGTGTTTCCATACGGCGGTGCGCGATATGCCGAGGGCTGTGCTCAACGACTCGCCGGATACCGGGGCCTCACCGTCACTCCGCAGGAGCCTTATTATGCGCGGTTCCGCGCCTTCTTTCGCGTCCATGCCTTCACCACTTCCATGCTCAGGTCAACCGAGGGCGCCGAATGCGTTATCGCGCCCACGGAGATGCGGTCAACGCCACTGTCCGCTATTGCGGATACGGTATCGAGCGTGACCCCGCCGGAGACCTCTACCGCGGCCCGTCCGGCTATCAACGCCACGGCCTTCCTGATAGTCTTTACGTCCATATTGTCGAGCATTATGACGTCGGGGGGCTGGGCAAGCGCCTCTTTAAGTTCGCCGAGGCTTGTCGCCTCGACCTCGACGAAGCCGTCCCCTTTATAATTTTTCCTCACGCGGCTGAGGGCCTCAGCAACCGACCCTGCGGCCTTTATGTGGTTGTCTTTTATGATAACCGCGTCGTACAACCCCATCCTGTGATTTTCGCCGCCCCCGGCCTTGACCGCATACCGCTCAAGCGCCCGCAGACACGGCGTGGTCTTGCGGGTGTCCACTATCTTGGCGCGTCCCGCCGCCTTCTTCACGAACCTGTTCGTGAGGGTCGCTATGCCTGAGAGCCTCTGGAGGAAGTTGAGCGCCACGCGCTCTCCGGTAAGGAGCGTAGCAAGGGAGCCTGATACGGTTGCTATGGTTCCGCCCTTTTTTACGGCCTCTCCATCAACGGCGACGGCGTCAAACTTGACGGTCTTGTCAATCGTCCTGAATACGCGCCCGGCAACGAAAAGTCCGGCAAGCACGCAATCCTCTTTGGCGATTATCACGGCCTTGCCAAGACTGCCCTTTCCGGCGATGGCCCTTGTCGTCACGTCCGTCTTGCCCACGTCCTCGGCAAGGCTGGCGCGGATGAGCATGTCGACGTACTCCCTGAACTCCGGGCTTGGCGCGGCTTCTTTTTTCATCTGAGGCCCCTTATGCGTCCGAGCGCGGCGTCGAGTTTTTCCTTCTTTTCGGCAAGGGCGGCTGCCCGCGCCTCCTCTTTCTCAACGACCTCCCTCGGGGCCTTATCCGCGAAGTCGGGCTTGGCGAGCCGGGCGCGGACGCCTTCGAGTTCCTTCGCAACCTTCTCCAACTCCTTCGTAATCCTCTTCTCCTCCACGTCGAGGTCTATCTGCCCGGCAAGCGGCACGTAGACCTCGACGACCCTGCCGCCATCCGTTGCCCTGCCAGAAGCCGCGCCCTTGGGTGGACTGGCAGGCTCCGAGACCGTGAGGCTGGCCGCCTTTGCAAGCTGTTTTATATAGCCTTCGTTCGTCGACAGACACTCCCTTACGCCGGGGTCTTCGCTCACGCAGACGCACTCGACCTTCGCGTCGAGCATGACGTTCATGTCCGTGCGGACGTTCCTTACGGCGCGGACAACGTCCATTACAAGTTCCATGTCAACGGCCTCCTTGTCGAACCGCTCCTTGCCCGCCGGAAACTCCGCGGTCATCAGGCCGCCCGCTACGCCCGGCAGGGTCGAGTATATCTCCTCGGTGATGAAGGGCATGAACGGGTGGAGCATCTTCATCGTGTCCTTCAGCACGGCCACGAGCACCCCTGCGGCGCACTGCTTGCGCCCCGGCCCGTTCTCCCCTTTCAGGTCCTGCTTGGAGAGTTCCACGTACCAGTCGCAGACCTCGTGCCAGACGAACCTGTAGAGGCCCCGCGCCGCCTCGTCGAACCTGTATCCCTCCACGGCCTCCGAGACCTCTACGGCGCATACGCTCCGCCTGGTCAGTATCCACTTATCGGCCATGTTGAGGGAGGCCGCATCCACCGGCGCACCAGCCGTCTCCATGCCCTCGATGTTCATGTGGCAGAATCTGGCGAGGTTCCAGAGCTTGTTGGCGAAGTTCCTGTAGACGGCTATCCTCTCCTCCCCGAGCTTTATGTCCCGGCCCTGCGCCGCGAGTATGGCGAGGGTGAACCTGAGGGCGTCCGTGCCGTAGGTGTCCATCATCACGAGCGGGTCTATGACGTTGCCCTTACTCTTGCTCATCTTCTGGCCGCAGGCGTCGCGTATGAGGGCGTGGATGTATACGTCCTTGAACGGCGGCTTGCCGTCCATGAACTTGAGCCCCATCATTATCATCCTCGCCACCCAGAAGAATATGATGTCGAACGACGTAGAGAGCGCCGAGGTGGGGTAGAACCTCTTGAGGTCTTCCGTATCATCGGGCCAGCCGAGCGTTGAGAAGGGCCACAGGGCCGAGGAGAACCACGTGTCGAGCACGTCGTTGTCCTGCTCGATATCCTTGCCTCCGCATCCGGCGCACCTGTTAGGGTCTACGGTTGCGGCCGTGACGTGCCCGCACGCCTTGCAGTGCCACGCCGGTATCCTGTGTCCCCACCATATCTGGCGGGAGATGCACCAGTCGCGGATGTTCCGCATCCAGTCGAAATACGTATTCTCCCAGCCCTTTGGCACGAACCTTATCTCGCCGTCCTCGACCGCCTTTATGGCCGGGGCCGCGAGAGGCGCGACCCTGACGAACCACTGCTTTGAAAGCGTCGGCTCCACGACGGTAGAACACCTGTAGCATGAGCCGAGCATCAGCTTATGTTGATCGATCTTTTTGAGGAGGCCGAGTTCGGTCAGCCCTTCGACGACTGCCTTGCGCGCCTTGAACCTATCCATGCCCGCGAACCTGCCGCCGTGCTCGTTCATCCGCGCGTCGACGTCCATCACCTTCAACGCGGGGAGGTTGTGCCTCTTGGCCACCTCGAAGTCGTTGAAGTCGTGGCCGGGCGTAATCTTCACCGCGCCGGTGCCGAACTCGATGGAGACGGACTCGTCGCCTATTACCGGTATCTCACGGTTGACGAATGGCAGGATTATCGTCTTACCGATGAGGTGCTTATACCTCTCGTCTTCCGGGTTTACGGCGACCGCCGTGTCGCCAAGCATAGTCTCCGGTCTCGTCGTGGCCACGGTCAGGGAACTCACCCCCCCGGCCGGCTCCTTTAGCGGATACTCCATGTGCCAGAGGCTCCCGTCCTTCTCGGTGAAGTTCACCTCAAGGTCTGAGAGGGCCGTGTGGCAGCGCGGGCACCAGTTGATGATGAAATCGCCCCGGTATATCAGCCCCTCGTTATAGAGCTCGACGAAAACCTTGCGAACGGCCTTTGAGAGACCCTCGTCCATGGTAAAGCGCAGGCGCGACCAGTCGCACGAGGCCCCAAGCCTCTTGAGCTGCTTTATTATCGTGCCGCCGGACTCCTCCTTCCACTTCCAGACGCGCCTGATGAACTCGTCCCTGCCGATATCGTGGCGCGTCCTGCCCTCGGCGCCAAGCTGTCTCTCGACGACGTTTTGCGTGGCGATGCCCGCATGGTCTATGCCCGGCAGCCATAGCACGTTGAAGCCCTTCATCCTCTTGTACCGCGCGAGCACGTCCTGGAGCGTGGAGTTGAGCGCGTGCCCAAGGTGAAGCGCGCCGGTGATGTTGGGCGGCGGGATGACCATCGAGAAGGACGGCTTGCCCGGCGGCGCATCGGGCGCGTTGCAGCCGGAGTTCAACCACTCGGCCGCCCACTTCTCTTCAACGGCCTTTGGTTCATAGGTTTTTGAAAGGGTCTTGTCAGTCATGCGATGAATGCCTCTCCCTGTATGTATTCGTCCCTGAAATAAAAAAATCGGCCTGAAGGTCAAGCCGATGATACCATACTTGCCGCATATCCCGCTATGCGGAATATAAGAAAACAGCGCGCGTCAATATTTCTTCCCGTATGCCTGCCTCGTTAATATCCTTACGATATTGATATCCTGACCGATCCATTCGAAGATTATCCTGTATTCCCCCGCTCTCAGACGATAGAGGCCGTCATAACCTTTGAGCCTCTTGACATGCCTGCTTTCAGGCACGGGGCCGCGTTCAAGTCTTTTACATGCCTCCGTTATCCTATGAAAGATATCATCGGACAACTCGTCCAAGTCCTTCGCGGCCTTTGCGGAAAAGTTCAGCCTAAATCCCCCCACCTCTGGCCTTTCTCCTGGCCATGACCTCGTCAAGCGAAATGGTCCGCCCCTCCCGCAAGTCCCTCATCCCCTCTTCGATCATGCCCCTCGCATGAAGGTCTATGGCGAGGTATAGGTCCTCCATCTCGTCCTCAACGGCCCTATGGATTATGGCTTCGAGTTCATCTACGGTCAATTCGGATACTTTCATTACGGCCTCTCTCCATGCGGCTTACGCCCTCTTCTCCTTCACCTTCAGGAACGACTCCCTGAGCTTGCCCATCTCGGTCATGACTATCTCCTCGGCAAGCTCAGGCACGACCTCCCACGCTATCTCCTCGACGACCTCGCGGACGGCGCGCTTGACCATCTCCTGCATCTCCTCGCGTGATACGGCGGCTGCCGCCGCTATGGCGGGCGACGCGGACGCGGCCTCCTTGGCGCGTTCCTCCACGGCGGCAACGGCCTTTTCCACGACGCGCTCGACCGGCTTTGCCGGGGGCGGCGGCGCGGCCTCTTTTGCGGGTTTCCGCTGATACAGCTTTAGAAGCTCAGGCGAGGCGGGCCGCTGGGCAACCGGCGGCCTTGGCGGCGCGGGCGGCGGTTCGGCCTGCACGGGCCGCGCTGGTTCGCGCCGCGCCTCCGGCGCGGCGGGGGACGGCGGGGCAGGCGCCGGGGCCTCTTGCGCCTCGCCGGTCCAGTATGACGGCGCCTCTTCCTCTTGCGGGGCGCTGAAAGGCTCGGCCTTGAACGCGGCGAAGTCTATCTCTGGCGGAGCCGGAGCGGGCGGAGCCGGAGGAGGCGCGGCCTTCCTCTCGACAACCGGCGGCTTTGGCGGAGCGGGCGGAGGGGGCGGAGGGGGCGCTGCCGGCTTTGGAGGAGGAGCCGCGGCCTTTTGCGGAGGCGCGCTTTCCTGCCCTCCGATCTCCAGGTCCATGAACGCCTGATCGGGCGGCGCCGCCGTCTCTTCTTCAGCCTCTTTCGCGGCCTCTCCGAAGAGGTCGCCGCCGAAGAAGTCCAGTTCAGCCTCGGCCGCGGCCTCGATATTTGCATCGGCCTTGGCCTCGTCTTCAGGCGTGCCGAGGAAGTCCCCGGCCTCCCAGACGTTGCCCGTAAGTTCGGGCTTGGCCTCCGGCAGTTCGACCTCTTCAACCTTCTTCGGCGCGGCGGCGGCCTCGGCGCGCGCCAGAAGCGCCTTGACCTTCTCGACGAACGACGTGGACTCGAACGGCTTTATTATATTGTCGTCAGCCTTGACGCGGGCCGCCTCTTCCTTGTTGAGCGGCTCGAACGTCCCGGCAAGGAGCATCACCGGGGTCTTGGCGAGCTCCGGGTCTTTTTTTACAATATCGCATACCTCGTAGCCGTTTTTGCCGGGCATGGCCACATCGACGAGGATAAGGTCGGGCTTGACCGCCTTGGCCTTCGCAACGGCGGAGTTGCCGTCGCCGACGATGGTCAGGTCGTAATCCTCCGAGGAGAGGGTGATCGAAATGACCTTCTGGATCGTCATGCTGTCGTCGGCCAGAAGTATCTTCTTGGGCATTCAGTCCTCCTTTAAGAGGTTAATAATGCGGAGGCGCGCGGCGTTTTGCATTTAAGAGACGCGCACAGCCGCGTGGAGCGCGGCACGATATGTCCGGCGCCCCGGTCAAAGCAGGGTATTCCTCAACAAAATTACACTTAATTATACGTAAAGTCAAGGGTTTTCATGGAAATGCCCGCCGGACAAAAACCCGCAGCCGCGTCATTCCGAAGACCCGGCCCCCTCTTTTTTTCTGCCGAACACGGCCGCCAGTATTATGCCGAGTCCGTAGAGGATGATTAGCGGGCCGGCCATGAGCATCTGGTTGAATACGTCCGGGGTCGGCGTAAGCACCGCGGCGGCGATAAGTATGCCCACGAGCGCGTACCGCCACCATGACAGGAGCTGTCTGGCGCTTACGAGCCCGACACGCGCGAGCACGAGGATGCCGAGCGGCGTCTGAAAGACGAGACCGAAGGCAAGCAACAGCATCGTCACCGTCGAAAAATAGTCGCTCATGGATAGGAACGGCTTGAGTTCGCCGGTTGAAAAACTCAGCAGGTATTTGAAGCCGAAGGGGAATACCACGTAGTAGGCGAAGAGCGTCCCGGATGCGAAGAGCAGAAGGGACGACGCGACTATGGAGAGGAACCAGCGCCGCTCTTTCTTTTTAAGCCCCGGGGCTATGAACGCCCAAACCTCATACAATACGACCGGACTGGCGAGGGAGACGCCGCCGATGAAACCCACCTTCATGTAGACGAAAAACGGCTCGACTATGCCTGAGAAGACCAGAAACCGCTCCCCTGGCGGCAGGGCGCCGGCAAGCGGCCTCTTGAGGATATCGTAGAGTTCCACCGACCACGCATACGAGACGCCGAAGCCGATGGCGATGGCGATGGCGCATACGACCAGTCTCTTGCGGAGTTCCCTTAGATGCGCGATGAGCGGGAGGCCCTCGATATTATCCGTCATACCCGGGGCGTCCTCTTGACGGCATCGCCGGCATCCGCCTCCTTGGAAGGCGCTGACGCGGACTCGCTGTCCCCGGTCTCCGGTCTTAGCGCGCCCTTGGCGGCATAGCTCTTTTGTTCGGGACGCGCGCCGGACCGGTCGGCCTCGCGGATGGTTTGGGTAATCTCGTCTCCGGCGCGCCTGATCTGCACGTATGCCTTCGCAAGCGTCTTCGCCATCTCCGGCATCCTCTCAGGGCCGATGACGATCAGCGCTACTACGAATATGAGTATCAGTTCCGGGAGGCCGACTCCAAGCATCTTTGATATAGCGGGGTTAGCGCGGCGGCGGGATGACAAGTACCGGACAGGCGGCCCGCCTCGTCACGCGCTCCGTGGTTGAACCTATGAAAAGCCTCTCCAGCCCAGCCTTGCCGTAGGTGCCCATGACGCACAGGTCTATCTTCAACGCCTTTACCGCCTTGACTATCTCGCGGTACGGCTCGCCGGAGGTGACGCGCAGTTCGACGTTCTTGTAACCCTTGAGGTGCTTTTGCGCGAACTTATGGAGCATCTCCTCGGCCCCGACGAGCATCTCCTCGTCGAGGTTCTCGAAGGAGAGGTGCGGGACGTAGAAACCCGCGGCCTCGTTGGAGGTGTCCATGACGTGCATGCAGTAGAGCCGCGCCCTGTTCTGCCTTGCGAGCGACAGCGCATATCCGGCGGCGAGCGCGGACGCCCCTGAGAAGTCCGTCGGGAAGAGGATATTGCCGAAGTTTACCCTGTTTTTCAGCGCCACGACATGCCTCCTATCCGTTATTGCCGCGCATCCGTTCGGCCGCGCACGACCATGACAACGCCTTTAACTATATATAATGACGGCGCCTTTTTCAATATCTTTCTCAGGACGGGGCTGAGGCGGGTTAGGGAGGCGGGGCACATAAGCCCGGCGCCGCTTTCCGTTGCGAGGGCCGCGTAGGCGCGGAAAGCGGCGCTGGACGGACTGCTACTGCCGTTGTCCGGCGGGCGGCGGAGGCATCATCCCCCTTCTCTCGCGCATCTCGCCTTTCCTCTCCTCCATCTTCTTCATCAAGTCGTCGTTCTCCTTGATTATTTCGTCCATCTTCTTTATCATCTCCTCAAGCCGCGCCTTGTCCTTGGCCGAGGGCTTGTGGTTTAAGTCCTTCATCATGGCCATCATCTCCCTGACCATCGGGAGCACCTCGAACATGGCCTTGTGCCTCTCCATGTACGCCGGGCCGTTCATCATCGGCCCGCCCATCATCGGGCCTCCCATCATCGGGCCTCCCATCATCGGCCCGCCCGGAGGCGGCGCCTGCGGCGGAGGCGTTGCGGGCTGCATCCCCACGGGCTGCGCCCCTGATGACGGCGGAGGCGGCGGGGCCGCCCCGTGTTCCTCGGCAAAGACCGGTAAAGAGGTCAGGAGCAGGGCCGCCCCTGCCATTCCAACCATATACGCCTTGATGCCCATAGCTTGATACCTCCTTTGGGGTAATTAGGAACCTTATCTCTGGATTAAACCGTATTTCAGGGATTTGTCAATAGCCTGTCCGGTCATTGCCGTCCTTTAAGCCTCCTGCCCCTCCAGAGGGCGTATATCGCAGGGAGGACGCAGAGCTCGAGGAGGCCGGAGGTGACCATGCCGCCGACCATCGGCGCGGCTATCCGCTTCATCACGTCGGCGCCCGCGCCGGCGCTCCACATGATGGGCACGAGTCCCGCTATTATCGCGCATACGGTCATGAGCTTCGGCCTCACCCTCATCACCGCGCCCTCGCGTATCGCGGCGTTCAGGTCGGCAAGCGAGTTCATCCCGCCTTCCAAGAGACGCCGTTTGTATATCTCGTCGAGGTATATGAGCATGACGACGCCCATCTCCGCGTCGAGCCCAGCGAGCGCGATAAAGCCCACCGCCACGCCGATGGAGAAGTTATAGCCGAGGAAAAAGAGCATCCACGCCGCGCCGATGAGCGAAAACGGTATGGCGAGGAGCACTATCAGGCACTCCGTAACGGACTTGAAATTAAAGTAGAGGAGCAGGAATATTATGCCGAGCGTAAGCGGCACGATGACCTTCAGTTTGGCGTAGGCCCGCTCCATGTACTCGTACTGGCCGCTCCACGTTATGTAATAGCCGGGCCTGAAGGTGACGCCGCGGGCCACGGCCGCCTTGGCCTCGGCCACGAACCCGCCTATGTCGCGGCCCCGCACGTCCACGAATATCCACGTTGACAGGAGCGCGTTCTCGGTCTTTATGCCGGGCGGCCCCATCTTGACCTCTATGTCCGCGACCTGCCTGAGCGGCACGTGGGAACCCGGCATCGTGGGCACCAGCACCCTGCCGAGTTTTTCCACGTCGTCCCTGAGCTCCCTCTTGTACCGGACGTTCACCGGGTAGCGCTCAAGCCCCTCGACGGTCATGGTGACGTTCTCCCCGCCTATGGCCGACATCACCACGGCCTGGATGTCCTCTATCCTGAGGCCGTATCGCGCGGCCTCGCCGCGCCTTATCCTCACGTCGAGGTAGTACCCGCCGACGACCCTCTCGGCGTAGGCCGAGGCCGCGCCCGGTACCTTCCTTACCGCGGCTTCGACCTCGAGGGCCGTCCGCTCAAGCCCGGCGAGGTCCTTGCCGAAGACCTTTACGCCCACGGGCGTGCGGATGCCCGTGGAGAGCATGTCTATGCGCGCCTTGATCGGCATGGTCCACGCGTTGGTCACGCCCGGCATCTCAAGCGCCGCATCCATCTCCTCAACGAGCCTTTCCTCCGTCATGCCGGGACGCCACTCGGAGCGGGGCTTCAGGTTGATTATCGTCTCGCTCATCTCAAGGGGCGCGGGGTCGGTGGCGGTAAGCGCCCGGCCAGCCTTGCCGAACACGCTCTCCACCTCCGGGAACGTCTTTATGATCCTGTCCTGCGTCTGCAATATCTCCGCCGTCTTGGTGGCGGACACGCCCGGCAGGGTCACGGGCATGAACATCAGGGTGCCCTCGTCGAGCGCGGGCATGAACTCCGAGCCGAGCCTTGAGAGCGGATAGAGGGTTGCGAGGAGGAGCGCCGCCGCAAGGGCTATCGTCAGGACCTTGGCCCTGAGGACCCGGTCTATGACCGGCGTGTATATCCTAATGAAGAACCTCGATAGCGGGTTTTCATGCTCCGGGATTATCCTGCCCTTGATGAATATGACCATGAGTACGGGCACGAGCGTGACGGAGGCCAGGGCCGCCGCGCCCATCGCAAAGGACTTCGTATACGCAAGGGGCTTGAAGAGCCTGCCCTCCTGCGCCTCCAGCGTGAATATCGGCATGAACGATACCGTGATGATGAGGAGCGAGAAAAAGAGCGGCGGGCCGACCTCGCAGGCGGCCTCGCGTATCACCTCCCACCTCTCCTTGCCGCCGTCCGCGCGCTCAAGGTGCTTGTGCGCGTTCTCCACCATTATTATCGCGCCGTCTATCATCGCGCCTATGGCTATGGCTATGCCGCCCAGGGACATGATGTTGGCGTTGATGCCCAGTGCGTACATCACGATGAACGAGGCGAGTATGGATACCGGCATCATCAGGATGGCCACGAGCGCGGACGGGAAGTGGAGGAGGAACACGACGCAGACGATCGAGACGATGACGACCTCCTCGACGAGTTTCGCCTTGAGCGTCTCTATGGCCCTGTGTATGAGTTCGCTCCTGTCGTAGACCGGCCTTATGGTGACGCCGGGGGGCAGTCCGGCCGAGAGTTCGGCTATCTTCTCCTTTACGCCGTCTATGACCCGGAGGGCGTTCTCGCCGAACCGCATGACGACTATGCCGCCTACGGCCTCGCCCTCGCCGTTGAGTTCGGCTATGCCCCGGCGCTCGTCCGGCCCGATCTCCACGCTGGCCACGTCCTTGATCCTCACCGGCGTGCCGGTCCGGTCGGTCTTGAGGACTATCTCCTCTATGTCCGGGATGTCCTTGATGTAGCCGAGTCCCCGCACTATGTACTCGCGCTCGCTCATCTCCACGAGTCTGCCGCCCACGTCGCGGTTGCTCATCTCGACCGCCCTCGTCACGTCCGAGAGCGCCACGCCGTAGGCGGCGAGCCGCGACGGGTCTATATTCACCTGATACTGTTTGACGAAGCCGCCGACCGAGGCGACCTCGGCCACGCCCGGCACCTTGGTGAGCTGATACCTGACGTACCAGTCCTGCACCGACCGGAGCTCCGCGAGGCTCATCCCCTTGCCTTCGACCGTATACTCGTAGACCCAGCCCACTCCCGTGGCGTCGGGCCCGAGCGACGGCACGACCCCCTTTGGCAGTTTGCCGGAGGCGAAGTTCAGGTATTCAAGTACGCGCGAGCGCGCCCAGTAGATGTCCGTGCCGTCCTCGAAGATTATGTAGACGAACGAGACGCCGAAGAAGGAATAGCCCCTCACGACCTTGGCCTTGGGCACGGCGAGCATGGCCGTGGTGAGCGGATACGTCACCTGGTCTTCGACGACCTGCGGGGCCTGTCCCGGAAACTCGGTGTAGATTATCACCTGCGCGTCCGATAAGTCGGGGATGGCGTCGACCGGCGTATGGTAGAGCACCCATACCCCCCAACCCACGACGAAGATCGCGGCAAGGATGACGATGAGGCGGTTCTTTATGGATGCTTCGATTATCTTTTTGAGCATGGGGTTTTTAAGGGCCGTGGTCCGTGGCCGTGATGCGTGAAGAAAGATATTTCTCTCAGGGTGGGGTTGTCCTTTCACCACCGCGCCTGACAAAGACTACCCCCCCTCTTATCCCGCATGAAGCCGCGGGCGAGAGGGGGAGTGTTTTCTCCTCGCGCTTACGGCCACGGCCTCAATGTCCCGCGTGCGCGCCTGCGCCGCCTTCCGTGGCAGGCGCGGACGGCCCGTCCCGGTCTTCGCCCGTCCCGGCGCCCATCCCGCTTATCGCGGCCTTCAAGTTGCTCTCGGAGTCTATAAGGAACGACGCGCTCGTCACCACCCACTCGCCCGGCGCAACGCCTGATTTTATCTCATAGTACCCGTCTGCCTTTGCCCCGGCCTTAACCTCGCGCGGCTCGAACGTCCCGTCGCGCCTGTCTATTATGAGCATGCGCCTCACGCCGGTGTCGATGACCGCGCCCTCCGGCACGGCCACGGCAGAGGCCGCCTCCTCCACGGGCATGTCGATATTCAGATACATGCCGAGCTTGAGCCTCTGGTCTTTATTGGGCAGTTCGATCCTGACCTTGGCGGTTCTGACCTCGGTGCCGGAGTCCTGCTCATACCTTATGGAGCCGAGGTGCGTGTAGACGTGGTCTATCGCGCCCGTGTATGCCTCCCCGGATGAATACGGGAGCGTTACAAGCGCCGCGCCGCCGGTCTTTATATACGGCAGTTCATACTCGTATATTTCTCCGTATACCCAGACCTTCGAGTGGTCTATTATCTTGAAGAGCGTCTCGCCGGGGTTTATCTTCTGTCCCTCTACGACCATCTTCTCGGTGACGCTGCCCATCGCCGGGGCCTTTATGGTCATCACGCGGCCCGGCCTGCCGGTCTCCTTGAGGCGTTCTATCTGGTCGTCGGATATGTCCCAGTTCCTGAGCCTCTTTCTCGCGGCCTCAAGGAGCGACTCCGCCCCGCGTCTTATCTCCGGGTAGGGGCTGGACTTCACCCCGGTGAACGACTTCTGCGCGAGCAGGTATTCCTCTTGGGCGGATACGAGGTCCGGGCTGTAGATGTCCAGCAGTCTGTCCCCCGGGCTTACCATCTGGTCGGTGCGGCTGACGTAGAGTTTCTCCACCCAGCCGCCGACCTTCGCGTTTATCACGAAGATATTGTCCTCCACCGGCTCGACCCTGCCCACGGTGCGTATAACGCGCCTGAGTCTGCGCCGCGCGGCCTCTTCGGACTTTACGCCGATCTTCTGGATCTTCTCAGGGCTTATCCGCACGGTGCCCGGCGTTGTCTGGGAGGCGGCCTCGTCTTCATAGACCGGGACGTAGTCCATGCCCATGTTGTCCTTCATCGGCACCGGGGAGGTGACGCCCGGCTTCATGGGGTTGCGGTAGTAGAGGATGCGCCGCTCTTTTTTGGCCATAATTCCGGCCTTTGGCGGAGTTGTCCTTCCGTAGAGCAATACCACTGCGCCGCCAAAGCCCGCGCCCACGGCAAGGGCGATGATTATGGTTACGAGACGTTTCATGGGGTCACCTTTTAAATATTGAAAAATCCTCGCCGACATCCGGCAAGCAGGGTTGGCACGGACGTTCCTTAACGTCTCGCCGCCCCGCGCTAATATAAAAAATCCTCGCCGACGGTCTTTATACCGTGGACAGCGCGCCTGTTGAATGCGCCGCGGCCATTGGCGCTAATATGAAAAATCCTCGCCGACGCCTGACAAGCAGGGTTGGCACGGACGTTCCTTAACGTCTCGCCGCCCCGCGCTAATATAAAAAATCCTCGCCGACGGTCTTTATACCGTGGACGGCGCGCCTGTTGAATGCGCCGCGGCCATTGGCGCTAA
>JACRCM010000043.1 GCA_016219025.1 Deltaproteobacteria bacterium | reverse complement strand
GCCCGCATCTTGGCGCCGTCGGCGAAGAGGGTGTTGCCTTCGATGAGCTTGAGTTTTACACAGAGTCCGGCGCAAAGTCCGAGGGCCTTTTTGAGCGCGTCTTTATTCTTTCTTCTGAATTCCGCTATGGTCTTATGGCCGGGCTTGAGCCCGGCCATGTGCCGGATAAAAGACAGATTATGGCGCGTAGCGCGTTCGAGAGAATATCCGCAAGCGAGAAGTTTGAGCATCGCCTTTGGGTCATGCTCCGGGTTGCCGACCTTGTGGTCGTCGTGGATGATGCCGAGTTCGCGCCGATTAAGGGCCTCTACGAAGGCGTCATAAACGCGGACGGGGGCAACGTCCGATCCTCGTGCCGCTCGCATTATACCGCATTTTATGCGAACCCCAGAGGGGGATTGCGACACAGCCTCGGGGCGCGGGAACGCATCCACAGGACGCTCTGCGTCCCGTCCTGCTCCGGCCAAGAGAATATCCGTAAAAACGTGAAGGCGATTGAATGGGATACACCCCTTTCAGTCGCCTTCGTCTTATCCGTCTTTCAGGCTCGCGGCCCTGTCTATCTGTCTTCAGGCAGTTTGTAGCCCGCTCCGGCGAACTGGATGTTTGCCGGGTCGTCGCACCTTGGGGGGGATACGGCGTGGACGCCGCCGCACTTGGGACACTTGCCCACGAACGTCTTGAGGACGAACGGCGCGCCGCAGCCATGGCACTTGGCCGTCAGACCGCCATCGGGTATGGGCGAGTTTCTTACCCCGCCGCCGTGCGCGTGCGCCACGAACTCGACCAACTCAACGCCTTCAGAAAACGGCCCTCCGCCAGACGGACCGCAGCTTCCACAATCACCCATCGTAAGACCTCCTGAGTTAAATCCATTAACTCCTATATTATATCAATTCGGCGGCAAAAAGCAAAAGGTTTTGCCGTTGAGATCAAGGAAGGACGAAAATAAAAAGCGCAGCATATACGTTAAATAGAGCTACTTTATAAATCATGTGAGCATTTTTATTTTCGGCCTGACGCAGATATCGGGGAAAAGAGCGATTTTTGGAGACAGCCGGTTGTTAAAGCCGCGTCTTCAGTTCGATAGCGCCTGCCTTTTGAGCGGCACCACCTTCAGTTGCTGCGCCTTTGTCTCGGTCTGCGGCTTTGCATGAGCGGGCGCGGCCGCGCCTCGTATCTTGAACGCCTCCACCGTGGTCTTGAGTCTGGAGGCGAGTTCCGCTATCTCCTCGCTCGCCCTTGCTATCTGGTGCGCGGCTGAGGTCGTCTGATTGACCACCGTGGCCACCTCGGCGATGTCGCCGCTTATCTGTTCGGTCACTGCGGACTGCTCCTCGATGGCCGTGGTTATCTGGTGGTTCATGGAGGTGACCACGTCGACCTTGCCGACTATCTCGCGCAGCGCGTCTCCGGCGTCCCCGGCGTATTGGACGCCGTAGGCCACGGCGGTCACCTCGCCTTCGACCGACTTTATCGCCCGCGTCATTTCGTCCTGCATGGCCTTGATCATGGCGCCGATCTCCTTCGTCGCGCCCATGGTCTTTTCCGCAAGTTTGCGGACCTCGTCGGCCACGACCGCGAAGCCCCGTCCCTGCTCGCCGGCCCTCGCGGCCTCGATGGCCGCGTTGAGCGCCAGGAGGTTCGTCTGGTCGGCTATGTCGTTTATGACGTTTATGATGTTGCCTATCTCGCGGGAGCGTCCGCCCAGCGAGGCGATTATCACGCTCGACTCTTTCGCGTTCTTCGATATGCCGTTCATGGACTCGATGGTCTTGTCTACCACTACGCCCCCGGTCACCGCCACCGCGCTCGCGGCCTTGGCCGCCTCGGCGGCCGCGCCGACGTTCCTTGCGACCTCGATGACCGTGGTGGACATCTCGTGGGCCGAGGTGGAGACCTGCGTCGCCTTGGCGGCCTGCTGCTTCGTCCCGTCCGCTATCTGGATGGCCGAGGCTGAGAGCTCTTCCGACGAAGACGCGAGCTGGTCGGCTGAGGAATGTATCTCGGCGATTATCGCGTGGAATTTGTCCATCATCCTGTTGAACGCCGCGGACATCTGTCCGCTTTCGTCCTCGGCGTGGATTTCTATCTGCGTGGTGAGGTCTCCGGTGCGCTCGATGGCGTTCATCGAGTCGTTCAGGTAAAGCATGGGGGAGATGACCTTGGACTTTATGACCCAGAGCGACGCCGCTGCGATAAAACATATGACGGCCATGAAGACCGCGGATACCACCAGACCGCGCTTCGAGGCCGCGAGTTCGGCCATGACCCTGTCGTCAACGGATTTTCCAACGGCCTGCGAAACGTCTATGACGGTGTCGATGGCCTCGCTGGACCTGGTCACCCACTCCTGCCCCGATATCGGATATCTGCCCGCGGCCCCGGCTTCGTAGACCGCCTTGCGCGTCTCGCTGAACTTGCCGATGAAGACTTCCTCCATCCTGGCCACGCCCTTCATTATCTCCGGGTCTATCCCGCTCATGTCCTTGAGGCGCAGGATAGGCTTCATGTTGATATCCACTATCGCCCTGTAGGTGTTGAGCTTTTCAAGGGAGACCATGTCTATCGGCTTGCCGTTGCTGATGAGGTTGCCGAGCATGGCGCGCTCCCTGCCCGCATACTCGCCCACGAGCCACACGGCCTGCTTCAGCTCAAGGTTCATGCGGAGCGCCTCCTGCATGGTCTCCTTGCTTCCGGTGGAGGCGAACGCCGCAAGGCGCATCTCGGTGTTCGCGTCGATAAACGCCGTTATGAGTTTGATCCACTCCTGCGCCGAATAATCCTTGGACGTGGTTCCGAAGTCCTTGTCGGCCTTCTTTCTGGCCTCCTCCAGTTCCGAATGCAGCGTGTCGACCCGCACGATGGCGGCGCGCAGGGCCGAGTTCCCGGTGTCGAGACCGTCGGTCAGGCTCTTTGCGTGCGTTAGGGCCTTCTTCAACGCCTCTTCCCCTCGCCCTCTCGCTTCATGTATCTTCTCGATGGATGCGGAATCCACCGCCGTGTCGGAATTGAGCGCTATGACCGTCCTGCCGCGCTCCTTGGCCTGGTACCCCGTCGCCTCAATGACGTAATCCGCCATTTCGTTAGCGATGTCAACCCGCTCTATCTCCTTGCCTGTCCCGTATTTGTCGGCAAAATTAGAGACCGACTGGGCGATGAGTATCGCCGCCAGCAGCCCCACCACCCCCATAAGAAATGTCTTGATGCTCACGCGCTGCATGATTCCCACGACGCACCTCCCCCTACTTGCGCTTGCTCAACGGTATTAATATCTTATATCTAACATATATCGGCTGCCCGCGGCCCGAACTTTATGACAATTATCATAAAGTTCGGATTTTTACTCAGGCGGAACGTGCCCAACGATATGACGACTTCTTTGAAAATAATCCTTGAAACTCCATTTATTCGTGGTAAAATGACCAAGGTTTTGACGTTGGTTGGCTGGGCGCGGAATTATTCTGGCCTTAAAGCGGCCTTTTTACCATCGGCGCGCCATAGAGTTGACTATACTATGTGAAGCGCTTGTTTCTCGATAAGATGTAATGGGTCGCCGTCTTGTTGCGCCCCGGCGTCACGTGATAAACGCACTCCTCCGTCTCTGACGAGCAGACACCTATGCAACGGCGCAAGGGGCTGCAATTCGGCAGACCTTCGCACTACACCGCTTATTGCTTGATAAGCGGGAGTTACGCAATAGACGCCTGATGCCGGGTTTGCGGCCTTGGGCGGCAAGTAAATGCGCTGTATTTTATGTATGTCTTTAACCCCTCGCGGACGCAAGCGCGTGCTTAGGCGCTTGCGTCCGCAGGAGAAGGTTTTTTTGCGTATGCCGTAGAGGCAACGGCCGTTGTAAACTGAAAGAGCCTTTGCGGTGCATGCTCATCATTTTGCGGGCTCGTAAGGCCGTTGGCCAGTGTCCGTCCGCACCTTTGCCGCGCTCGGCTGCACCGTTACAAGTGGCGCTTGCGCCGGAGGCGTCTTCGTCTTCCACGCCGGCCGTAAATGCGCCCGCCATACCCGGCCGCGCCGCCGGATTGATGCCCGGCCTTGAAGATATGGTCAGCACGACGAAGTGATTGATGCGGCACCTTATGTGGTCGGCCAACAAAAGCCCCCTTATGCGAAGAACAGCGGGGAATATGATAATTAGATTTCTAATCTATGTCAAGTAGTGTCCGGTAAAAACTAAAAAAGCATGGCTTGTTTTTCTGCCTTGTTGGATAATAGATTTCGCCAGAAGCCTATTACGGCAAGGAGGAACAAGCCATGCAAGGCAATCATAGCATATTTTCCGAGCTTCTTAAACTT
>JACRCM010000044.1 GCA_016219025.1 Deltaproteobacteria bacterium | reverse complement strand
TTCGGGGAGGAATCCAGTGTCTTTATCTTATCGCCCGCGCTAAGGACGCTAGATGCCCGGCAGAAACATTCGGGCATGACGAATACTCGTTTTCGTTTAAGCATAAGCGCCGCCATTGCATTACTTTTACATATATCAATAAATAGGGGAGCGAGCAGCGGAGCATACTCTTCATGTATGTGAGCAGCGCGGCGACGAAGCCTGCCCTCGCATGCTTTAGGCGGGGAACAACGCCGCAGGATTTACAAAATAGCTCTATTGGACGTTTTGAAGAGCTTCGCTCTGGCTGGCAAGGAAGAGTCCATTTAAAGTGTCCGCCTTTGGCGGACTACCAGACGGCAGCCTGCGTATGGCAAAACACAACGCAAGGTGTTATATTGAACGCCATGAGGCCATTTACTATCGACGAATTCATAGCTGATATAAAGAACCGCAAGGACTTGGCCGAGACCGTGCACCATCAGGTCATCCCTGCCAAGAACTCCTCATTCGCGGATACCGCCCGTCCCCTGTTGCCCGAAGTCGCGGACGCGCTCGCCTCTGTCGGCATAAGACGCCTCTTCAGCCATCAGGCGCAGGGCATTGACCTCATCCGCGGCGGCGCAAACGTAGTCGTGATGACCCCGGCGGCAAGCGGCAAATCCGTCATCTATAATATCCCGGCGGTGGAGGCCATGCTCAACGACCCGGACGCAAAGGCCATCTACCTCTTTCCGCTAAAGGGCCTTGAGCAGGATCAACTCAAGTCGCTCCGCTCCCTTACGGACAGGCTTCCGTTTGAAATGAATGATTCAGCGGGCAAGAGACGCGGCTACTCGCCCGGCGCCTGCGAGATATACGACGGAGACACCACGGACTATAAAAGAACGCGGATACGCGCCTCTCCTCCGGGCGTGCTCCTCACGAACCCGGACATGCTCCACCTCGCCATACTCCCGTTCCACCAGAAATGGGAGCGCTTCTTCAAGGACCTGAAATACGTCATCATCGACGAGGTGCACACCTACAGGGGTGTCTTCGGCTCGCACGTCGCGCAGGTATTGAGGCGGCTCCGGCGCGTCGCCGGGCTATACGGCGCGTCCCCACGGTTCATCGCCTGTTCCGCGACCATCGCAAACCCGATCGAACTCGCGGAGACGCTCACGGGCGAGCGCTTCTCGCTCGTCTCAGAGAGCGGCGCGCCAACCGGCAAGCGAAACTTCATCTTCATCAACCCGGCGCTCGGCGCGTCTCCATTTGCCATAGCGACAAAGTTATTCGTCGAATCGGTCAGGGCCGGGTTCAAGACCATCGCCTTTACCAAGGCACGCAAGATTACCGAACTCATGCACGCATGGGTCAAGGAGGCGGCCCCGGAGCTTGTGCCGTCGGTCAGCTCATACAGGGCGGGGTTTCTCCCATCCGAGCGCCGGGAGATAGAAGGCAGGCTGTTCCGGGGCGAACTCTCAGGAGTCATATCGACGAGCGCCCTTGAGCTTGGAGTGGACATCGGCGGGCTCGACGTCTGCGTCCTCGTGGGATACCCCGGCACCGTCTCATCGACGTGGCAGAGGGCGGGCCGCGCCGGAAGAAGCAACCGCGACTCTCTCATCGCCATGGTCGCGGGTCAGGACGCGCTCGACCAGTACTTCATGCGGCACCCCGCCGACTTCTTCCGCCGTCCGTCCGAGGCCGCAGTGATAGACGAAGAGAACCCTGTCATACGCAAGGCGCATCTCCTGTGCGCCGCGTCCGAGGCGCCCATCCGCCATGACGACCCGGTCCTCGACGCGCCGTCGTGCGTCCCGCTCCTCGAAGAACTTGAGACCGAGGCCAAGGTCAGGCACTGGAAAAAGGGAGACCTCTGGTACCCCCGCAAGAAATACCCGCACCGCGGGGTCTCGATACGCGAGGCCGGGGAGCCTTACCTGATATTCAAGGAAGGCGGCGGTCTCCTCGGCGAGTCGTCGTCTTCGCGCGTCCTATACGACCTCCACCCCGGGGCGATATACCTGCATAAGGGCGTCTCCTACAGGGTCACGAGGCTCGACATGGACGCAAGGAAGGTCTCCTGCCGCCCGGCTGACGACGTGAACTACTACACCCGTCCCATGACCGGGGAGACCTCCGAGATAATATCGACCTTGGCCGCGAAGCGGCTTCCCGGCACGGAGATAAACCTCGGCATGGTCAGGATAACCGAGCGCGTCCGGGGGTTCAGGAGGAAGGCGATACGCACGGACGAAAACCTCGGCGAATATCCGCTCGAACTCCCTGAGCAGGTCTTCACCACCGTGGCCGTCTGGACAAAGGCGGACGAGGCCGCGCTGAGGAGGGTGAAGGATCAGGGATGGAGCGTGGCCGGAAGCCTCCACGCGGTCGAGCACGCGGCCATAGCCGCGCTCCCGCTCTTCGCCCTGTGCGACAGGATGGACCTGGGAGGCGTGAGCTACGTCTTCAACCCGGCGCTCGAATCCCCGGCGGTCTTCATCTACGACGGCCACGAGGGCGGCATCGGCCTCACCCGCCGGGGCTTCGAGTGCGTCGAGGACTGGCTCAACGCGACGCTCCGCCTCATGGAGGAGTGCCCCTGCGAGGTCTCCTGCCCCTCATGCACCCAGGACCCCAAATGCGGCAACAACAACGACCCCCTCGACAAACGAGGCGCGATGGAGATAATAAGGGAGTGGACGGGGAGGTAGGGGGACGTAATAAGTGGGCGAATTATTGATAGCCGTAAAAGTAATGCAATGGCGGCGCTTATGCTTAAACGAAAACGAGTATTCGTCATGCCCGAATGTTTCTGCCGGGCATCTAGCGTCCTTAGCGCGGGCGATAAGATAAAGACACTGGATTCCTCCC
>JACRCM010000038.1 GCA_016219025.1 Deltaproteobacteria bacterium | reverse complement strand
TTAACAGCATCATTGCATTACTTTTGCAGATGACTATAATCAGAGCTTCCTTAATAACCAAGCCATGAACCTTGTCTCCATAAAAGAATTATCCGACTTCCTTAAAGTAAAACCATCCACCATATATTCGTGGGTGCATAGCGGGACTATTCCGTTTATCAAGCTCAACGGGCTTTTGCGCTTCGATATAGGCGAGATAACCAAATGGGTTGAGAACTCGAAGCCGAAGCCGCCACGCCTCCGGCTTCTTTTAAAAAAACAGCCAATCTGGACATAGACTCCATCGTCAAGAGGGCAGTTGAAAGCACGCGGGGAAGAAGTTACAATCCTTCCAAACGGGAAACCAGCCCTGTATGGAATGCCCGTATCAACCGCCATTTTTAAGGCTGGTGAGACGGGCAAATATAAACGACAATGCCTTGCCATCAAGATTCTCCGCTATTCAAGCGGAGAATCTTCATCAAGGCCTCGGAAAGGAGGTGCTGATGGGACTGTATAAACGAGGCCAGGTCTGGTGGATGAGTTTCAGCTTCAAAGGTCAACTGGTAAGGAAGTCTACCGAGGTATCGGACAAAAGACTTGCCGGGAAGATTCACGCGAAGGTGACGACCCAGATAGCAGAGGGCAAGTGGCTGAACAAGCTCGAGGGCGAGGACAAGACCTTTGGCGACCTTGCGGAAAAGTACATCAACGACTACGCGAAAAAACACAAGAGGTGCTGGGCAAAGGACGACGAGCGCCTCAGGAACCATCTCATTCCATTCTTTGGTGACAGGACGGCAACGGAGATTACCCCGAAGATAATCTCGGCCTACAAGGGACACAGGTACGAGAAGGGGGTAAAACCCGCTACCATCAACCGGGAGCGGGCTATTCTGAAGCACATGTATACTATAGCCGTGAAGGAATGGGAGTGGTGCAGGGACAACCCGGTTAAGCGCGTGTCTCCGGTTAAGCGCGTGTCTATGGAAAAGGAAGGCCAGCCGCGTGACAGGTGGCTCACTTATGAATCCGGGACGGAGTGGATATTCATGATGTCAGGCCGGACACGGCGCAGGAAGTAGTACAAATTTAGCACAATTTCGGATTTTGAAAATTTGGGCTTGATTTGTGAGGCGCGTAATAGGCCGGATTTGTTGAGTAAAACTGGTGGCGGTGCGTGGAGTCGAACCACGGACACGGGGCTTATGAGACCCCTGCTCTGCCAACTGAGCTACACCGCCGTGTGATATGCGCTAAGGATGGGTGGTTTTATGCGGCGCCCGTATGTTCGCGGGCGGTAGATATTATAGGTCAAGCCGCCGGGAAAGTATATAACTTTTTATGCCCCCGGAGAATTCGCCCGTGCCTTCGACCACCAGCATGATAAGCTCGGCCCCGGCGCCCGTCTTGTCCTCCGCCACGATAAAGTCCGCGATGTAGCCGTCGAGTTTCTTGGTCTTCCAGTTTTCGGCGAGGACGGCCTCGTCCTTATTCCACGAGAGGCTTACTATCTCGCCGTCGGTGAACGAGCCGGGCGTTGCCGCGTATCTGCCGAGCCCGCCCGCGTTGTTCCTCCTGACGATGACCTCGGGCTTGCCGTCGTTGTTCAGGTCCGAGCGCATGAAGCCGCCCTCGATAAATACGGGTTCTCTCTTCTGGGCGCCCGGCGCGTCTTCTGCCGCCTCGATGCGGTCGAGCGTGCCGCCGAACCACTCCTTTGTGCGGTATGTCTCCTTCCATGCGTCCTTGCCGTCCATGTCGTATATCCTGATGTATCCCCTTTGGTCGAGGACGACCGCCTGAGCGGAGCCGGCTCCGGTGGCGTCAAAGACCTCTGTCCTGTATATGTCTGCCCTTGACGGTAGGCCCTCCGTGAACGCCCCGGCATCCACGAGCGCGCCGCCCTGCATCTTGAGGACGCGTGGTGCCCCGTAGAAGCCCTCGCCCCTTATGAACCTCTGCCCTGCAAGCGCCGCATGGCCTGAGGCGTCGCGCATGGCGCGCACGAGCCACTTGATGCCGCTTTGCGTCACCCTGTAGCCGCCGTCCTTCCACTCGATGACGGACGTGCTCGGGCCGTTGTTCAATACCCCTGATACGTAGATCTCGGCGTTGCCGTCGCCGTCCGTGTCTATCGCGGTTATGGCGGCGTTGTCAGCCGCCGGGGTCTTTATCTCCTTGACGGCTTCAAATCCGTCCTTGCGCCGGAGGACAAGGACCGAGTCCTTGCCGAGCAGGAAGAACTCCGGGCCCCCGTCCTTGTCGAGGTCGGCGGAGGCCATGGCCATGTAGAAGCCGTTGAATGGGCCGCCCTTCCCGCCGGACTTGCCCTGCGAAGGGACGGCCGGTTTCACGAGAAAGCCGTCGTCCTTCGCCGTCTCCGGCGCGGTCTTTGCCGCCTCAGCGGGTTTTGCAACGGCCTTCGGCTCAGCTGGTTTTACCGCCGCTGCGGGCGGGGCGGGCGCGGCGGGCGGGGCGCTCAAGGCGATGCGCGAGAGCGCCTCGGAGGAGACCGTCCCTGCCAACGCCGCTATGGAGTCGGGCCCCGCGCCCTTGGCCGAGAAGGCCGTTATCGCGCCGTCCTTTATCGAGAGGAGTTTCGCGTCAACGGCGTAGACCTGGCCGTCGGCGCTCATGTTGCCGTAGAGCACGTAATCCGCGTTGAGTCTGGCGCCGATGAGCGCGGCGCGGATGTCGGTTATCCCGCTGGAGGCGTCGCCGAGGCCGGCCTTGACCGCCTCATCGGATATAAGCTCGACGCCGCCGTCCTTGCCGACCCGCGCCGATATCATGTCGAGCGCGACGCTCCTGAGCAGCAAGGCGTTGTCGCCTGAGACGTTCAGAGGCAAGACCGCCACGCGGGCCGCTGCCCACGCGGACGAAGGTGCAAAGAGCGCGGAAAAAAGGAGGAACGCCAACGGGAGGAGGGCCTTATGGACACCCCGCCCTGCCCGGCACCGCGGGAAATATTTCGATATATCGGCTTTGTTCATCTTTATATTTGTTTGGTTCGTTGTGGGGTCTTTACAGTTTGAAGTAGAGGAGCCTCTCCACTATTTCGCCCTTTTTGGCGTGGCGTTCCACGAGTTCGTCCACGTCGCTCTCCTTGACGTTCCTGTACCACACGCCCTGCGGGTAGACGACGACGGCCGGGCTGTACTCGCCCTCGGTGCCGGTCTCCTTGCACATCTTGAGGCACCCGCTCTTCGAGACCTTCACGTCCTTGACGCCTTCTTCCTTGACCCGCTTCTTCAAAAGCTCCCTGATACCCTCGGAGCCCCGCGCCGCGCATCTCTTGCCTTCGCACACAAAGAAATGGAACCTGTATGGTCTCATCGCGCCACCTCCGCAATATCCCATATATTCCGATATCGGGGCCGCCAAATCAAGGAATTTTTATATGCCCGCGAAAACCGCAACCGGAGGCCGGAAATAAACCCCATGACGGCGCGGAGAAACCGTATTATAATAGCAGTGGAAGGGAGGGAAATAAAATTGAGAAAGATACTCGTCATATCCGCCGACCCGGAGACCTGCGCCGGGGTTGCCGGCCGCTACAAAGACTCGCTTAACGTGTTGACGGCGCGCACGGCGGAGGAGGCCAGGAGGGTGGCCGAGGCGGAGGCTCCGGCGGCGGCGCTTCTCGACGCCGGGCTGTCAGGCGGCCTCGGCCTGCTCGATGAGATGCGCGCGCGGCCCGACGGACCGCAGGTCATAGCCGCGACCGCGCCGGGGGACATGGCAGCGACCGTCGAGACGATAAAGAGGGGAGCGTTCGACTGCATCACAAAACCCGTCAACCTCGAGGAACTCGACCTCGCGGTGCGCAAGATATTCCATACGATAGACCTCCACAAGAGGCTCAAAGACCTCCTCGCCGACGCATACAGCGCATACCGGGTCGACGCGATAGTCGGCAAGAGCCGCGCCATGGATGAGATATTCAAGACCATAGCCGTCGCCTCTGAAGGCAAGGTCACGGTGCTCATCCAGGGCGAGAGTGGCACGGGAAAGGAACTCATCGCGCGCGCCATCCACTACAACTCCCGCGAGAAGGACAAGCCGTTTCTGGCGATAAACTGCTCGGCGCTCGTGGAGACGCTCCTCGAGAGCGAGCTCTTCGGCCACGAAAAAGGGGCGTTCACCGGCGCGATAGCGCGAAAGGAAGGCAAGTTCGAGGCCGCCCATGAAGGCACGGTCTTCCTCGACGAGATCGGCGAGATGAGCCCGGCGCTTCAGGTAAAGCTCCTGAGAGTCCTGCAGGAGCGGAGCTTCGAGCGGGTCGGCAGCAGCGAGACTATCAAGACCGGCGTAAGGGTGATAGCCGCCACTAACAAGGATCTCAATGAGCTGACCGAGCGCCGGCATTTCCGCAACGACCTCTACTACCGGCTCAAGGTTATCACGATAGACGTGCCGCCTTTGCGCGAGCGCAAGGAGGACATCCCGCTGCTCGTAAGCCACCTCCTCGAGAAGGCCCGGAGAACTCCACAAGGCCGTCAAGAAGGTGCCGGACGTGATAATGAAAAAGATGATGGATTATACGTGGCCGGGCAACGTAAGGGAGCTGGAGAACGTCATCATGCGCGGGGTCCTTCTGGCGAAGGGCGACGTGCTCATGGACGTCTACCTGCCTGGCGCGATCTGGCCCTCGGGTGCCTCCCCGAACCCGGACCAGGGCTGGCGGCTAGCCGCCGCCGCCGAGATCGAACGCGAACACATAATAAAGACCCTCGAACACACGCGCTGGAACAAGAGCAGCGCGTCGATACTGCTCGACATGACCCTGCCGAGGCTGGACCGGAAGATAAAAAAATACGGCCTGACGAAACCCGTAAAACGTGCCGATTGACCCTTTCGTCCATGATATGCCTTTGATGGAAAATTCCCAGTCCAATGCCCCGGGCCGGCACGTGCTCGGCAGGCCCTCGGTCTACCGTCTCGGCACCAGGTTCATCGGTTATCTGCCGCGTCCGCTCGCCTATTGGGGGGCGCGGAGGATCGCCGACGCAAGCTACCTCCTGTGCGCCAGGGCGCGCGACAACGTCAAGCGCAACCTGAGGAGGGCCTTGCCGGAGGCGGACGCGAAGACCATAGACAGGCTGGCCATTGCAACGTTCCGCAACTACTCGGTCTATCTGGTCGACTATGGGGTCTTCAAGGGACTCGACGCGGCGAGCCTCGCCAGGGTGTTGAAAAACAACGAAGGCGACGAGAACATCGACTGGGCGCGCTCCCACGGGCGCGGCATCATAGTCCTTACCGTGCACATCGGAAACTGGGAGCTCGGGGCCATATACTTCGGCAAGCGCGGCATGAGGATAAACGTCGTGGCCGCGGCCGAGGGCGTCCCTGAGATAGACGAGCTCAAGCGTGAATACAGGCTTAGACACAACATCAACACCGTCATCCTCGGAGGATCCCCCTTCTCGACCATCGAGCTCCTGGGCGCGCTCGGAAGGGGCGAGGTGGTGGCCATGCTCGTCGACAGGTATAACGGAGAGCCGGGCGGCGCGATAGCCTCCACGCTCTTCGGGAGGCCGTGCAGTTTCCCGAAAGGGCCGCTCCTCATGGCGCGGATGACCGGCGCGGCGATACTCCCGGCCGCGGTCATCAAGGAGGGCCGCACATACCGTTCCATCATAGGCAAACCCGTCATAGTCGAGGACGAAGACGCCTTCCCGGAGCGCGCCGCGGAGATAATCCGCTCCTTCGAGCGGGCGATCCGGCAATACCCAGACCAGTGGTATAACTTCGTGGAGGTGTAAAAGACGGGAGACGGGACGCAGGAGGCGGTAAAAGGTTTTCTTTCCTGCCTCCCCCATCTTTATGGTTGCAAACCTACAGGGTTTTCTACTACAATCCATATGTAAGAAAAGTATCATCGACTGCAACCCGCCGATCCGTTTTGCCATTTTGCCCTATTGCCCTATTGCCCTATTGGAGGATACGAGATGCCATCGCAACCGGCAACAGCCAAGGACAGCGAAAACTGCGGCGAAGAGCGCCATACATACAGCGGCACATACACGCCTCCCCTTACGACCGGCCTGCCGCGCACCATCGAATCCATCTGCCCGGAGTGCCTCAAGGTGATACCGGCGCATGAGCACGTCGAGGACAACCGGGTCATGGTCAAGAAGGAATGCGCCGAGCACGGGGTCTTCAACGACGTCGTCTTCTCGGACGCTCGCCTCTTCCTCCAGATGGAGCAATGGCACTACGGCGACGGCAGGGGCTTCGAGAATCCGCACGTAAACGGCGCTACCAAGTGCCCGTCCTCGTGCGGCATCTGCAACATGCACACGACGCACACGTCGCTCGCCAACGTCGACATCACCGGCAGGTGCAACCTCTCCTGCTCGGTCTGTTTCGCGGACTCGAACTCCAGCCCGTATCAGCCCGATTTTGAAGAGGTGCTGGCCATGCTCAAGAACCTGCGCGACCGGCGCCCGGCGCCCGGAGACGCCGTACAGTTCATGGGCGGGGAGCCGTCCATACACCCGAGGTTCCTTGAGATAGTAAAGGCGGCGAAGGAGATGGGCTTCAAGCACATCCAGACCGCCACGAACGGCATAAAGTTCGCTGACCCCGGGTTCGCCGCCGCCGCGGGGGAGGCCGGACTCCAGTACCTCTATCTCCAGATGGACGGCGTGGACGGCGAGGTGATAAAGAAGATACGCGGCAGGGACCTCCTCGACGTCAAGCTCCGGGTCATCGAATCGTGCCGGAGGGCCGGGATAAGGATAATCTTCGTCCCGACGGTCATAAAGGGCGTGAACGACCAGCAGCTCGGTCCGCTCATCAGGCTCGCCTTCGAGAACCTCGACGTGCTCACCGGCCTCTCGGTCCAGCCTATCGTCTTCGCGGGCAGGTTCGCCGAGGAGGAGCGCATGAGCAAGCGCTTCACCCTCGCCGACATGATCCACGAGGTCGGGAAACAGACCGGGCTTACGAACGCCTACGAAGACTGGATACCGCTCTCCGCCATAACGCCGTTCGTCAAACTCGGCAGCGCGATAACCGGCAACGTCCTCACCAACCACACCTGCCATCACCACTGCGTCATGGGCACGCTCATGTTCGTGGATCAGGATAAAAACGCCGTGCCCGCCCCGCGCTTCCTCAACCTGCGCGGGCTCCTTAACGACATAGACGAACTCTCAAGAAAGACCAGGAAGCGCTGGTTCAAGACCTTCTCAGGCGTATCCGCCCTCTCCCTCGCGCGCAAGCACTTCGACGGCGCCAAGGCCCCGGCGGGACTCTCCTTCCAGAAGTTCCTCAAGACCCTCGACGGGTATTCCGACAAGAAATACTCGTGGTCGCCAGAGCACAAGGGGCACACCTACAAGACGTTCTTCGTCCTCGGTATGCACTTCATGGACAACTACAACTACAACGTCGAGCGCGTGAGACGCTGCGCCGTGCATTACTCCGCGCCCAACGGCCTCCTCTACCCGTTCTGCACCTACAACGCCGGGCACACCTTCCGCAACAAGGTCGAAGGCGCCTACGCGGAGCGCGCCCGCAAGACCGGTGAATAAGACGGGACATACCCCGGCCAGGACCTCGTTCATCATCAAGGCGCTGGCCGTAATCGCGGTCTCGGTCCTTGCGTGGATATACTTCCCATACTCGAAGCCGGAGGACGTGACAAGGCTCGTGGCCTCGGCCGGGGCCGCCGCGCCCGCCGCCTTCATCGTCATCACCGTATTGAAGCCGGTCATATTCTTCCTGCCCTCGATGGGCCTTACGATAGTGGCCGGGACGCTATTCGGTCCGGTCTGGGGCACGGTATACGTCGTCATAGGCGGGGCAGGCTCCACGGCGGTCGGCTTTTTCATGACCCGGTGGCTCGCCGGAGACCGCGTGAGGCGGTTCATGGCCGCGAGGGAGAGGCTGGTCAGGCTCGACGAGCGCATGAGCAGGGACGGCTTCAGGACGACGCTCATGCTCCGCGTCTTCAACCTGCCGTGGGACATGGTAAGTTACGCCGCCGGGCTCTCCTCCATCGGCTTCAGGCCCTTCTATCTCGCCTCCATCATCGCCATCGGCCCGGTCTCCGCGATATACGTCTACTTCGGCTCGACGGTAACGAGGGCCGGCTCCTTCGGGTTCTTCGCGGGCCTCGCGCTGATATTCATAACCGGGGCGCTCCCGCACGTATACAGGAGACGCTTCAGGGGGAAGGCGGCGGTTAAGAACGATGAATGAAGCGGCGGTCGATATAACCGGCCTCGTCAAGAGCTACCCTGGGTCGGAGTCCCCGGCCGTTGCGGGGATCGACCTCAGGGTCAAGGCCGGGGCGTTCTTCGGACTCCTCGGGCCGAACGGGGCGGGCAAGACCACGCTCATCTCCATGATGTGCGGCCTGCTGCGCCCGGATGCCGGGTCTTTGCGCATGGCGGGGATGGACATCGCGGCGCGGCCCAACGAGGTAAAGCAGCGCATCGGCGTGGTGCCGCAGGATATCGCCCTCTACCCCACGCTCACGGCCAGGGAAAACCTCGCCTACTTCGGAGGGATGCTGGGCTTGAGCGGCGCCCGCCTGCGCGAGCGGGTCAACTGGGCCTTGGAGACGGCAAGGCTCGCCCAATACGCGGGGGTGCGCGTGGAGGTGCTCTCCGGCGGCCTCAAGCGGCGCTTGAGCCTCGTAATCGGGTTTATACACGAGCCTGAGATACTCCTCCTTGACGAGCCGACCGTGGGCATAGACCCGCACTCAAGGCTCTTCATCTACGAGAGCCTCCGGGCCATGAACGCCGCCGGCATGACGATAATCTATACGAGCCATTACATGGAGGAGGTGGAGGGCCTCTGCCGCGAGATAGCCATAATCGACCAGGGCAGGATCATAGCGCGCGGCAGCCTCGACGACATCCTCGCCGGAGGCGCGGGCACGGGCGCGGTGGAGATACGCTCCGGCGAGGCGCTTCCCGACGGGACGCTGGAGCGGATAACGAGGCTGCCGGGCGTGCGGGACGTTGAGCGCAGCGGAAAGCTCCTCAGGCTCGCAAGCGACTCTCCGATGGACGCCCTGCCCGGCGTCCTCGCGCTCCTGCGCCGGGACGGGGTGAAGGTGCTGTCCCTCTCCCACGGCGCGGCAAACCTCGAAGAGGTCTTCCTGACGCTCACCGGCAGGGGGCTCAGGGAGTAGCGCGGCTTCCGTAAAACCAATGGCCAACTGGACAAACCTCCATAAACTCGCCGCCTCCGTGTCAAAGGAGGCAAGGCAGATAACCCGCGACAGAGAGGCGTTGCTCCTCCTCTTCGCCATGCCGCTCCTCTTCGTCCTTATCATGTCGCTCGCCATGCGGGACGCCTTCAGAGAGAAGGGGGGCGTGGTGCTGCCCATAATCGTAGTGGATAACGACCGCTCCACGGTCGGCTCATCCATCGTGGACGCCTTCAGCGCCCTCCCCGCCTTCAAGGTGGACACCGCCATAGAAGGCGGCGCGACGGACGAGCGGAGCGTAAGGGCGGACGTGGCCTCCGGCAAGCACAAATTCGCGGTCATCATACCGGAGGGGACGGATAAGAACGCCCGGCGCCGGATACAAAGACAGCTCAGGTTCGTGAAGGGCGGGACTGACGGCGCGCCTGAGATACGCCTCCTCGCGGACCCGGCCATGCGGTTCGACTACAGGAACCTCGCCTCGACCAACCTCAACCGCGCGTTGCAGGCCATCGAGAACCGGCTCCTCTGGGAGGAGTTCGCGGCCCTGGCCGGGATGAAGATGACGCCTGAACGGAGGCAGGCCGCAAAGGAGATATTGACCGGGAACAGGCCGTTCGCCGAGGTAAGCGCGGAGGACGCGGCAGCGCTTGGCCGCAAAGAAGCGATGCCCACCGCGGTGCAGCAGAGCGTCCCGTCCTGGTCGCTCTTCGGCGTCTTCTTCCTCGTCATACCGCTCTCCGTCGCGTTTACCAAGGAACGCCAGGCGGGCTGCCTACAGAGGCTGAGGTCCATGCCGACCCCGTTATGGGTCGTCATGGCGGGCAAGGCCGTCTCATACTTCATAATAAACCAGATACAGTTCGCGCTCATGATCCTCATGGGCATATACGCCGTGCCCCTGCTCGGCGGCGACAGGTTCGCGTTCGGCCACGCCCCGCTGGCCGTGGCCATGATGTCGGTGGCCGTATCGCTCGCCGCCGTGAACTACGGGCTCGCCGCGGCGGCCTACTGCAAGACCGCCGAGCAGGCAACGACCTTCGGCGGCGCATCCGTCCTCATATTCGGCGCGCTCGGCGGCATCATGGTGCCCAAGTTCCTCATGCCGCCCGTCATGCAGCGTCTCTCCGCCGTATCCCCGATGTCATGGGGACTCGACGGCTACCTCAACATCTTCGTGCGCAACGGCACGGTTCGTGATATACTTCCACAGTTCGCCGGGCTTGTCTGTTTCGCGGTCATCTCGGCGGCCATAGCGGCCTTGAAACTCAGAAATATCCAGAAATAGGCCATCAATAGGAGAAGACAGGCGATATGTACGGGGCCGCTGACGCGACGCTCAAGCTGGAACTCAAAACGCTGATAATAGAGACCTGCCGCAAGAAGGCCGTCCCGGACGCGGTGCCGGATGACGCGCCCCTCATAGGCCCCGGCTCGGCCCTGGGCCTCGACTCCCTCGACGTGCTTGAGTTGAGCGTGGTCTTGAAGAAACGCTACGGGATAAGGATCACCGACAGCAAGGACGCGATGCGGGTGATGGGGTCTATCACCCAACTCGCGGCCTCGATAGCCTCCGGCGCATCCAGGACGTGACCCCCCTGTTCATTTAATTGCGATGGATATAAGGATACGAGGCATTGGCAGCGTCAGCTCTTATGGGGCCGGCATAGAGGCGTTGCTTGACGGGGTTAGCGCCGCGCTGCCCAGCGCGTCGGAATACTGGGCGTTCCCCCTGCCCAACGCCGCCGGATTCAAGGTCAACCAGTTTCCGCCGGGCCTCTTCGGGCCGGGCGCGGACCCCGCGGACGCCGCATTCGGGCTTGCGCTCGGCGAGGCGCTCGAAGACGCGGAACTCCGCCGGGCCGATATTCGGGATTCCGCGCTCATCGTCGGCACCTCCGGCCTCCTCTCCGAGGCCGAGTCCATCTATCTGGCCGAAAAGGCGCAAGGCGTGGCGGAACCATGCCCGGTGGGCGTGCGGGGCACGGGCAGGGCGGCCTCGCGCCTCGCGGGCGGCCTCGGCATCCGCGGCCCGGTAGTCACCATCACAACCGCCTGCACCTCAAGCGCGAACGCGATCCTCGTCGCCGGACGCATGATCGAACGCGGAGACGCAAAAAGGGCTGTCGTGGCCGGGATAGAGACGCTTCCCGCGTTCACGCTGAACGGATTCGCATCCCTCATGCTCCGCTCCCCCTTCGGTTGCAGGCCGTTTGACGCCCTACGCAACGGCGTTCAGCTCGGAATGGCCTGCGGCGTCGTCATACTCGAATCAACCGATTTGCCCTCGCCTCCAAAAAAAGACGCGCTCGCGGGCGGCGCGAACGTCTGCGACACTCATAACATCATAAGCACGAACCTCGACGGCAGAGTGGCGGCGGCGGTCATCTCCTCGGCCATCGGACGCGCCGGCATAACGCCCGGCGATATTGCGGCGATAAAGGCGCACGGCACCGGCAGCGTCGACAACGACGCAACCGAGGCCGCGGCGATGAAATTGGTTTTTGGAAGAGACGATTCCGTTCCGCCGTTTACGGGCTTGAAGGGCTATATCGGCCACACGCTCGGGGCCTGCGGGGCCATAGAGGCCGCCGCGTTCCTCGGCTGTCTGAGGGCCGGGTTAATACCGGCGACGCTCGGCTTCGGCAAGACCGACCCGTCCATCGGCATTGCCCCGCTAACAAGGCCCATCGAGGCGGCAAGCGGCCATTACATGCTCAACTTCTTCGGCTTCGGCGGCAACAACACGTCTCTCATATTCAGACGCGGATGACGATGAAAAGACGCACATACATCCTTGGGGCGGCGGCCATAGGGCCGCTTGGCGACACAACGGAGGCCAGCCGCCGGACGCTAAAGGCCGACCCGGCTACGGCCGACCTCTCTAATCTCGTCCTTGAGCTGACCGGCCAGGAGATGCGCAGGGCCGGGCACTTCACCGAGCTTGCCATAGCGGGCGCCGGCCTCGCCGTACGACGCGCCGGGGCCCGGCTCGACCCGCTCTCCCCGCTCTTCTTCGCAACCGGTCTGGGAGAGGTGCACAATACCGTGGCGCTCTTCAAGCAGGTGATGGAGGGCGGGGCCGGATCGACCTCGCCATACGCCTTCGTAAACTCGGTGAGCAATACGGCGGCGTTTCAGGTGGCGAAGTCCGCGGGTCTTGTCTCGCCCAACCTGACCTTCTCTCAGGAGGAGTTCTCGTTCGAGTGCGCGCTAAGGTTCGCGGCGGCCGAGATAGAAGACGGCCTCGCCGCCGGCGCCCTCGTGGGCGGAACCGACGAACTCAGCCACCCGCGCCACGAGCATATAAAAAGACTCCCGCTCAAAGAGGGCGAGATAATGGGCGAAGGCTGCGGCTGGCTCCGCCTCGGCTCCGACGGGGCGGGCGCAATCGGCGAGGCGCTGGGCGTAGTTGAATTGCAGATTGACGCCGGGGAGGAATGGGCTGCGGCGTTGTGCGGCGCAATAGGGCCGTGGATAGAGGAAGGCGTGGACGCCTTCCTCATGCCAGGCTTCCGCATGGACGGCGCTGAAACTGCCGCGCTCGCGGGGCGGCTCGACGCCGGGGTGAAGGATTATCTTAAATACTGCGGCTGCTTTCACACGGCCTCGGCCTTCGGCCTCGCCTCGGTCTTCGACGGCCCGCGCAAGACCGAGGCCGTCTACGTCCACGTCAACAGGAACGCCGAGGGGCGCGCAATCTGCGCCGGGATAAAGGCATACCCTACACCGCTCCCTTGAGCAGCCTGAAGATGCGTTCTTCCCGCTCGGCGCAGTCGAAGACTCGGTCGGCGATCTCGGCGTAGGCGCCCGGCCCTTCAAGCACGCCCTTGCAGACCTTGGCGCCCATGACCGCGAACTCCCGCCATTTGTCCCCTGTCTCGGACATCATGCCGGCGGCCTCGGAGACGGCGGCCATGCCCGTGACGCCCGCGGCCTCCTGTAGAAATGCCGTATACATGAAACGGAAGCCCGCCCCGCCCGTGCCTATCTCCTCCTGCATCCGCACGACGCTGCCCATGTAATATGCCGCCCGCTCCATGCCGAGTTTGTCAGGCCACTTCCTCATCTGCCTTGACAGATAACGTATGCCGGCCACGCCCATGAACGGCACGGGCACGAGCATCCTGCGGCACGTGAACCTTATGCCGTCTATCACCGCGCCCTTTATGTCCGGGTTCGCCGGTATCTCTTCGGGGTAGAACAGGAGTCCCTTGGGCGCAAAGAGTCCCTTTGTGAAGCGGGCGCGGCGCAGATCAGCTGCCGGACACCTGACCGGATGCTCGAATACCGGGTCGCTCAGGATATAATCCCCGCCCTCCTTGCCAAAGGCCACCAGGTGGTGGGCGTTGAACTGAAAGCGCAGATTCTGCGGAAAGTACGGGAGCCAGTACCCGCTCGTGCGAAGGCCCACGGATGTGCCCGCCGCGAGGAAGCGGTCGAGGCTGGCCATGCCGTCGTCAGGCGAACGGAAGCGCATGACGCGCACCTTTACGCCGAGGCGCTTATAAGCGCTTTTGATGATCGATCCTGGTGCGCCCCTGTAAGCGGCAAGGGGTATCCCGCCCATCTTTACGAACGGGACGTATATGAAGAAGACGCCGCCGCCGATGCCGAAGACCATCGGCTCGCTCAGGTCCAGGCCCCGGTCGCGCAGGAGCGCGGCCACGGTGCCGGTCTCGCAATGGGCCGCGTGCCGGTGTATGAATGGGGTCGTCATGGCGTGCGCTTTGCGCCGGGTTCAGCGGGGACGGTATTGAGTTCTTCCACGGAGATGCCAAGCGCCTCGGCATAGCGGCCCAACATGGCGCCGTCAAGAGACGCGAACGGGCCGGGCTTCAAGTGCCTCTTTACGCGCCATGACCAGACCCCCGCGGTCGCGGCGAGCAACGATACCGTCATCTGGCGCGAGCGCATGTGATAGAGGAGCGGGCTGGCCGCGCCGTTCATAACCTCTTGCCGCGCCTCCTCGATGGAGCGGTCTATCTCCACGTGCGTCTGGGCGTTGATGATCTTTTCGACCTCCCAGCCCCTGCTCGGCACGACGACGTACTTGCCCGTCTCGTCCTGCGCGTAGCAGGCCCGGCGGTTGCCTTCGAGTATGGAATCTTCCTGTGGGACTTCCTTGGCTTTCATTCGGGTATCGGTTATCCGTTATCGGTGAAGGTGAGAAAGATCGTCCTTAGACAGATACCCTTTCCCCTTCCGCTTCCGGGGGGAGTATGGGATGGGGGGTTATCCTTAAACCGATAACCGCTTCACCATCAAACCACCGTCATCATCAGATAGCATATCGAGAACCGCGCGCTCTCAGGGATGAAGCACAGGAGGCGCTCGCCCTTCTTGAGCCTGCCGGAATACAGGAGCTCCTCCATGATAATGTATATGGACGCGGACCCGACGTTGCCCTTGGCGGTAAGGTTGGTAAACCAACGGTCGTATGGGATGGCGAGGTTATTCCTCTCAAGCGCCTGATAGAGTTTCGACCGGAAGTACTCCGAGGAGTAATGCGGCAGGAACCACTGCACCTCGTCCATCTTCAGCCTGTGCTTGGCCGCGAGCCCGGTGAGGGCCCGGTCGACGCATACGTTCATGATGTGTTCGTCGAGGAGGCGCGCGTCCTGCTTGACCGCGAGGTAGTTCCACTTGATAACGTCGAGCGGGTCCTCCGCCTCCCTCCAGCCCTGTAGATACCCGTCCTCCTGCTTTACCGCGCCGCTGTACATGCACACGGGCATGTCCCCGGCGTAGGAGGCATATTCTATCCAATCTATGCGGAGCGACGGACGGTCGTGGTTGGGCGTCTTCGAGAGGAGCGCGGCCCCTGAGCCGTCGGAGAGCATCCAGCGGAGAAAATCCTTCTCAAAGGCGAGCGCCGGGTGCTTTTCGAGGTTCTCTATCCGCGCCATTATCTCCGGCTCGAAGTTGGAGCCGCGCATGAAGGATGAGGCGAACTCCGAACCCGTGGCCACGGCGTTGCGCGAAAGCCCGAGCGCGACGTTCATGTACGCGTACTTGAGCGCGGTCATGCCGGAGCCGCAGACCCCGGCGGTGGTGACGACCTCGCACGGGGGGCACCGGAGTTCTCCGTGCACCATCTGGCCGTGCGCGGGCTTGAGCTGGTCAGGACTCGACGTGCCGCAGCAGAGGCACTCTATCTGATCGAGCCGCAGCCTGCTCCGCCTTGAGAGCTCCCTGACCGCCTCGGCGGCCATGACCGCGTTGTTATGCGTGTACTTGCCGGTGCGCGGGTCTATAGCGTAGTAGCGCGTCTTGATGCCGTTGTTCCTGAGCACCAGCTTGCGCGAGCGCGACGGGGCGCCGCCGATAAGCCCGAGCACCTTCTCCATCTCGTCGTTCGATACCGGGTCGTTCGGGAGAAACGCCGCAATGTCGGTTATGTATACCTTGCTTGTCATAATAGCCGCCCGTTTAAACGAACTCGCTCACCCGTTCAGTGCCTGAGCCGGACGGCTCCTCAAGCCGCCTGACCTCGTCGTCGAGCCTCTTTTTGAGGATGGGGCGCAGGAGGGCGCGCGCCACGAGGGACGCGGGCACAACGGTGATTATCATCGTTACGAGAAATACCGCGTAGACCGCGAGCACGGCCTTGCGGGCTGTGCTATCCGGCCCGCCGATGGCGCGCAGGAGCTTGCCCCAGAGATAGAAACTCCGGTGCGCTATCCGCTCGGAGGCGACGTAGCCCGGGTTCACCTTGACCGCGCCGAGCCCGGCAAGGACCGGGGCCTTCAACGGCTTGCCGGAACGCAGCGCCGCGCCTATTGCCCTTCCGAAGCGCGCCGCGCCATTGATATCCGCCTCTCTCACCCCTGCCGGAGGGAATACGCCCCAGAAGCCGTTCTTCCTGCCCGTCCACAGCCAGCGCGGGGTCGTGACGAACGTCGCCAGCGGGTGTCCTTGATCCACGAGCGCCGCGTTGTCTATGAGACGCGCCCCGCAACGCGAAAGCAGCCCCTTGACCTTCTCCTGCGCCGTCAGCCACATGTTCCGGCAGACGATGAACGTGATGACGGGCTTGCCTTTGAGGATGCGCGCGCCGCCGGACTTTAAAAACCCGGTCACCGGCAGGGCCGGAGACAGGAACCAGACCTGGTAGGCGAGGATGACGAGGTCGAATCTCTCGTCCGCGCCGATGTTGAGCGGCCGCATGGGCGGCGGGACCATGTGCACGGACTCCGGGAATACGTTCAGGAACGCGAAGAACGGCCACGGAAACGGGTAAGGCCGCGCCGGGGTCATCTCCGCCCAGACCACCTCTATATCGGCGCCCTCCCCGAGCGGCCGCATCATCGAACGCGCCGCGCGGGTGAGCTGCCCGGTCTGCGAATAATGCAGCACGAGGACGCGCTTCTTGCGTCTTTTAACCTGCGCGGCCATATTCATTGAACCGGCGGCTTTATATTATCTACGCCCGTAAAAATCATGCGGCAATGAGGTTGAAAGCAATGGGTTACCGGTTGTCATGGAACGGTGAAAATACGTCTTTATCCTTTACCGATAACCGCCCTACTTGCCCTGCTTGATGACGGTCTGCCTCTCCGGCCTGTAGTCCTCCATTTCCACCCAGTATCTGATGGTAGTGCCGCTCTCCTCGATGGTCTTGCCCTCCACTATCTCTTTCAAGACCCAGGTCTTGCCGGTGACGGTGTCCAGCTTGATGATGATCTTCTTGTTATAGAGGCCGCGCGGCCCGCCTGCCGCCTCGTATTCAGCGGACAGGACCTGATACCTGCCGGGGTCGTTGCCGGGGCGCGCCTCTCTCGCGGCCGTCTCGGCGCGGGCCGCGCTCAGCGCCGTGAATATTATTGCGGTTGCGGCCATTGCCGCGGTCGTCCTTTTCATCTATATTAGCCCTGTTTTACCGTCTTTATCCGTCTTTGATAGAGGTTGACGGCGTTATTGTGTTCGCGCAGATTCTTTGAAAAATAATGCGTCCCGTTGTTCTTCGAGACGAAATAGAGATAGTCGCCCTGGGCCGGGAATAGCGCCGCTCTCAGCGCGCCCCGCCCCGGGTTCGCTATCGGCCCCGGGGGCAGGCCGTAATTCACGTAGGTGTTATAAGGGTTCTTCCTCAGGAGGTCTTTTCTCGTGAGGTTGCCATCAAACCCCCTTATGGCGTATATGGCCGTCGGGTCGCTCTGGAGCTTTATGCGCCTCCTGAGCCTGTTGTGGAATACCGACGAGATGAGTCCGCGCTCGGCGCCCGCGCCCGTCTCCTTTTCTATTATCGACGCGAGCGTGACGACCCTGGACATGCTCTCCCCGCGTTCCCTGGACGGCGCGTCGAACTCCGAATAATAGACGGCCTTGAACCTCTGCGTCATCTTGCCGATTATCTCCACGGCGCTCATGCCCTTCTCCATGACATACGTGTCCGGGAAGAGATACCCCTCAAGCGTGGGGCCGGGAAGACCCTGCGCCGCAGCGGCGCGTTCGTCAGTGGCGGCGGCGATGAACTCGCGCTCATCGCACAGCCCGGCCTCTTTAAGGAGCGAGGCTACATCGTAGAGGTTGTAGCCTTCCGGGATGGTCACCTGGTGCTTCATGACCTTCCCGCTTACGAGCGCGTCGAGTACCTCGACCGTGTTCATCGAGAGGTTGAACTCGTATTCCCCGGCCTTGGCCGACTTGACCGCCCCCATGAGTCTGGCCGCAAGCGAAAAATTAGCCGCATCACGTATGACCCCGGCCTTCTCAAGCGTCGAGACGATGACCCTGAAGGAAGCGCCTTTGGGTATCTCCACGACCCTCACCCCGCCGCCCGGGGAGACGGGCATGTAGAATATCACATAGAGGTGCGCGGCGGCAAGCATGACGGCGGTTGCAAACGCCAGCGCCGCCGCCTCCATGCGGGTTCGTCTCTTTGACCCATTTGGCTTCCGCGCTTGCATAGGCTACGGCCCCGGCGGCGTACGCAGGCTGTCCAGATAACCCTGGAGGATGTATGAGGCCGCAAGTTTGTCAACGGCCTCCTTCCTTTTCGCCCGGCTTATGCCGCCCTCTATAAGCACGCGGGTAACGGCGGCGGTAGAGAGCCTCTCGTCCCATGCCAGAACCGGGACGGCCGTCTTCTCCTTCAGCCTCTCCATGAACCGCCTGGTGGCGGCCGCCCTTGTCCCCTCGGTGCCGTCCATGTTCACCGGCATCCCCACCACTATGGATTCAACCCCGCGCCCAGACGCCATCCTCAAGACCTCAGCGGCGTCCGCCTCAGCCGAGATACGCCTTATCGTTTCGACCGGCTGCGCGGTCAGCCCCATAGGGTCGCTCACGGCCACCCCTATGGTCTTGGTTCCCACGTCGAGCCCCATAAACCTCATGAGCCGGTTTGTCCTCGTAAAAATCCCATTCTCGCAAGACCCTCCAGCCGTCCTCTCCATCAACATAAAAATATACCTGTTTTCCCGCATTTTTTCAAGGCAATTTTTGACGCCTTTAACGCGGCCGCCGCAAATAAAAATACCCGGCGTCGAATCTAAAACTTGACATTTTAAGCGCCGTTTTATAAAATGCACACTGACGTTGCATGGCCCCTTGCGGCGTAAGCCGGGCGGTTAACTCAGCGGCAGAGTGCCACCCTCACACGGTGGAAGCCACAGGTTCAATCCCTGTACCGCCCACCATTTCCCCGCCTTTCCGCCTGAATCAAACATTTTCGCGTCTGCTTGCTCAACAAGCGCACGGAGAAGTCCTCGCGTCTTATTGCCGTATCTGTTGACATCCTCTATTAAAAGAGTTATGCTATACTGAAGATGTCGGGGCACAAACGGCGCCTCACGCGGTGAGGTTTTTAAGATTTGCCCGCTACGGGCGCTGATACAACGCTTACAAATAAAGCTGTTTTGTAAATAGAGTACGATTCGCAGATAGAGTTGCGATTTACAAAGCAGCTTATCTGTAAATCATTGACTGGTCTACGCTGACTCCTGGATTCCCTCTCCCATTGCACAAGACCTTTTAACTCCTTCAACGACAGTCTCACGCAAACATAGGCGGACGGCGGCGTTCAACAAAGAATGGTCATCGCAAGGGTGCAGCGCATGGCGCTCGCTCACATTGGCCGCGCAGTTGCCGTTGACGGGTTTATCACGCAACCGGGTTTCGCAAAAAAAAGTAAAGGAGAAAATAAGATTATGGGCGTAAGCTATTCCGATCTGATAGAGAGGATGAGATGGGCCGGCAAACTCAAAAATGACTCCGCGGTCGCGAGGTCGCTCGGCGTGACGCCGCAGGCCCTCTCCAATTACAAGAAGAGAGGGGAGATGCCTACCGATCTGGTCTTGAAGTTCGCCGGCATATACGGCCTTTCCGTGGATTGGCTCATCACGGGCGACGGGGAGATGTATAAGAACGTCATAAAGAAGCCGGAGGGCGAGGGCAAGAGCTTTTCCTCGGCGGCCGAGGACACGACGCAGTATAGAAGAGAGCCCGGAGGCGCAAGGACGCCTGCCCTCGGCTCGCTATCCCCGGACGAGATCATCTGCGTCGGCAAGCTCCTCAAGATACTGCGCGGCTCCAACAAGAGCACGGCGCTTGGGATAAAATATTCCATCGACGCGCTTCTCAAGGCGTCCGAGGCAAAAGATAGCGCGCCTCAGCCAGAAGTAAAGCCAGAGACGCAGGGCTGAGTTCGGCATCCGATGTAACGAACGTGTTTTTGCCAGTGCCCCGGGCGTCATCATTCCCGGCAACGCAACCCGCATCCGCGGCCGCGTTGCCGGGATTTTTTTCTGCGGACAGGCGTCTGGATATCCGCCCCGCACCCCGCCGCGTCTTGCGCGGCGCGCTTGAGTTTGAGCGGTTTTTTTGGCCGCCGCGCCCCTCCGGCATGGCTAAAAATGAGGCTTTTTCAGCGCCCGTTAGTAAAAATCTTGACAAAAACCCGCGCTATGTAGTAAAAAATAGTATAATGGTGAATTGTCAAAATTGTAACCGAGGCGCGGCAACGGTGCGGTAGCGTGGCGACATTCCAACGACAACTCAGGGCATTCCAACTTGCCGTAATATTATGCGCGGCGCTTTTGACGGCCTCTGGGTGCGGTTTAGCCGAGTCGATAGACAAAGCGGTCAGCCTTGAGCGGCAAGAGCCGGTCCGTGACCGTCAGGAGACGAGCGATTATTATAATGCGTTCTATAAACAGGTCCTGCAAAAGGCCACGGTCAAGGGCGGGACGGACAAGGTAATAGCCCTGGACGGCTTTCCAAAGGACGCCAATGGCCTGCCCAATTGGACGGTGGCCGTGGTTACCGGCCTGATAAATCCGCGCGGCACCCTTGACCCCGACGCCGAAGAGGAGCCGATGCTCGACCTTAACGTCTTTATCGAGGCCAAGGTGCCGCTAATGGCGAAAGTCTTGTTCCCGCACTCGATACACACCTACTGGCTCTCCTGCAAGGTATGCCATCCCAAGATATTCATCCCTGAGGCCGGCGCGAACGACATATCCATGGAGGAGATATTCAAGGGCCAGTGGTGCGGCAGGTGCCACGGCAAGGTCGCGTTTACCTTCTGGCCGAGGGGCAATTGCACGAGATGCCACTCCGTGCTCAAGGGGACTTCGCTGGAGAAGGAACGCTGGAGGTAGGGTGCCGGGCTTGACTTTGCAAAATCCGTCATAGTAAAATATACGATGGAGCGGCGCAGCCGCGTAAAATATCTAACGGTAACATAAGGACGGGAACCATGAACAGATTCGGCAGGATTCTATTTCTCGCGTTTGCCCTGGGCATACTGGCTTACGGGTGCGCCAAGCCGTTGCCGGACCTCTACTGGCCGCCTCCGCCGGACGAGCCGCGCATCAAATACGTCAGGGACTACATGACGACGACCGACCTGAAGGGCACGAACATCGCCGTTGAGATCATCGCCGGCGCCGAGGCGAATCAGGCGCTCAAGAAGCCTATGGGCGTATACGTCGACGCGGCCGGCAAACTCTACGTCACCGACACGGCCCGCTCCGACGTGATGATGATCGACACGGTGTCCAAGGCAGGCAGGGTCTTCGGCGGAAAGAACCTCGCCAAGCCCATCGGCGTCGCGGTGGACGGAAAGGGCAGGATATTCGTGGCCGATTCCGACACCAAGAAGGTCGCGATCTTCGACGCCGACGGCAGGATCATAACCGACAACGTCCTGCCTAACGAGCCGCTAAAGAGGCCCTCGGGCATAGCCATAGACAACACGCGCAATCTCCTCTACATCACCGATACGTATGACCACGACATAAAGGTCTTCGACGTCAACACCCTCAAGCAGACGCGCACCATCGGCAAAAGGGGCAAGGAGGACGGGCAGTTCAACTTCCCGTCGCATCTCGCGGTTGACGGGAACGGCAGCCTCTTCGTGACCGACACGCAAAACGGCAGGGTGCAGGTCTTCGACAGTGATGGCAAGTTTCTCCGCAAGTTCGGCGAGTTCGGCGACGCCCCGGGGATGTTCGCCAGGCCCAAGGGCGTCGGGGTGGACAGCGAGGGACACGTCTACGTCGCAGACGCCGCCTTCAACAACGTCCAGATATTCGACGAGGAGGGCAAGATACTGATGGCGTTCTCCAGCTACGGCACCGACCGCGGCCAGATGGTCCTGCCCGCCGGGCTGTCGGTTGACAGGGACGACTATATCTACGTCGTGGATTCCTGGGGCCGCAGGATCGAGGTCTATGAATACCTCGGCGAGAAGCATAAGGCGCGGGAGGCGGCGGCGGCTAAGAAGAAATAGCCGCCGCCACTCTCCGGCACAAGGCTCCGCGGCGGAAGGCGGCGCTGGGCAGGCCCCCTCTTATTCCATGGCAGGGGGCTTTGTTTTTACCGCGCTCCCGAAATGGCGTCAAAATAGCCGCGCATCATACAGGGACATTTGCGGGCCCGGCCCCTGACGGAGGATAGGACACGGTGGATATCATCGTCTGCGTCACATCCGTGCCTGATGCGGCGAGCCGCATCGAGATAGACTCAACCGGCCTCGGAATAAAGGCCGCCTTCCCCTCCATATTAAACCCCTTCGACGAGATAGCGCTTGAAGAGGCCGTGCGCCTCGCCGAGGCGCATGGCGGCTCCGTGACCGTCGTCCACGCGGGCGCGGAGGGCGGGGAGGAGCCGCTTCGCAAATGCCTTGCTCAAGGCGCGGACGAGGCGGTATACGTAAAGGACCCCGCGCTCCTGGGGGCGGACGGCCTCGCAACGGCCCGCGTATTGGCAAAGGCCATCCAGACCATGCCCCACGACGTCATCCTTTGCGGCCGAGCGGCCACTGGAGCGGCAGCGGGTTCCACCGGGCCATACCTCGCCGCCTTGCTCGGAATCCCCATCATCCCGTCAATCAGGAAACTCAAGATACTGTCCAACGGAAGGGACGCCGAGGCCGAGTGCGAGGCGCAGGCCGGGGGCCTGTCAGTCGAATGCGGCCTGAGCGCGGTATTCACCGCCACAAAAGGGCTTGCCGAGCCGAGGTATCCATCCATGCAGTCCATAATGAAGGCCAGGAAGAAGGCGATACGTTATCTCGACCTCAATGCCCTCGGCATCGCCCCCGCCTCGCTTTCAACGCCGGGGATCAAACGCGAGCGCCTGAGCCGCCGTTCCAATGCCCGCTCCTGCGTTATGCTCAAAGGCGGCGTGGAGACGCAGGCGAAAGAGGCGGCAAGGTTTCTGGACGAAAAGATCGGCGCCGGAGGCGGCAGATGATCTGGGTGGTCGCGGATACTCAAGCCCCGACCGAAGGCGCGCTTGGGGCCGCGCGGCTCTTGGCCGCGGCAAGCGGGCGCGGCGCGCCCGTCTCTCTCATATTGACCGGCGCAGACCCGGCAGGGGCGGCGAAGGGATATCTGCGTTCGACCGGCAGGATATATCTCCTCGCGCATCGCCTTCTCGCGGACGCCTCGGTGGATACCCGCGCCTGCGCGGTTGCCCGGTTTCTAAAAGACAAAGAGACCTCTTTCATCGTAGTCCCGGGCACGCCGGACGGGGGCGTGCTCGCCCCGCTCTTGTCCGTAGCGCTTGGGCTGCCGTGCGTTACAAACGTCACCGGTCTTGAGTTCAAAGACGGCTCCATGCTTGCCCAACGCCCCCTCTTGGGCGGGAAACTCACGGAGACCGTCGCCGTAGACGGCCGCGCCGTGATGACGATCGCCCCCCGCTCTTTTAAAGAGACGTTCGACTCGGGAAGAGACGCCGAGACAACGCGCATGGACGCGGAACTTGCGCAGACCGACGCAAGGGTCAGGGTATCCGGCCGCGCCGGGCAAGACCATGCGCTGGACATAACCGAGGCCGACGTCATAGTCTCAGGCGGCAGGGGCATGGCCGCCGGGCCTAACTTCAAACTCCTCGAGGAGCTTGCCGCGCTCACGGGCGGCGAGGTGGCGGCCTCAAGGGGCGCGGTGGACTCGGGCTGGATGCCGCAGTCCCGTCAGGTCGGCCAGACCGGCAAGACGGTCTCGCCCGCCGTTTACATCGCCTGCGGCATATCGGGCGCGCCTCAGCACATAGCTGGCATGAGGTTATCGGAGACGGTCGTGGCGATAAACAAAGACCCGGACGCGCCGATATTCCGCGAGGCCGACCTCGGCGTAGTTGCCGACCTCTTCGAGGCGGTGCCGCTTATCATTGAAGAAATAAGGCGCATAAGAAATGACCGAGAGGTATGACTGTATAGTAGTTGGGGCCGGGCCTGCCGGGGCCGCCGCGGCGTTCACGCTCGCCAAGGCCGGACTTGACGTCGTGGTCTTCGAGCGCGGGGAGTACCCCGGGGCCAAGAACATGTTCGGCGGCATACTCTATTCGACCGTCCTCAACCGCCTTATGCCGGGGTTCTGGGCGGACGCGCCCGTCGAGCGCCACGTGGTTAAGAGGAGATACTCCTTCGTATCCAACGACTCGGAGGCGGCCTTCGACATCCGGCTCGACGCCTTCAACAGGCCGCCCTTCAACAACAGCTTCACAACGCTCAGGGCGCGGTTCGACAGGTGGTTCGCGGCAAAGGCCGAGGAGGCCGGAGCGCTCGTCGTAACCGGGGCCGTGGTCGACGACCTGATAATAAAAGACGGCGCGGTGGCCGGAGTCCGCGTCCGCATGGAAGGCGGCGAGGTCTTTGCCGACGTTGTCATAATAGCCGAGGGCGCAAACTCCCTCCTCGCGGAAAAGGCCGGGCTCAAGCCCAAGCCAGACTCGGCCAACATGTCGCTCGGCGTAAAAGAGATAATAAGCCTGCCAAAGGGCGTTATAGACGACAGGTTCGGACTTGAAGACGCCGAGGGCGCGGCAGTCGAATTTTTCGGAGAGGCGCTCGGCCCGGGCGTGCCAGGGGGCGGCTTCATCTACACGAATCAAGAGTCCCTCTCAGTCGGCATAGCCTGCCCAATATCGGCATTGAAGGAAAAGGGCATCAAACCGAACGGACTGATAGACGGCTTCAAGCGCCACCCGGCGGTATCGAGGCTCATCCGGGGCGGCGCGACCGAGGAGTATCTGGCGCATATCATACCGGAGGGCGGGTACAACGCAATGCCGGAGCTTGTCACCGGCGGCGCGCTCCTCGCGGGCGACTGCGCCGGGTTCGTGAACCCGTCTCTTTACAAGGAAGGCTCCAACCTCGCAATGGCCTCCGGGGTCATGGCCGCCGAGACTGTCATGGAGGCGAAGTCCAGAGGCGACTTCTCGAAAAAGACGCTCGAAGGTTACGTAAAGCGGCTTGAGGAGAGCTTCGTCCTTAAAGACCTGCGGCGGTACAAAGACGCGCCGGACGTCCTGCGCTCCACCACGGGGCTTTTCAAGGATTACCCTGAGGCGGTAATGGAGATGCTCACGCGCCACTTTACTATCTCCGAGGAGAGCAAGGCGGACGCGCACAAGGAACTCAAACGGATCCTTAAAGGCCGCGTCTCGCTCCTGCGGCTTGCCGGAGACGTGCTCAGGTTGAGGAAGTTCGTGAGGTAGAGGAAAAATGGACAAAACGCCAAAACCCCTTACCCTCTCCGAGAAGCTCTTTCTCGTGAGATTCAGGGTGGATTCAACGTCCCACCTTGCCGTCAATCAGGAGGCGTGCAAGGCGTGCGCTGACCGGGCATGTCTTACTATATGCCCGACCGAGGTCTACCGCTGGGACGGCGCGGCCTCGGCCGTCACCGTCTCGTATGAAGGTTGCCTTGAGTGCGGCACCTGCCGCATCGCCTGTGCCAAAGGCGCGCTCACCTGGCGAAACCCGTCCGGCGGGTTCGGGGTCTGCTACAGGTTCGGGTGAGGGGCTTGGGGCCGGTCTTGCAGGGTGGGCTGCGCCCACCAAGAGATTACAAAGTAGCTCCATTTACAAAGTAACTCTATTTTACTGCAAACGGTGGGTGCAACCCACCCTACGGAATAACCTCCTCCACCGCTTTTGGGAAGAGGGTAAGGTGTGGGGTACTCCAACAGCCCCCATCCTAACCCCCCCCAGAAGCGGGGGGAGGGGATATTTGCTTGACAGACGAGACGGTATCAACAGCTGCCCGGGCTGGAGGGGCGCTGAGCCTACACCTTCTTCATTACGCAAAAGAGCGCCTTTGGCAACGGGGTGAGCTGACCGTGGAAGACCGTCTCCTTGACGGATGCGACGATGAAGCCCTTGCCGAAGAGGCGTTGTATGTCCTCCGGGCTGAACCGGTAAGGGCCGCCCTGCATCGCCGTCTCCAAGACGCTGAAGCACTTGAGCATGAGATATCCTCCGGGGCTTACAAGACCGTGCACGGTATTTATATAGCCCGCCCTGGACCCCGGGTCGAGCACGTGGAAGCATCCGCGGTCGAGGACGAGGTCGAAACGCGCGTCGAGAGAGCACTTGAGGATGTCGTCGAGGACAAAGTCTATGTTGAGCCGCTTTTTTCTGGCCAACAGGAACGCCTTTTTGATGGCGGCGTCCGAGAGGTCGGTCGCAGTGACGCGGTACCCGAGTTCGGCCAGGGCTATGGCCTGCGTGCCCGGGCCCGTGCCTATGTCGAGGACGGTTCCGCCTGTCATACCGAGCGCGTCGATGGCCTCCGTCAGGTCAGGGTCGAGCCCGATATGGAACCAGGGCATGGACTCGACCTCTTCCTCCCGGTAGAGCTTCTCCCAGTCCGGGAATTCGCCCGGCCTTGCTGGACGCTTCATAGATGCCTCCTTGCCGGGCAGCCGCCCGGATTGCCCCGTCAGAAGCCTGCGCCGCCGCCCTCTTGCGCCAGCATCGGGATGCGGCCTTTCGGCCCCTTCCCGGCGAGGCGCAGATAGAGCGCATACGTGCCGAGCACGCGCTTGGTGTATTCCCTCGTCTCGGCGTAAGGGATGGACTCTATGAACTCGTCCGGCTCGGCCTGAATCTTCCCGGCCCACTTGCGCGCCGCGCCGGGGCCGGCGTTATAGGCCGCCACGGACAGGGCGACGTCGTTGTCGAACATGTCGATGAGATAGCCCAGGTACCATGCGCCGAGACGGACGCTCGTCGCCGGCAGGAGGAGCGCCTTGGGCTCAAACGCCTCCTCGCGCGCCGCGCGAGCGGCGAACCTTCCGGTGGCGGGCATCATCTGCATAAGCCCCATCGCCCCGGCGTTCGAGACCGCCTCCGGGTTGAACGCGCTCTCCTCGCGCATCACGGACGCTATGAGGGCGGGGTCGACGTCATCGGCTTGCGCCCAGTCCCTGACCATTGCGACGACGCCCGCGGGGTACGCAAGGCCGTCCGCCTCCGCGCCGCACACGCCCGTTATTGCCGACCGGTTCGACCTGAAGAGCCTAAGCCCCCTGTAATAATCGCCGGTCTCGTAAAAAAGCCGCACAAGCGCGCAGAGCGCCGCCGGGTCTTTCGCATGACGCTTCGATAGCAGGTCAAACTCCGCCGAGGCGTCTTTTGAGAGGCCTAGTAATTTCAATTCCATGGCCGCGAGAAAGCGCGGGTCGGCCTTCAACGGCCCTTCCGCGCCGGAGGGACTGAGTCCCGGCGGCAAGCCGGTTGCGCAATGGGCCGGGGCGCTTTGCGCCGGATGGGAGCGGACGCGCGCCAGTTGACAGTAATAGGATTCGCCTTTAAACGCGCAGGTCTGCCGGTAGTGGCGTTCGGCGGCGTCCGGCATCCCGGCGCGTTCGGCGGCGCGCGCGCCCCAGTAGGAGCATTTCGCCGAATCGCCGGCGCATCCGTCCGAGAGGAGCCGGTGCGCTTCGCCGAATCTGCCCTCGCGGTAACGGAGCCAGCCCATCGACCACGCGGCGTCGCGGGCGTATGAGGTCTCCTTAAAGGAGACGATTGCCTCCTGATAAAGACCGGCCGCCTTACCGTTGTCGCCGCGCCCCTCGAAGAAGCGTCCGGCGGCCAGCAGGGCCTCGGCGCGTCCGGTGCTGAACGGGTAGACGCCGTCGAGGCGGTCTATGACTTGCGGCAGGGCCCAGGCCTTGTCCTGCCTTATCAGGGAGACCGTCAGCAGATACAGGGCGCGCGCGCCGGAAACGTCTCCGCGCGAGGCGTTGAGGTACCCGCTAAGCAGGGTCTCGGACTCCGCATACCTCTTGAGCCGGTTTAGCGCCTCTGCGGCGCGCAGCGCCGCCTTGGCCCGGAGGGACGGGTCTTTCACGCCGAGAAAGGCCTGGGCCGCGTCCGCGTAACGCCTGGCCGCGAAGAGCGCGTCGGCCCGCGCCAACCGCTCATCCTCCGACAATCCCGGAGGCGCAACCCCGGCCGCCTCAAGCATCGCCGCAAGCGCGGCGGAGGCTGGATGCGCCGGATAACGGATTTGCAGAACCCTCAACGCCCCCAGCATATCGTCCGGGCCGCCCTCCTCCATCGAGGCAATGGCGGCGTTAAGTATCGCGTCAGGCACGAGCGCGTCCGTCGGATGCGCGGCGATGAAGGCATCAAAGGCCGGCCGGGCCGCATGAAAATCCCCGGCGCCGAAGAGCGCGGCACCGCGGTGATATTCGGCGCCGCTCAACAGGGACGACTCCGGGTAGAGCGCTATCATGGAGTCGAGCAAGGCGGCGGCTGAATCGAAATCCCCTTGCCCGGCGCGGCTCAGCGAAAGGTTGTAGAGCGCGTAATCGGCGATATGCGGGTCGTTGGCCGCCTCGGCAAGAAATAGACCGGCCTCGGCGCGGCCCTGGGCAAGCGCGTCGAGTCCGAGGAGGTAAGAGGCCCTTGCGCTCCAGAGCAGGTCTCCATCCGCGCTGCCGGCGCCGCGAAGTCTCATAAGCGCCTCGGAGCGCGCCTGCGCGTCGACCGCGCCGAGCGCGGCGTTGAGGCAATCCTCCGGCGAACGTGCGGGCGCGGCAAGACCCGGCGCCGCAACCGGCGCATAAGCCGTATTGAACGAACAGGCGTTAAGGCCCAGAACAACCGCCGCAAGCGCGGCGGCAAGGCCCATGGCCGGATTTATCTTTTTCAGGAAGGCCATGCCTATGAAAACCTCTTTAGGGCATTATATCACAAGGGCTTTTTTTACGTGAAACTTTACCCCGCGGCCCCGGCATCGCCGGACTTTATCGCAAGCGCCGCCAGCTCCTCGTCAACTACGGCCGCCTCGAGCCTCGCGGCCTCGGCAAGGGCGCGGCCGCAGATGCGGTTTATCCGGCCCGGCACCCCGAACGACGCCGCATGTATCAGCGCGGATGCGCCCGGCGTGAATGACGGGCCGTGGGGCTGCGCGGCCGCGAGCGCAGACCTGCGGCAGGCGGATATGCGTTTGCCGATATAGCGGCCGGTCTCCTCCGGCGCGAACGGCCCAAGGGTAAGACGCAGGGAGAGCCTCTTCGCGAGTTCGCGCGTCCTGTCCCCCTCAAGGCGCCGGGCAAGGCCGGCATCCCCCAGCAGGACGAGCTGGATGTCCTTATGCCGGGCAAGCTCAGAGGCGAGTTCGACCCCGGCGTCCGAGAGTCCCTCTGCCCGGTCGATTATTATAAGGGCGTGATTGTCATGGAGGCGTTCACGCTCCACGGCCATGGCCAGGGCAGCGAAGCAGTCTTTCAGGGCCTCTCCGGGCGCCGCGCAGCCGAACTCGGCGGCGATTGCCTTCAGGAGCGCCGCCTTATCCGCCGGAGGGTCGAGTATGCACGCCGCGGCCACCCGCTCGCCGCAAAGCTGCCGGAGGAGTCCTAAGACGAGCGTGGTCTTGCCCGCGCCCGCCTCCCCCTGGATGAGGATATGACCTTCGCGCCTCTTTATGGCCCCGGCCGCCCCTCCGAGCGCCGGAAGCGCGCCGGATGAGCCGAAGAACGACGGCTGGTCTATCGACATGCCGAACGGGTCTTCGAGAAAGCCGAACCAGTCCATGTAGACACGTCCTGCACCGGGCACGGCGCCGTCCAATCCACCGGCCTTTCTTCGTAACTCAATGGATTTTATTTCCACAACCGCCTCGCACATGGCGCGGTCCTTGGATCTGGCGGTCTGAAACGACTTCTCCGCGGCCTCGATGTGCCCGGAGGCGAGATATATCATGCCGAGGAAGTACCACCCGGCGGCCACGTCCGGGTTGCGGGCCAGGGCGTCTTTGAGTATCCGGCCGGCCTCATACCCGTTCTTAAAATTCTTATTGAAGACCGTCCACCCAAGATACGCCTGATACTCGGCCTCGTGCGGGTTGAGCGCGGCTATCTCGCGGAAGAGGTCTATGGCGCAGGCGTAGTCTTGCCTTGAGAGCGCCGCCTTTGCCTGATGGAAGAGGAGTTCGGCGTTGAAGAGCGCCGCGGGCGCAATCTCAGGGCGATGCGGCGGGGGCTGCCCGGCCGAGGCCGCGCCCGCATCGCCGGACGCCTCGGTCTTCGCCCCTTTTACCATGCCGGTTATGATGAAACAGAGGGATAGGGCCTCGGCGCGGTGCCTGAGCAGGTCGGAAGAGGCGATGACCTCCTCAAGCGTCTTTTTCCCGTCGAACGACCGTAGAAAGCGCGTCTCCTGGAGGTTCAGATGGAATGCCTCCGGCAGGCACCTGCCGGTGTATACCGCGGCCTTGACGGGCTTGTCCAGCCAGGGCGCAAGGTCGGCTTGGAGCCTCCGGGCCGGATAGAAGCCGTGGCTTATGCCCTCGAGCATGAGCATCGCCGGTTCCTCTGGCCGCTCCTTCATCCATGCCGGCAAGGCGTCGAGCCGCCTGTAGGCGTAGGAGCCTTCGGCAATGCCCATGACCTTCCAGACGCGCCTCCTGAGTTGAGCGTGCAAGCGCCGCTCAAGCTCGGCCCCGGTCAGGAGGCCGAGGCCGATCAAGACCTCGCCGTGCCGCTTTTTCTCCCCTACGACCACCTCAAGGGAACGCTCGTAGTCGGCCTGAGTTATGGCCTTCTCCTCGAGGAGGAGCCTCCCTATGACCTCGTTTACGACGTTCGACGTGGCACCGACGAGCACGCCGTTTTTGAAGAAGAAACGCCTCACGGCCTGACCGTGGATGATATCGAGGACGCCCGCCGGGTCAGGCTCCGTGTATATCCGGTGGAGCAGATGGGGCAGCCCGGCCATGGAAAGTTCCCCGTGCGTCTCTTCCAAAAGACCCTCCTCCGCGCAAAAAGACCGTCAGACTATTTTGGAACGGAGCGAGTCGAGTCCTCTTAGAAATACCTGTCTTACCCCATCGGCATGGGCCGCGTAATCGGCGAGGAGCGCCTCTTCCCGCCCCCCCCCCCCC
>JACRCM010000011.1 GCA_016219025.1 Deltaproteobacteria bacterium | reverse complement strand
CTCGGCCATCTTGTGAACGTCTTCCCTCTTCTTCACCGAGCCGCCCTTGTTGTTGGAGGCGTCGATAAGCTCGGCCGCGAGTTTCTCGACCATCGACTTCTCTCCCCTGGACTTCGAGTAGGAGACGAGCCAGCGGAGCGCCAAAGAGAGTTTCCTGTCCGGCCTGACCTCGACTGGCACCTGATACGTCGCGCCGCCGACCCTGCGGGATTTGACCTCCAGCACGGGCTTTACGTTCTCAAGCGCCTTTTTGAAGACCTTCATGGCCTCGGTCTTGGTCTTCTCCTCAACCACGTCCAGCGCGCGGTAGATTATCGTCTCGGCCTTGCTCTTCTTGCCTTCCGTGGTAAGCTTGTTTATGAGCCGCGCTACGACCTTGTCGTTATACTTTGGGTCCGGCAGCACGTCTCTCTTAGGAACTGTCCCCTTACGAGGCATATACTTACTCCTTAATTCTGTTATCAGTTATAGGTTATCGGTTATCGATAACGTCCCGCCTATCCCTGCCAAGGCTACTTCGGCCTCTTTGCGCCGTACTTCGACCTGGCCTGTTTCCTGTCCTGCACGCCCATTGTGTCGAGCTTGCCCCTGATGATGTGATACCTTACGCCCGGAAGGTCTTTTACCCTGCCGCCGCGTATCATCACGACCGAGTGCTCCTGAAGGTTATGGCCTATGCCGGGGATGTATGACGTGACCTCCATCCCGTTCGTCAGCCTGACCCTGGCCACCTTGCGGAGCGCGGAGTTCGGCTTCTTCGGCGTGGTGGTGTAGACCCTTACGCATACGCCCCGCTTCTGCGGGCAACTGTCGAGCGCGGGAGACGCCGTCTTCCACTTCGGCTTCTGCCTGCCCTTGCGAACCAATTGATTTATAGTCGGCATGAATTGCTCCTCAAGTCCTTAATCGTTATCTCCGCTCGGCGGCCCGCGCCGCGTCCGCCTGGAGTCCTGTATGCCGCCTTGCCGGAAAACCATCCGCTCAAACGGCCCGTCCGTTGCTCATCATCGGCCTGTAGCCAGCCGCCTTGGATTACTATGCCGCCGCCGTAGTTCCCCGGCTCAAACGGCCCGTCCGTTGCTCATCATCGGCCTGTAGCCAGCCGCCTTGATTCCTATGCCGCCGCCGTAGTTCCCCGGCTCAAACGGCCCGTCCGTTGCTCACCCGCCGACGCGCTTCAGTCTGCGCTGACTTTCTTGTCCGTCTGCCCCCCCTGCCCCCCCTGCCCCCCCTGCCCCCCCGCCCTGCATGGTGCCTCGCCGAAGGACGGCATTGCCCTCAGCCCCGTCCGGGGCGCGCCGGGATGTTGCGTAAATCAAAGCAATATACCTGCTTTCGATTTCATTGTCAAGGAGAAAGTAGCTTTTTCAAGCCGAGGCCCGTCTTTTCCTTGTTTTTTCCGTGCCGTCGGCGCCGCCCACGCCTGTCGCCCTTGTCTTGCCCCCTGCGCTCCGCCGTCCGCGTATGTCACCGGCTCAACGCAAGCGCCCACTCTGTAGACGGCGTTACGCGCTCTCCTCCCGCGCCTCCTCGGCCATTGCCGCGGCCGCCTCTGCGGCCCTCGCGGCCTCTTCCCTCAACCTCTCGGTGTCCGGATGGACCGGCACCTCGGCCAGTATCGTTGAGTACTTCTTGAAACCTGAGCCCGCCGGTATCAGGCGTCCCATGATGACGTTCTCCTTGAGGCCACGCAGGTAATCGACCTTCCCTTCGACCGCCGCGCCGGTCAGGACCTTGGTCGTCTCCTGGAACGACGCCGCGGATATGAACGACTCGGTGGAGAGCGACGCCTTGGTGATGCCCTGCAGGAGAGGCTCGGCCATGGCGGGTTTCCTGCCCTTGGTTATGACCTTCTCGTTTTCGTCGTCGAATATGTACCGCTCGACCTGCTCGCCTATGAGGAGGTTCGTGTCGCCTGGGTCTTTTATCTTCACGCGCCTGAGCATCTGGCGGACTATCGTCTCTATGTGCTTGTCGTTTATCTTGACGCCCTGGAGCCTGTAGACCTCCTGCACCTCATCTACGAGATACTTCGCCAGCTCCTTCACGCCGAGGACGCGCAGGATGTCGTGCGGGTTTGCGCTGCCGTCCATGAGCGGCTCTCCGGCGCGGACGTGGTCGCCCTCGCGCACGCTTATGTGCTTGCCCTTGGGTATGAGGTATTCCTTCGGCTCTCCGGCGTCGGGCGTGACCACGACCTTGCGCTTGCCCTTGGTGTCCTTGCCGAAGGAGACCCCGCCGTCTATCTCGCTTATGACCGCGCACTCCTTGGGCTTGCGCGCCTCGAAGAGTTCCGCGACCCTCGGCAACCCTCCGGTGATGTCCTTGGTCTTCGTCGTCTCGCGCGGTATCTTGGCCACCACGTCCCCGGCCTTGACAGGGTCGCCCTCGGTCACGGTGAGTATCGCGCCCACGGGCAGGAGGTAGCGGGCCTCGATGTTGGTACCGGGTATCTTGAGCGTCCTGCCGGAGGCGTCCTTTATGGAGACCCTCGGACGGAGGTCTCCCTCTTTATAGGAGACGATGACCTTGCTTGAAAGGCCGGTGACCTCGTCGACCTGCTCCTTCATGGTCTTGCCGTCCTCGATGTCGCCGAACCTGATTACGCCCGTAACCTCGGTGATGATCGGAATGGTATACGGGTCCCACTCGGCGACTATCGCGCCGGCGGCAACCTTTGCGCCGTTCGCGGCGCGCAGGCGCGCCCCGTATATGAGCGGGTTCTTCTCGCGCTCCCTGCCCTGATCGTCCTGTATGGCGAGTTCTCCGTTGCGGTTCATCACTATCATCTCGCCGCGCGTGTTCATGGCGACGTTGAGGTTATGGTACGTTACGAAGCCCTCGTGGCGCGCCTCAAGGGCCGTCTGCTCGGCGCGTCTGGACGCGGTGCCGCCTATGTGGAACGTCCTCATCGTAAGCTGCGTGCCCGGCTCTCCTATGGACTGCGCGGCTATGACGCCGACCGCCTCGCCCATGTCGACCATCCTGCCCCTCGTCAGGTCTCTGCCGTAGCACTTGACGCAGATGCCACGCGTGGCGCGGCAGGTAAGCACGCTCCTTATCTTCACCTTCTCGACCGCGGACTCCTCGATCCTGTCGATCTTGGCCTCGTCTATCTCATCGTTGGCCTCGACGAGCACCTCCTTGGTGAACGGGTCTACCACCTCCTCAAGCGCGACCCTGCCGAGTATCCTCTCGCCTATCGGCTCGATGACCTCTCCGCCCTCGACGAGCGATGTCATGTATATGCCGTCGAGCGTGCCGCAGTCGATCTCGCTTATTATCGCGTCCTGGGCCACGTCCACGAGCCTCCTCGTGAGATACCCGGAGTTGGCCGTCTTGAGCGCGGTGTCGGCGAGACCCTTCCTCGCGCCGTGAGTCGATATGAAGTACTGGAGGACGGTGAGGCCCTCCCTGAAGTTCGCGGTTATCGGCGTCTCGATGATTTCGCCGGACGGCTTCGCCATGAGTCCCCTCATGCCGGCGAGCTGGCGTATCTGCTGCGCCGAGCCCCTTGCGCCGGAGTCCGCCATGATGAATATCGGGTTGAACGACGGCATCTTCTTCGGGCGCCCATTCTCGTCGGCGACGGTCTCGCTGGCGAGTTCCTTGAGCATCTCCTCGGCTATCTCCTCCGTGGCCTGCGCCCAGATGTCTATAACCTTGTTGTAGCGCTCGCCGTCGGTGATGAGGCCCTCGTTATACTGCTTCTGTATCTCGGCGACCTCGGCCTCGGACTTCTGGAGGAACTCGGCCTTCTTGCCCGGTATCTTCATGTCGTCGATGCTGATGGATATGCCCGCCCTCGTCGCGTACTGATAGCCCAGGTCCTTGAGCCTGTCCGCGAATATGACGGTCTCCTTGCTCCCGGCGCGCCTGTAGCAGGTGTCGATGAGGTCGGCCAGGCGCTTCTTGTCCATGACCCGGTTGATCTCCTCGAACCTGATGCACGGCGGCACGTACTCGCTCATTATGACGCGGCCCACCGTGGTGTCCACGAGGACGCCTTCCCTCTTCACCTTGACGGCGGCCTGCAGATGCACCTCGCCTGAATCGTACGCGGCCCTCACCTCGTCATGGCCGGAGAAGCGCTTGCCCTCGCCCTTGACGCCGCCCCTCTCCCTCGTAAGGTAATAGAGGCCGAGGACGATGTCCTGCGTCGGGACGATTATCGGCTTGCCGTGCGCCGGGGAGAGGATGTTGTTCGTGGACATCATCAGCACCCGCGCCTCGACCTGCGCCTCTATGGAGAGCGGGACGTGGACGGCCATCTGGTCTCCGTCGAAGTCCGCGTTGAAGGCCGTGCACACGAGCGGATGGAGCTGTATGGCCTTGCCCTCTATGAGTATCGGCTCGAACGCCTGGATGCCGAGCCTGTGGAGCGTCGGGGCGCGGTTCAGGAGCACCGGGTGCTCCCTTATGACCTCGTCGAGCACGTCCCAGACCTCCGGGCGCTCCTTTTCGAGGAGTTTCTTCGCGCTCTTTATCGTGGTGGCGTACCCCTTCTCCTCAAGCCTCTGGTAGATGAAGGGTTTGAATAGCTCCAGCGCCATCTTCTTTGGCAGACCGCACTGATGGAGACGCAGGTCAGGCCCTATGACTATGACGGAACGCCCGGAATAATCCACGCGCTTGCCGAGGAGGTTCTGCCTGAAGCGTCCGCCCTTGCCCTTTATCATGTCGCTCAGGGACTTTAGCGGCCTCTTGTTCTGGCCGGTGATTATCCTGCCTCTCCTGCCGTTGTCGAAGAGCGCGTCCACTGCCTCCTGCAGCATCCTCTTTTCGTTGCGTATGATGATGTCAGGGGCCGAGAGGTCCATGAGCCTCTTGAGCCTGTTGTTCCTGTTTATGACCCTCCTGTAGAGGTCGTTAAGGTCGGAGGTGGCGAACCTGCCGCCGTCGAGCGGCACGAGCGGACGGAGGTCGGGCGGGAGCACCGGTATGACCTCGAGTATCATCCACTCAGGCTTGTTGCCGGAGACGTAGAAGGCGTCGATGACCTTGAGCCTCTTGGCGATGCGCTTCTTCTTCGCGTCCGAGGCGGTCTTCTTCATCTCCGCGCGGAGCGACGAGGAGAGCTTGGGCAGGTCGAGCCGCTTCATTATCTCGCGGATGGCCTCCGCGCCCATGCCTACGGCAAAGCCAGCCTGGCCCCACTTCTCCAGCGCCTTCTGATACCTGTCCTCGTTTAAGAGCTCCCCTTCCTTGAGGTCGGTCTCCTTGGGATCGAGCACGATGTGGTTCTCATAGTAGAGCACCCGCTCCAGTTCCTTGAGCGTCATGTCGAGGGCCGCGCCTATGCGCGACGGGAGACTCCTCAAAAACCATATATGTGCAACCGGGGTGGCGAGCTCTATGTGCCCGAGCCGCTCCCTCCTTACGTTCGATTGTATTACCTCGACCCCGCACTTCTCGCAGACGACCCCCCTGTGCTTCATGCGCTTGTACTTGCCGCAGTTGCACTCGAAGTCCTTGACCGGTCCAAATATCTTGGCGCAGAAAAGCCCGTCCCTCTCCGGCTTGAACGTCCTGTAGTTGATAGTCTCCGGTTTCTTGACCTCCCCGCAAGACCACTCCCGTATGCGTTCCGGCGAGGCGATGGTGATCTTTATGGCGTTGAAGTCCATCGGCTTTTTCTGCTTTTCGAACAAAGAATGAAGCGTCTCCAAATTGACCTCCTTGTTACAGGAACGGTTATCAACAAGTCATCGATTATAGGCCAACGCGCCGCGGCTGCCTTACGGCCCGGCGTCCGGCTACCCTTCTTCCTCAAGCAGCTGGATGTCGAGGCAGAGGGACTGGAGCTCCTTTACGAGGACGCTGAAGGACTCCGGTATAGTCGGCTCAAGCTCATAAGAACCGGTGACGATCGATTCATACATGCGCGTGCGGCCGGGCACGTCGTCGGACTTTACGGTCAGGAACTCCTGGAGGCTGTACGCCGCGCCGTATGCCTCCATCGCCCAGACCTCCATCTCTCCGAGCCTCTGGCCGCCGAACTGCGCCTTGCCCCCGAGGGGCTGCTGGGTGACGAGCGAGTAAGGCCCGGTGGAGCGCGCGTGTATCTTGTCGTCGACGAGGTGGTGGAGCTTCATCATGTACATCGCGCCTACGGTCACGGCCTGCTCGAACGGCACTCCGCTCCTGCCGTCGTAGAGCGTGGTCTTGCCGGACCTCGGCAAGCCCGCGAGCTCGAGCGCGTCCTTCACGTCGTCCTCGGTCGCGCCGTCGAAGACCGGAGAGGCCATCGTGACGCCGCGGCTCAAGCGGCGCGCGGCCTCCAAGACCTCGGCGTCCGAGAGGGCGTTGACGAACTTGCTGAACTCCAGCGAGCCGTATATCTTCTTTATCCGCTCCCTGAGCGCGTTGGCTCCGGCCTCTTTTTCCGCGAGGGCGTTTATGGATGCGCCGAGGCTCCTCGCGGCCCAGCCGAGGTGCGTCTCAAGTATCTGCCCTATGTTCATACGGGAAGGAACGCCGAGCGGATTGAGGACTATGTCCACGGACGTGCCGTCCGCGAGATACGGCATGTCCTCCGCCGGCAGTATCCTCGATATGACGCCCTTGTTGCCGTGGCGTCCGGCCATCTTGTCGCCGACCGAGACCTTCCTCTTCATGGCGATGTAAATCTTGACCATCTTTATGACGCCCGGAGGAAGCTCGTCCCCGCGCTTCAATCTGTTGATCCTCTCGTCGAAGATCATCTTTATCAGGTCGGTCTGCTCGTCGAGGTTCTTCACGAGGTTCTCCACCTCGTGTTCCGCCCTCTCGTCCGCCGGGATTATCTCGTGCCAGCGCGGCTGCGGTATCGCCTCGAGCACCTCATCCGTTATCGGCTTGCCCTTCGAGAGGAGGGTGTTGCCCTTCCTGTCGGCGATCCTGACCTGCGACTTCTTGTTGAGGAGGAGTTTTCTGACCCTCGTATACGTGCCCTCGCGGACGATGTTTATCTCGTCCTCGCGGTCTT
>JACRCM010000041.1 GCA_016219025.1 Deltaproteobacteria bacterium | reverse complement strand
TTATTGATAGCTGTAAAAGTAATGCAATGGCGGCGCTTATGCTTAAACGAAAACGAGTATTCGTCATGCCCGAATGTTTCTGCCGGGCATCTAGCGTCCTTAGCGCGGGCGATAAGATAAATACACTGGATTCCTCCCCGAATGTTTTAGTCGGGGACAAAAACACGCGGGAATGACGGTTTGATGGACTTGCATTACTTATACAGAAATCAATAATTTATCGCACTCGGTTATCGTTCCCACGCCCCAGCGTCCCGTGACGTTCGCACTCACCTATGGCCGCCTTCCCCCTCCTTGACAACTCGCAAACTCCAAGGTCTATTCTCTCTATCCCAATCATTCAGTATCAGGTAAATGGATAGAAACAGAGACGGTCTGCTAAAAGCCCTCATAGCCCTGGGCGCCGCGTTCCACGCGGCGGCGCTCGTCGCCGGCCTCTTCGGCAGGTTTACCGACGGCGACGAGGGCGGCGCGCTCATTCTGGCCAAAGAGGTCATAAACGGCAGGGTGCCGATACTTGATATAAACGCGCACAACCAGCCGCTCCTCTACTATCTCTACGGCGGCTGGATGAGGCTCTTCGGGTTCTCCATCGTATCCGGCAGGACGCTCTCCGCCGCCGCGATCTTCGCAACCGGCATAATACTTATCTGGTGGACTCGCAGGTTCACGAAAGACCTGACCTCCACCCTGCTCGTCTACCTCCTCTTCATCACGAACCTTACGTTCTTCAAGGCGGACATACCGGTAAAGCCCTTCGCGCTCTCAAACTTCCTCACCTTCGCGTCGTTCGCAATAGTCACCGGATGCTATCTCAAAGACCGGCGGCTCAACTACGAGGCGCTTGCCGCATCCGGCCTCCTCCTCGGCGCGTCTATGGGCGTGCGCCTCATATTCGCCCTTCCGCCGCTCTTCGCCCTGTGGCTCGCCGTTGTCCTATGGATGGACAAGGAACGTATAACGGAGACCGCAAAAAAACTCGCGGCATTCACGCTGTCGGTCACGGCCCCCATGCTCCCGGCCATCGCCATCTTTATCATGGAACCGAGACGCGCTTATGCGATATGGGGCGGCATATACGGCCAGATATACCTGGGCAGGGGGGCGAACCCGGACTTCCTTACGGACGTCCACGGCTCTGGCAAATACGCGATGATAAGAATGGGGCTGAAAGAAATCGTCACCGTGCCGGACACGGCCTTTCTCATCGCCGTGCTCGCCGCGTCCACCGCCATCTTCATCTACAAGCGCCGGGACATTGAGAGCCGCGTGACGCGCGTCTACCTGCTCGCGTGGCTCGCGTTCGGCGGCATCGCCTACGTATGCGCCAACCTCTACGGCAATTATCTTGGATACGTCAACCAACTGGCCGTCTTTGCGATATGCCTCTCCACGCCGCTCTTCATGGAGATAAGCCGGCGCTTCGGCCTCAAAAAAATCCTCATCTGCTCATGCGCGGCATCGGTCGCGGTCACGGCCGGACTCTACCTGCACTTTCAGGCGCGGCTCAGGACGAGCATCTTCTATATCTTCAGGACGCAAGACACCATCATCACCCCGGCGTTCGTAGATTCCGTCTCGGATAAAATCATCAAGAAACTGACGAAGGAGGGAGATGCGGTCTTCGACAACTGGGGGGTCTTCGTATTCGCCTCAGGAAGGACGCCGGTTCGCGGCTTTGAATACCCTACCGACAGCGCGCTCTACTGGCAGTTGATGGCGGACAAGACAAAGGCGGGCGGCTACCTCTACCTGCCGGCCCCGGAGTTATACAAGAAGATTGAAAGGAAGGAATTCGCCCTGATGATACTCGGAGACGCGAGCGAACTCCAGACGCTTACCGGCGTGGAGGCGGCCCCGAACGAACTCAGGACCCGCACCGAGCAATATTACGCCCTCTATGAAAAGTTTTTCGTAAAACCTACGAACGCATGGGTGCTGATATACAGACCCAAGGGGTGAGGGGCGGGATTATCGCCCACGCTTCTTACTCCCTCCCCTCGCTCGCAAGCTCCAGAGACTGTGCCGCAATCCAAAAATCCGAAAAAAGACCTCTATTTTCGGAGGGGTTTTACCCCTAAAATTCAAAAAAATCGCTTGTAGGATCGTGGAGAGCCTGTTTTTTTACAAATACAATTGCGACACAGTCTCTCCAGCTTGGGAACGCAAATGGACGGCCCAGCACCACTTTCCGTCACGAAAGCCCGTGCCTAAGACAACTCTCTGTGACGGAAAGTGGTGCTGGGTGCTTCCATCTCAATGCGTGAAAGCGGAGCTTGGGAACAAGGATAACGAGAGATATCTCTTCCTCAAAAACCCATCCCCCTGCCGCATTAGCGGCAGGGGGATGGGGCGCGTCTTTTATCCAAGCGGACCTGCTACGCCTTCATCGTCGTGTAGTTGAGCGTTCCGCCGGCGAGGATGGTATCCACCTGTCTCGGTGAATATCCGTGCTTGAGCTTGAATTCCTTGCCGTTCGTGATGTCCTTGAGCACGACGGTCCCGTTGGACTTGAGCGCGTCCTGTATGCCCGGCATCTCAAGCGCGTCGCCGTCGGCTATGGCGTCGTAGTCGGCAGGATTCTCGAAGGTGAGCGGCAGGATGCCGAAGTTTACAAGGTTGTCCTTGTGTATCCTCGCAAAACTCTTGGCGATAATCGCCTTTATGCCGAGGTACATGGGGCACAGGGCCGCGTGCTCGCGCGACGAACCCTGTCCGTAGTTCTCTCCGCCGATGACGAAGCCGCCGCCTGCGGCCTTGGCCTTCTCATGGAACTTCGCGTCTATCTGCGAAAAGACGGACTCGGAATACTTGGGCACGTTGCTCCTGTACTTGAGCCACGTCCCGGCGGGCGTGATGTGGTCGGTCGTGATGTTGTCTCCGAGCTTTATCAAAACCTTGCCCTTGAGGCTTGCGCCGAGGGGCGCGGCCTTGGGCAGGGGCTGGATGTTCGGGCCGCGGACTATCTGCACCTTTGACGGGTCTTTCGCCGGAGGCACAACCATCGAGTCGTCGACCAGAAACCTCTTCGGCTGCGCTATCCTCGGATACTTGCCGAGCTTGCGCGGGTCCGTCACGACGCCGTATATGGCCGCCGCGGCCGCGGCCTCCGGGCTGCAAAGATAGACCTTGCCGTCCTTCGTGCCGCTCCTTCCCTCAAAATTCCTGTTGAACGTGCGCAGCGAAACTCCAGCGGACGGGGGCGACTGGCCGTTGCCTATGCACGGGCCGCACGTCGCCTCGAGTATCCTCGCGCCGGCCTCTATGAGATGCGAGAGGCCCTTATTGAGGGAGAGCATGTCGAGCACCTGCTTGCTGCCCGGGGAGATCGTCATGGAGACCTCCGGGTGAACCTTGTGCTTACCCTTCTTGAAAACGTCGGATACGACCATGAGGTCTCTGTATGAAGAATTCGTGCACGAGCCGACGCAGACCTGATCGACCTTCATGCCCTCTATCTCCGAGACCTTGCATACGCTGTCCGGCATGTGCGGCCTGGCGATCATGGGCTCGAGCTTGGCGAGGTCTATGTCTATCCGCTCGTCATACTTCGCGTCCGCGTCCGCCACGAGCTCTATCCAGTCCTTTGCCCTGCCCTGGGCCTTGAGGAACTCCTTGGTGACTTCGTCGCTCGGAAATACCGAGGTCGTAGCCCCGAGTTCCGCGCCCATGTTGGTGATGGTGGCGCGCTCAGGCACCAAGAGGGACGCCACTCCGGGACCGCCATACTCGATGACCTTGCCCACCCCGCCCTTGACGGTCATGCGCCGGAGGAGTTCTAATATCACGTCCTTTGCCGAGACCCAGGGCTTGAGCTTGCCCTTGAGGTTCACGAGGACGACCTTGGGATACGTCAGGCTGAACGCCCCTCCGCCCATTGCCACGGCCACGTCGAGGCCGCCCGCGCCGATGGCGAGCATTCCTACGCCGCCGGAGGTCGGGGTGTGGCTGTCCGAGCCGAGGAGGGTCTGCCCCGGCACGCCGAATCTCTCAAGATGGACCTGATGACAGATGCCGTTGCCCGGCCTTGAGAAGTATATGCCGTACTTCGAGGCCAACGTCTGTAAAAACCTGTGGTCGTCGGCGTTCTCGAACCCGCCGTACTGAAGGGTGTTATGGTCGACGTAACTCACCGAGAGCTTCGTCCTGACCCTAGGCACCCCCATCGCCTCGAATTGCAGATACGCCATCGTGCCGGTCGCGTCCTGCGTGATGGTCTGGTCTATCCTGACGTTTACTTCCTTGCCCTGAGCAGCCTCGCCGGATACAAGGTGGCTGTCGATCAACTTCTGAGCGACGTTCTTTCCCACTGATTTAGTCCTCCTGTTGGCCTGGTTGTTTGTTACTGAGCGCGTCCCATCTCACACTGTTGCTCACGCAAACCCACATCTACATTATAACTCCAGCGCAGACACATATTCCATGTAAAATAAAGGGTTATGTCGAATTGATACCGGCGGGGCTATAAATATCACACAAAACAGGGCTATTTGTCAAACGGATTTTATTCCGGGGTAGATGAAGGCGGGAAAAGAATTATCCTTGGACCGTTTACCGGTTACCCCGCCGCTCAAAAAAACGCAGGGCACGAACCTTCAGGCCCATGCCCCGCGAAAGGATTTACAACCCCCCCCTCTTGCCCGCGGCTTCATGCGGGATAAGAGGAGGGGGAGTTACCCCCCTACGGCGTCACGGTCACCGCCGCTGTCCGCGTGTTGTTCCCCTCGTTCGTCTCCTTGTTGATGTCCGTCGCGTCGGCGACCGCGATGATGTAATACGGCCCGGGGGTTACGTAGGACGGCACCTTAACGCTCGTCGTCGCGCTCGACGCGCCGAGCGCGGCTATTATGCCTGCAAGCCTCTCTCCGAGGTAGATGTCGCCCGCGCTCAAGACCGCGTCGGTCGAGAGATAGTACTTGGTGTGCGA
>JACRCM010000010.1 GCA_016219025.1 Deltaproteobacteria bacterium | reverse complement strand
AGCCTTTGTGCGATCAAGATTCGGGTTTCTCCGGACAGCATATATCGCCGAAAGCTAATTTCTTGAAAAATAAAGGATTTATTTTTCTCGGCAAGGTATTATCTGCGAGCCTTGGAATTTAACCGGACAGTAGTGATGCGGCATGATTAAACTGTTTGATTGCCGTGGTAATAGCCGGGGATTAAAACCTCGGGAATGACAGTCCAGGGATTTCAAAGTAGCTCTATTGCGTTTCCACGCTCCGAGACTGTATCGCAATGCAAAAATCGGAGAAAAAACCTCTTTTTTCGGAGGGGTTTTACCCCTAAAATTTAAAAGAAATCGCTTGTAGGGCATCGTGGAGAGCCTGTTTTTTTACAAATACAATTGCGACACAGCCTCTGCGCGTGGGAACGGTAACGGGCTGCAAAGCTACGTCCTCTCCTCGAACGCCTTCCACCCCTCCCTCTTCCACCGGAAGTAATCCTTCAATATCCGTCCGTGGTCGAACGCGAGCGGGCCGGGCAAGGCCGTCTCGGTGAAGACGCCGCAGGCCTTGGCGTCGTCCCCGGCCACGGGCGCGCCTTGGGCCTCGGCCACGAATACGACGGCGATGGTGTGAAAGCGGGGGTCCCGTTTGGGGTCTGAATAGGCGTGCAGTTGAGCCTTGAGGCGCACGCGGAGCGAGGTCTCTTCGAGGGCCTCCCTCCGCGCCGCATCTTCAAGGGACTCTCCGGCGTCAACGAAGCCGCCGGGTATGGCCCAGCCGTATGGCGGGTTTTTCCTCTCGATGAGGACGATGCCGCCGGACGCAAGCTCGATGATGATGTCTACGGTTGGAAGGGGGTTTTTGTATTTGCCGGTCATTGACTGGCCCCGTCACTCGGTCCGCGCCGAGCGCAGGAAGGCCGCGCTCTCCTCGGGGAGAACCGTATTGATGTATATGCCGCTCCCAAGCTCGAAGCCCGCGGCCTTCGAGAGCCGTGGGACGATGGCGAGGTACCAGTGGCAGTATTCATTGCCCGCGTCCTGCGGCCTGCTCGATCTTATCACGTAATTGAAGTCCGGGTTTTCGAGGCTGAAGTAGAACTTCGCAAGCAGGGTCTTGAGGTGATAGGCCAGCTCAGTAAGCTCGCCGTCCCTTATGTCCGAGAACGACGCCGAGTGCCTCTTGGGGAATATCCACGTGTGAAAGGGCGATAGCGCCGCGTACGGGACGAAGGTAAAAAAGTGCTCGGTGTCTATGACGGCGCGCGCGCCCTCGGAGCGTTCGCGCTTTATCATGGCGCAGTGGAGGCACTCGCCCGTGTCGTCGAAGTAGTGCATGGCCGCGCGCACGCGGTCGCGGAACTGATACGGGACGACCGGCGTGGCTATGAGCTGGGAGTGCGGGTGGTCCACGGCCGTGCCGGCCCCCTCGCCGTGGTTCTTGAAGATGATGGCGTGCTCGACCCTCGGGTCGCGGTTGGCCTCGGTGAACCTCTCCCTGTATACCCTGAGCACGTTCTCCAGATGTCTCAACTCGAACAGGGCGGTCGAGGTATTGTGCGCCGGATGCTCGATGACGACCTCGTGGACTCCAACGCCTGAGACCGAGCGCATGAGGGCGTCGGCGTGTCTGGTCTTCTCGCCCGCGATGGAGACCGCGGGGTACCGGTTGGCGACAACCCTAATCTGCCAGCCCTTGCCGTCGCCGACCCTTGCGCGCTCCTCGGACGTCTTGTGCTCGTTGCCGGCGCAGAAGGGGCAGGTATGGAGATACGGCGGCGGGGTAGGGCGCTCCGAGCGCGAGTTGGTGAACTCCCCAGGGCGCTTGGCCCGCTCCGTGGATATCACGACCCACTCCCTCGTTATGAGATTGAGGCGCAGCTCAGACATGCCGACTCCTCCCGGTTGCCGGTATACGAAAAAAAACACGATGGCGCCTATAAATATGCTATAGCCGCGCGAGCATGTCCTCTATGTGCTTTACGTGCGCCCGCTCTTCTTCGGCGAGCTCCCGGCATATCTTTCTGGCGTCCTCGGCGCGGCACCTGCGCCCCATGTTCTCGAAATAATCGACGGAATAGCGCTCCGCGTTAAGGGCGATGAGGAGCGCCTTCTTCGGGCTGTCGAAGAGGCCCGTGAGTTTTTCGACGTCCATGCGCTTCGTGAATATGTCCATATCCGCGCTCTTTGCGACGTACTCCTCTATCGCCGTCTCTTCCTCGGTTATCTCGTCAACCGGAAAACCGGCCTCCGGGAAGTATTTCGCCTCGATGGTCTTCAAGTGGCGCTTTTCATCGCGCGCGAGCTTCCCCAATATCCGTTTGGCGTCGTCGTCATACGTCTCCTCGGCGAGCATGGCGTAGAACCTGGAGCCGTTTACCTCTATCATGGCCGCGCGCATGACGGCTTCTTTCTCTTCTATGTGGTCGAATAGCATATCCGCGCACCTATCCTTTAGTTATCGCTACGCTTTAAATCTATCAGAATTACCCTTTATCCGCAAGGCCGTGGCGCTCGACCCTCCATGCGCCGTCATCGAGGACGAGGTAACTGTGGGCGCCCGCCCAGCTCCCCGGGTTCGCGTAGACGCCGTTGCCAAGACGGCTGACCCCGGCCTTATGCGAGTGCGCGAGCGCCACGGCCCCGAAACCGTCGTCTATCTTCTCCTGAGCGAAGACGCGGAGCTTCGCCTCGACGAGCTCGCCCTTGTCGCTGTAGCCCCTGCTCCTGCGCGACATCCCCATGCCTATATCCCAGACCGCCTTCGGCCCGGCCACATACGCCATGAAACGAAACAAGGGGCTTCTCAGATACCAGCGCCAGAGCCTGTACCCAAAGGCCGCCCCGACCCGATCGCCGTGCGCCATGTAGACGCGCACCCCGGCAAGCGTCCCCTCGTATGAGCCGGGATAGACATCCGCTCCGAGCGCGCCCGCGAAGAAACCAGCCATGTTGAAGTCGTGATTGCCCTCAAGACATATAATCTTTACGCCCCTGTCCTTCAACCGGCGAAGGCTCTCGATGACCCTGCCGTATTCCGTCAGCACGACGTCGTTGGCGCCCGTCCAGACCTCGAAGAAGTCGCCGAGCATGACGAGCATGTCAACCCCCGCAAGGCCGTCCAGAAACGAGGCGAGTCCCTCCTGATCCGGGTCGAGTCTGCCCTTGAGGTGGGCGTCCGCTACGAAGACTATCTTCATCCCGGCGTCTTCATCGCCGCGATGGCGGACGCCCTCATTACGTCCAGCGGCGGCGCGATGCCCGTCCATAGCTCGAAGGCGACACCGCCCTGATGCACGAGCATCCCGAGGCCGGAGTGGGTTTTGAACCCGAAGAATTTTGCCTTTTTAAGGAGAGATGTCTCAAGCGGGCTGTAGATGATGTCGGATACTATGGCGTGCTTGGGCAGGCGATCGAGCGGCAGGTCCAGTTCGTCCTTGTCCATCAGGCCGGCGGAGGTCGCGTTGACGAGGAGGTCGGCGGAGGCGAAGAGGCCTGCCGCGTTGGACGAAAGCTCGCTAAGGCCGGCCGCCTTTATCTCAGCGCTCCGGAATAGCCCGGCGTATTCCTCGACAAGCCTTTCGGCGCGGTCCCGCGTCCTGTTCACGACGACGACCGAGGCCGCGCCAAGGACCAGAAGTTCGTAGAGTATCGCGCGGCTCGACCCGCCCGCGCCGGCGATGACCACCCTCTTGTCTTTCGGCTCAAACCCGGCGTCCTCGCGGATGCTCCTTGCGTAGCCCTGCGCGTCGGTATTGTGTCCGGTGAGTCTGCCGTCCCTGTTTACGACGGTATTGACCGCGCCTATTACCCGCGCCCTCTCCTCAACGTCATCGAGGAGCCTTACCACCTTCTCCTTATGCGGCACGGTGACGTTCACGCCGAGTATGCCGAGGCCGCGGATGCCGTCCACCGCCTTTTTAAGGTCCTTCGCGGTTACGGGGAAGGGCGCGTAAACCATGTCGAGCGAGAGCGCCTCGAACGCAGCGTTGTGCATGGCCGGCGAGAGCGTATGCGAAATGGGGTCGCCGAATATGCCGATGACCCTGGTGTCGCCTCTTATCTTCATTTGTTTACCCCTTCTCCTTCGCAAGCGGCAACACGCCTTTGAGCGCACCGATCGCCCCCGCCGCCCCGATTATTACCATAAGAATGGCGGCCACACCCTCAAGATGGCTTGCGGGCGCGTGTTCCCCGTACGCAAGGCTCGACCTCGCCTGGTTGTTCGGGTCGTAGCGTATGGCGATGGCCGAGCCTGCGGGATGCAGTCCGCACCACGCCTCCACCCCTGCGGCCTCGGCTGCCCATGCGCCCTTTGGAACCCGCTCTCCGGCATAACGCCCGCCCGGCGTCATGTATTGGTAATTCACCCTGGGCGCGTATCCGAAACTCCGGCCCTTCCTGCCGCCAAGCGCCCAGACCGGCTCGCACGACAGGACAGCGGCCTGGGCCTCGGCCCCAATCTCCGGCGTCACGAAATCGGCCAGTTCCCGCCGCATGAGATAGAGCCTTGCAAGACCTGCCAGGAGCAGGATGAGCGAGACCACCATAATAGTCCGGCGATTGAGCCTCACTTCATGCCCTTATTCAGTATCGCCCTTGAGCGCCTCACGTCCCGTTCGATTCGCCGGATAAGCGCCTCTTTGGACTGGAAGGCTATGACGCCGCGGAGCCGGGCGACGAGGTCTATCTCCATCTTCTTGCCATAGATGTTGCCGCTAAAGCCGGGCAGATGCGCCTCTATGCGCCTTGCGCCCACGCCGAACGTAGGCGAGGGGCCGATGTTTATCGCGGCCTGATGCGCCGTCCCGTCCACAACGGCGAACCCGGCGTAGACGCCGTCCGCCGGGATAAGCTCGCTTGTGACCGAGAGATTGGCCGTCGGGTATCCGATGCCGCCTCCCACGCCCCTGCCCTTGACTACCCTGCCTTTTATCGAATAATGCCGTCCGAGGAGCGCGGATGCGCCTTTGACGTCTCCGTCCCTTATGAGCTCCCTTATCCTTGAGCTGCTTACAACCGCGCCTGAGCGCATGTACGCGGGCACCACTACGACCCTGAAGCCCAGTTCAGCGCCCAGCTCCCTCAGATATTCGACGGTGCCGGTCCGTCCCCTGCCGAAGGAGAAATCATGACCGACCCAGACCTCCCGCACGCCGTTGGCGTGGAGTTCTTCCTCGACGAACGCGCGCGGATGCTTTGCCGCGAATCCCTTGGTGAAGCGCGCAAGGACAAGGCAGTCGACCCCGGACGCCTCCATCAGCCGTATCTTGTCCTTTATGTCCAGCAGGAGCGGGGGACTCTTGGCCGGTGCGACTACCTTGAGGGGATGCGGGTCGAAGGTATAGACGACCGCCGGAACGCCGAGTGAGCGCGAGCGCCTGATGACCCTGTCTATTATCTTCCTGTGCCCAAGATGCAGCCCGTCGAAGTTGCCGAGCGTCAGGACGGAACCCCGGATATATCTTCCGGCACTGCCTTTTTTCAGGACTTTCATGGGGTATGATGTGTAAGGCCGCGTCTACTTCGGCGTCCCGGAGCGCTTCCTGCGGCGTCCTCGCCTGGCCTTGCCGCCCGGTTTCTTTCCGGCGTCCGCCTTGACCTCCGTCTTCTTAGGCTGAGGCCGGGCCTTTCCCCTGTCCCGTCTCCCGCCGCCCTTCCCGGCCGGGCGCTGGCGCGGGGCCGTGCCTTCGAGTTCGAGGTCGATCCTCCTCCGCTCGATGTCCACCTTCGCTATCCTGACGGTCGCCGCGTCCCCGAGCCTGAACCGCTTTTTCGTATGCTCGCCCACGAGGCAATGCCTCTTCTCGTCGTAGATGTAATAGTCGTCTCCAAGGGCGGAGATGTGTATGAGGCCCTCGACGAAGTAGTCCTTCAGTTCCACGAAGAGCCCGAAGGAGGTGACGCCTGAGATGAAGCCCTCGAAGACCTCCCCGGTCTTGTCGCGCATGAACTGCGCCTTTTTGAGGTCTACTACCTCGCGCTCGGCCTCCATGGCCTTGCGTTCGCGGCCCGACGTATGCGAGGCCACCGACGCGAGCTGGGCCGCGTGCCTGTCCTGCTCCTGCCTGCCGTAGCGCCCGTTTATGAGGAGCCTCACGAGCCTGTGCACCACGAGGTCGGGGTATCGCCTTATCGGCGAGGTGAAGTGGGCGTAGTCGTCGAAGGCGAGGCCGAAGTGGCCGATGTTCACGTCGGAATATACGGCCTGCCTCATGCTCCGGAGAAGCACGTGGTTTATGAGCCTTTCCTCGGGCGCGCCCGCGACCGAGGCGAGCATCCTCTGGAACGCCTTCGGCCCGCCGCCCGGCTTGAACGTAAGGTCGAGGCCCGCGGCGAATTCCGCGAACTCCTCCACGCTCTCGGCGTCAGGCTCGTCGTGCACCCTGTAGAGGAAAGGCAGTTTTGTGCCGCTGAATTCCTCGGCCACGGCCCTGTTCGCAGCGAGCATGAACTCCTCGATGAGGCGGTGCGCGACGTTCCGCTCCGAGCGCACTATGTCCTCGACCTTGCCCTCTATGTCGATAATTATCTGCGGCTCAGGCAGGTCGAAGTCTATTGACCCGGCCTCTTGCCGCCTTGCGCAGAGGAGCGCGGCGAGCGCCTCCATCAATCTAAGGTCGGACAGGATGTCTTTGTGCCTCTCGCTAAGCTCCGGGTCTTCCCCTGAAAGGAGCGACTTGACTTTGGTATAGGTCAGCCGCTCGCAACTCCTGATGACGCTCTCGTAGAGCCTCTTTCCGGTTGGGCGCCCCGCGTCATCGAACTCCATCTCGGCGGTGAGCGTAAGCCTGTCCTCGCGGGGGTTGAGGCTGCATATCCCGTTGGACAGGGCCTCCGGCAGCATGGGGACGCACCGGTCGGGAAAGTATACGCTCGTGGACCTTGCATAAGCCTCGGCGTCGAGCTTTGTGCCTTCACTGACATAGTGGCTTACGTCGGCTATAGAAACCCTGAGCCTGTATCCGTTAGGCAGGGCGTCTATCGAGACCGCGTCGTCGAAGTCCTTCGCCGTCTCGCCGTCTATGGTGAAGGTCGTCTTGCCGCGCAGGTCAACCCTGCCGGAGGCCTCGGCCTCAGCCACGCTCGCGGGGCAATCCCTTATCTCCTCCATCACGTCCGCCGGAAACCTGCTTGGCAGACCGTACTTGCGAAGTATCACCTCGGCCTCGACGTCGGCGTCGTCCGGCGCCCCTATGACATCGGTGATGCGGCCTATGCCCAGCGAGTTCTTCTCAGGCCATTTGACTATCTGCGCCGAGACTATCATGCCGTGCCGCGCGTCCTTTGAGTCCTCAGGCGGTATGACGAACCTGTCGAGCAGCCTCTCCGACGACGGTATGACGACGCCGAAGCCCTTCTCCAGCGCGAACCTTCCGACTATGGTCTTGTGCGCGCGCTTGAGTATCCGTATGACGCCGCCCTCGCGCTTGCCCCTCCTCTCGGACTCCACCCGCGCCACTACGGTGTCGCCGTGCATGGCCCCGGAGAGCCTGCGGGAGTTGACGAATACGTCATCTCCCTCTCCCTCCCTGGGGCATACGAACCCGAAGCCGTCCGGGTGGCAGGAGAGCTCGCCCACCACCAGGTGCATCTTCGAGGCGAGGCCGTACCTGCCGGAGCGCGTCTTTATTATCAGACCGTCGCCGAGCATCTCCCTTATCTGCGCGCTGAACCCCTCTTTGTCCTCTTCATGCACGCCGAGGGCGGCGTGCAGTTCCTCTATGGAAAGCGGTCTGCCCGTCTTCTCCTTCATCAATTCGTATATCTTCAGTCTATCGTCCTGCAATCCTTTCTCCCTTTGTCCTTACCCTCTTTTGTCATGGCTTCGGGTAGGCGTTTGTCTCGATGCGTCCCGCGCGGCGCGCATCGTCTTATGCGCGTTATGATTCGTAGTCCACCACGGCCGCGGCCTCGCGGATGGACCTGACGTAGTCGGCGATCTTCCTGTGCGCCGGATGTTTCTGGTATGCCTCAAGGTCTTCGAGCGAGTCGAACCTGACGGTGAGCGCGATGTCGTATGACCTCTCGGAGCGCAACACGTCCGTCCCCGCCTCCAGGAAGCGCACGACCGGCACGCTGTCCTTGAGGGTAAGAAGGAGGTCCCTGGTTTTTTCGATATTCTCTTTGCTCCCGCCCTTGAGCTTGAAGAGGATTACGTGGGTGATCATGGCGTGCCGGGTCCTTGTCCGTCCATAAGGCGGGATTGAGTAAAAAGACGCGCAGGGCGCGGCCCGCGCCTACCCCTCCGTGTTTCTTACGCAGTTCTTGCCGCCCCACTTCGCCTTGTAGAGCGCGTCGTCCGCGTGGTTGACGAGGTCGCCGGAGTTCATTACGCCCTTTTGCGGGTAGGCGGCCACCCCTACGCTTATGGTGATGCTGTCGTTTACGAGTCCGGCGTACGCGTGGCTCCCGACGAGTTCGCGCAGCCTCTCGCCCTCCTCCATCGCGCCGGCGAGCGACGTGTGCGGGAGTATCACGGCGAATTCCTCGCCGCCGTACCGGGCCACTATGTCGGTCTTCCTGACGCCCCTTTTTATCATCTCGGAGAGCTCGCGCAGCACCACGTCGCCGGTGCGGTGGCCGTAGGTGTCGTTTATGTTCTTGAAGTTGTCGATGTCCATCATTATGACGGAAAGCAGCGTGTCGTACCTGACGGCCCTGTCGAACTCCTCCTCGAGCCGCGTGTAGAAGAAGTTGTGGTTATAGAGCGAGGTGAGCTGGTCTTTTATAGCAATCTCCTGGAGCGTGTCCCTCTCCTGCATGAGCCTGTCGAAGAGCCTCGCGTTCCTTATCGCGTGAAAGGCTGAGTTGGCGACTATCCGGCAGATGTCTATCTCCTTCTGGGCGAACCCCTTTTCTTTTCTCCGCGCCCTCAGGAATAGCGTCCCAAGCACCTCGTCGTTGAATACTATCGGCAGGATGAGCGCGCTCATCTCCTCGAGCCCGCGAAGGTTCCCCTTTACCGGCGCCATGAGCGGGTCGTTGACCATGTCGTTGATGGCCACGGGCGTCTTGGTCTCGTAGGCGCGCCTTATCTCCGGGTATTTGTCGAGGTCTAACCGGAGTTCCCTGACGGATGCGTCCTCGTGCGAGGCGAGCACGTAGCCCTCGTGCCCAGGCACCACGAGGACTATGGAACAGCGCGCCGCGCCGGTTGCGGCGGCGACCTTGGCCACTATGGTGCGGAGCACCTCCGGAGGGTTGAGCGTGGCGCTCATCGCCAAGGTGATGGCGAGGAGGGTTTCGAGGTTCTTTTTGTCTTCTTCTATCTCCTTGTAAAAGCCGTTGATGCGCTGCTGGGCCTTGACGCGCGCGATAAGCTCGTCTTCGTTGAAGGGCTTTACTATAAAGTCGTCGGCCCCCTTTGAGAGGGCGTCAACTATGACCTTCTTGTCCTGGCGGGAGGAGACCATGATGATGGAAGGCCGGTGCCCAAGCGTCATGCCGCGTATCTCCTTGCATACGCTGATGCCGTCCTGGCCGGGCATGACGATGTCGAGCAATATCAGGGAGGGCACCCATTCGCCGATGATGCCGATGCCGGCGCGCCCGTTCTTGGCGCTCCTTACCTCGTAGCCGTGTGCGCGCAGTATGCCCTCGAAGACCTCAGTCTCGGTCCGCGCGTCCTCTATGATAAGTATCCTGTTCTCCCTGCCGCCGGTCATTATGGGATGCGCGTCCATGTGCATTCAGTCCCTCCGGGAAACGAAGACCCTGCAGCCCCGGCGTATCGGCCTCCCTGCGGAGGCGTCAAGGCGCATGGTCAAAAACCTTGACAAAGGCCGGTCATTGCCTTATCATTTTCACTCCACTCGGGAATCCGCAAGACAGGCCGGCGTAGCTCAGGGGTAGAGCAACTGATTCGTAATCAGTAGGTCGAGGGTTCAATTCCCCCCGCCGGCTCCATATTCAGGGTCTCAGACCGAAACCATCCAAAAAACCGCCAAAAGCGTCAAACTTGCAACGGAACGCCAAGAATTATATTACGTTACATCTTGAGAAAGTCAAGACAAATGTTTAGGCATTGACGTGTCGCGGGACAAACCTGCTACTTCTGCTTGTCCGGCGGGGTGTCGATAAGATTCAAGAGCGTCTCCGCCTGAACATATCCGGGGATGAGCCTGCCGTCCGGCAGGATTATGCCGGGCGTGCCGTGGATGCCAAGCTCCTCCGCGAGCTTTATGTTGTTGTCGAGCTCCTTGGTGTCGCACGTGGACTTGGGGAGTTCCCTGTCGGCCATGGCGTCGGCGAGGAGGTCGGCCGCGCTCTTGTTGCACACTATGGCCTTGCTCTTGGCATAAGCGTTAGGGTGTATCGGCAGAGGGAGCATCTTGACGTAGAACGCTATGTCCTTCCTCGTCTCAAGTATCTTCTTAACCTCTTTATCGAGCTGGCGGCAGTACGGACAGTCCGGGTCGTCAAAGATGATGACCCGCTTCTCTGCCTTGGCGTTGCCGAGCACCACGGCCTTGTCGAGCGGTATCTTTTTGAGGTCTACGACCTTGGCCTTGGGCGGCTCAGCGGCCTCGGCGAGCTTGCCAAGCTCGGTGAACTTCGCCTCCACGAGGTATTTCTTGGAGTAATCGACATAGACGATGATCGTCTTGTCGCCCTGCGTAAGCTCTACCTCCCAGACGCCCTTTACCGGGGCCTCTCTCACGTCCGATATCTTTGCCTTGAACTTGTCAGCCATGAGGAGCTTGCCCGCCTCCTCCTTCGACAGATTGTGGCACTCGGAGCATTTTTTCGCCCCGGTCTCCGGAGCCGGAAATGCCGACGCCGGCCCGGTGAACGCTAATAAGAGACATCCGGCGGACAACAACGACGCTGCACTGAGAAACCTCTTCATTTACATCCTCCCTTTTTTCGGTGATAAGGTTCAACGCGGGCGAATATGTCCCGTGCGATATCGCGGCTCGGAGCCGCCCCGCTTTTTTAACGCGGGCGAATATGTCCCGTGCGATATCGCGGCTCGGAGCCGCCCCGCTTT
>JACRCM010000037.1 GCA_016219025.1 Deltaproteobacteria bacterium | reverse complement strand
CATGCCCGAATGTTTCTGCCGGGCATCTAGCGTCCTTAGCGCGGGCGATAAGATAAAGACACTGGATTCCTCCCCGAATGTTTTAGTCGGGGACAAAAGCACGCGGGAATGACGGTTTGATTGACTTGCATTACTTATACAGAAGTCAATAAATACCGTGGCCGCTAAGGAAAAGGACTCAAGAAAACCGTAGTTGTGGCCGTGAATATTTTTTTTACACGGTTCACGGCCACGATCACGGCCTTTGGCCGCCCTCTTCATCAAGCCTCTTGAGCGCCTCGCTGGCCGCGGCCTGTTCCGCCTCTTTCTTCGACGACGCGGCGCCAAGACCGAGGACGTTCCCTTGCACCGAGACCTCGACCTCGAAGATTTTTTTGTGCGGGGGGCCGGACTCGTTCACCAGCCTGTAGACCGGGGAGTCCCTGTAGACCCGCTGGGCGATCTCCTGAAGCCTCGGCTTGAAATCGAAGTGCCCGGGCCCTGCAAGCGTCTCGTTGATCATCGGGGTGAAGAGCCGTCCGATATAGGCCGCGGCCTCGTCAAAGCCGGCCCCCATGTATATGGCGCCGAGGAGCGCCTCTAACGCGCCGGCCAGTATGGTAGGGTTAAGAGCGCCTCCGGCGTTATATTCGCCCCTGCCCATGAGAAGGCATCCGCCCATGCCGAGCTCGGATGCGACCTCGGCCAATGCGCGTTTATTCACCAGACGCGCCCTCATCCTCGTCAGTTCGCCCTCCTCCACCGCCGGAAACCTTTGGTACAGAAGGGCGCTTATGACGCACGACAACACCGCGTCCCCAAGAAATTCCAGCCTCTCGTTCGACTCCCTATATTCAGCGCCGCCTTTTTCATTGAGATAGGACTTATGGACAAAAACCGTCTCGAGGAGCCCCAGCTCCGCCCGCTCCAGTCCAAGCGTCTTTTTGAATTCTTCTATTTCACTCCGCACCGATAACCTCTCCGGTCATGCCGTTATCCTCGCATCCAACGAGGCGGACATGCGCCTCTTTGCCTATCATATCATCGCCGCCCGGGAAGCGCACGCGGGAATAATTGCGCGTCCTTCCGGTAAGGAATCCCCGCCTATCCCTCGTCTTCTCCACGAGCACGGACGCCGTCCGCCCGATGAACCTTTCAAGGAACGCCTTTCTCTTCGCGGCGCCGACAGCGGCGAGCCTGGCGCAGCGCGCCTTCATCAGGCCCGGCTTGATCTGCCCGTCATATCCCGCGGCGGCGGTGCCGCGCCTTCTGGAATAAGGGAATACGTGCAGGTAGGCGGCGGGAGAGGCGGCGAGGAGCGCGAGGGTATTTTCAAACCCCTCCTCCGTCTCGCCCGGAAACCCGGCTATAACGTCGACGCCTATGGAGATATCCGGCACCGCCTCGGCGAGCCGCCGGATGCGTCCCGCGGCGGATGACGCCGTGTAGGGCCGCCTCATCCCCGCGAGCACCGCGTCATCCCCGCTCTGGAGCGCGATATGCGCGTGGTTGCATATAACCCGCGCTCCACCGAGGATGCCGATAACCTCGTCCGTGACCTCGTCAGGGTCGAGGGAACTGAGCCTTACGCGGCAGGGGGGACGGCGCGATTCTATCTCCCGCAGCAGGGAAGGAAGCGACGCCGCGTCCCCGATATCGCCGCCGTAGCCGCCGATATGTATCCCAGTCAGTATTACCTCGCCGAAGCCCGCATCAGCGAGGCCGGATATTCCTGCCAGCACTTCCTCTGGCGGCAGGCTTTTGGATGCGCCCCTTGCCCTGGGTATGATGCAATACGAACACGCCCTGTTGCAGCCTTCCTGTATCTTCAAGTTGGCGCGGACGCGGTCAACCGGCCCGCTGGAGCGGATGGTCAAGGGCGCGCCGCCCTTAGGGCCGCCTACGGCCTTGCCCGCGCCGCCGGACGGTCTGCCCATTCTAAGGTAATCGACGACCCTGTCCTTTTGCGGATTGCCGAGGCAGTAGGCCACGCCTTCGATGGAGACCGCCTCATCGGGCGAGACCTCGGCAAAGCATCCGGTGACGATGACAAGGGCGTCCGGGTTGAGCTTCAAGGCCATGCGCACAAGGCCGCGCGAACGCGCGTCAGTCCGGGCCGTGACCGTGCAGGTGTTGATGACATAAGCGCCGGCTACGCCGGGGAATGGCAGCACGGCGAAGCCCGCCTTGCGGACGGCCTCCTCGATGGCCGAGGAATCGTATTGGTTCGACTTGCAGCCGAGCGTGGCTATGGATACGGTCTTCATCATTTTTCAAAGGTATCCGCGCTCTATCCAGCCGCCGCCGAGCACCTCTTCGCCCCTGTAGAATACGACGGCCTGCCCAGGCGTCACAGAGCGCTGCGGCGTTTTGAACGCGACCCTTACCAGACCGCCCTCGCCCAGCGTCACGTCCGCCTCAACGCCCTCGTGCCTGTAGCGTATCTTCGCGGTCACGGGGCGTAGACCGCCGTTTTGCAGCGCCTCGGCGCTCTCGCGGCTTATCCAGTTGACGCCTGAGGCCGTAAGTCCTCCGAGGTATAGACCGTCCTCGCCGCCCACGATAAGACGGTTGGCGGCAACGTCAATCCCAACGACGTAATGAGGCCCGCCTGAGAGTCCAAGCCCCTTTCTCTGGCCTATGGTGTAGTTATAAAGCCCGTTATGAGCGCCGAGCCGTTCCCCCGCCTCGTTTATTATATCTCCCGGCTTCGCCTGAATGCGGCCGGACAAAAAGGCCGCGTAACCAGCCTCATCCACGAAGCATATCTCCTGACTCTCGCCCTTGTTATGGGTCTTGAGACCAAGACGCCGCGCAATGGCGCGCACCTCGTCCTTCGTAAGGCCGCCGAGCGGAAAGAGCGTTCTGGAGAGCTGCTCCTGCGTCATCGTGAATAGAAAGTAGCTCTGGTCTTTTTCAGGGTCAACGCCCTTTAGAAGCCTCCACGCGCCGTTGCCGGCCTCCACCCTCGCATAGTGGCCCGTGGCGACGTAGTCCGCCTCAAGCGCCGAAGCCTTCCTCATGAGCGCGTCGAATTTAAGAAACTGATTGCACCTTACGCACGGGTTCGGCGTCCTGCCCATGCGGTACTCCTCGACAAAGTTATCGACTACGTCCCTGGCGAACGCGGCCTCCAGATTGACGACGTAGAAAGGCACGCCGAGGCCGTCCGCGACCGAACGCGCGCCGCATATGTCGTCGAGCGAACAGCAGCTCCCGGCGGAGGCGCCCGCGTGGTCGTCCTTTTTGGAATAATCCCACAACTGCATGGAGACGCCTATGCAGTCGTAACCCTCTCCCTTCAATAGCGCCAGCGCGGTGGAGGAATCCACCCCCCCGCTCATGGCGGCCACGACTCTCTTATTTGGCATCTTGATTTTATAGGCCGCCGGTTAAATGGCAAAAAAATATCTTTATCCATCACAGATACATGTCCCCGTGTGTATCTGACGGGGAACCGGGAACCGATAACCGATTCATCCCCACGTCTTGAGCGAGATGCTGAACGTGGAGCCTTTGCCAGGGACGGACTCGACCCAGACCCTGCCGTTGTGCGCGTTTATGATGTGTTTGACGATGGCGAGGCCGAGGCCCGTGCCACCGAGCTCGCGGCTCCGCGCCTTGTCCACCCTGTAGAACCGCTCGAATATCCTCGGCATATCCTCGGCAGGGATGCCGATGCCGGTATCAGCCACGTCCACGGTCACGCACCCGTCAGCGGCGAGCGCGGCCGTTATGCTTACGCTGCCGCCGGGCGGCGTGTATTTTATGGCGTTGTCCAATAGGTTCACCATGACCTGCTCCAGCCTGTCCCTGTCGCCCGCGGCCCTGGGCAGGTCGTCCGGTATCGCGGCGGTTATGGTTATCCCCTTGTCCATCGACTGTTTTCCGAAGCCCGCGGCGGTAGACGCCACGAGCTCCTTGATGTCCACCGGGGCCGGGACTATGCTCATCTGGTGGGATTCGAGCCTTGAGAGTATGAGGAGGTCGTCTATGAGCCTCGACATGCGCGTGGCGTGCCTGTCTATGACGCGCAAAAACTCCCGGAGCGTCTCCGGTTCGTCCATGCCGCCGTCGAGGAGCGTCTCCGAGTAGCCCTTGATGGACGCAAGCGGCGTCCTTAGCTCGTGCGAGACGTTAGCCACGAAGTCCTTCTTTATCGTCTCCACCCGCTTCTCCTCGGTTATGTCACGGAGAAAGACGAGTATGCTGAAGTCCGCCTCGCCCGCGAGCGGCACTATGCGGGCGCTGAAAAACCTGCCTGAGTCGTTTATCTCTATCTCCTCAGAGGCCCCGCCGCGCGATTTGATGAAGCCGTCAATGGTGGCCCCGAGGGCCTCGTTCTTGATAATCGCGCCGACTGGCAGGCCCAGCGCCCCGCCCCTTATCGGAAAGGAGTTCAGCAGAAATGGATTTGCATAGAGCGCGCGGCCATCCTTATCAAGGGCAAGCACGCCTGTGTGCATCTCCCGCGCTATCGCGTCGAGTATCAGGTTGGTGTCCGGCATAAGAAATCAGATGGAAAATAAAAAGACGGTCATTCCTCCCTGAACCTGTATCCCACGCCGCGCACGGTCTCTATATAATCCCCGGCGGCCTTGAGTTTCGCCCTGAGCCTCCTGACGTGCGTATCGACCGTGCGCGGCGTCACGAAACAGTCCTTTCCCCATGCGCGGTCGAGTATGGCGTCCCTGGAAAGCACCCTGCCCCTCGCGCCGAGAAGCCCACAGAGGAGCTTGAACTCGGTGGACGAGAGCGCGGCCTCCGAGCCTGACACCGTCACCCGGTGTCTGGCGAGATCGACGGAGAGTTCGCGGAAGGATAGAATCCTCTCGTCGTTCGAGGGGACGGCCGAGGGGGCGGCCGAGGGGGCGGCCGAGGGGGCGGCGTCCTTCGACCTCTTCAGCACCGCCCTGACGCGCAGGATCAACTCCCTTGGGCTGAAGGGTTTCGTTATGTAATCCTCGGCCCCGAGCTCAAAACCGACTATCTTGTCGATCTCCTCGCCCTTGGCCGTGAGCATTATCACGGGTATGGCGCGGGTCGCCTCGGCGGCCTTGAGGCGCTTGAGCGCCTCGGTACCGTCCATATTCGGAAGCATGATGTCCAAAAGCACGAGGTCGGGACGCCTGGCCGCCGCGATATCGAGCGCCTCGGGCCCATCCTTGGCATGGAGCACGGCGTAACCGGCCTTCTTGAGGTTATATTCAAGAAGGTTCAGTATGTCCGGCTCGTCGTCAACGACGAGTATCCTGATGCCGAGATGGTTCATCCTTATCGGTTATCCGTTATCGGTTAATGTGAAGGAAGAATTATCATCCGTTAATTGACATGCAACGCGGGCAATATAGTCCCCGCTATATGGGCATTGGCTGAAAGGCGGCGGCGGGCGGCAACCGCGTTGCGGAACTCATGCAACTGCTTACGTCAATCTGGATGCGCGCCCGGCGCGGACGCGCCGCGCCGGAGTCCGCGTCAATGGCGTGGTGCGCCGTCTTTCTCAGCCGACAACTCCGTTATCAGCTTTACGACCCTTCGCTCTATGTCGTCCCGCACGCGGCGCAGAACCTCGACAGGCCTGCCAATGGGGTCTTCTATGGGCCAGTCCTCCTTCCTGCCCTTGAACGAGACCGGGCAGAGCCTGTCGGCACAGCAGCAGCCCAGCGTCACCACCGCGTCCGCCCACTCCACCATCTCGTCTTTCAACTGTTTGGAGCGTTGGCCGGAGATATCGACTCCGGCCTCCTGCATTATCTCAACCGTCTCGCCGGTCACATACCCCATCGCCTGAGTGCCCGCGCTCCTCACCTCGAACCCTTCGTCAATATGAACCATGGCGAAGCCCTCGGCCATCTGGCTCCGGCAGGCATTTCCCACGCAGACGAACAATATCCGTATCTTCCCACTGGCGCTCATTCGTTCATGCCACCGTATTTGTCACGCGCATTCTACCAAACCCCTGTGGCCAAATACTCGTGTATCGAGTTCGCCGCTCTCCTGCCGTCGCCCATCGCAAGTATGACGGTGGCCCCGCCGCGGACGATGTCGCCGCCGGAGAATACGCCCTTCTTACTCGTTCTTCCGGTGTCCTGATCTATAGTGATGTTGCCCCACTTGTTGAGTTTTATATCCGGCGTGGTCTGCGGGATGAGCGGGTTCGCGCCATTGCCGATGGCGATGATGGCGACGTCCGCCTCGATGCAGAACTCCGACCCTTTCTCCTCGACGGGCCTCCTCCTGCCGGACTCGTCGGGGTCGCCGAGCGCCATGCGCGCGCATTCGACGGCCTTGAGCCTGCCGTCCGCGTCCCCGATGAACCGCTTGGGGTGGGTAAGGAACTGGAACTTGAGCCCCTCTTCCTCGCCGTGGTGAACCTCTTCTCCCCTCGCCGGAAGTTCCTCGCGCGAGCGGCGGTAGACTATGGTGACCTCTTCAGGGCACAGACGGAGCGCCGTGCGCGCCGAGTCCATCGCGGTATTGCCGCCGCCCACCACGGCGATGCGCCTGCCGCGTATGACCGGCGTGTCGAACTCCGGGAACTGGAACGCCTTCATGAGGTTTACCCTCGTAAGGTATTCGTTAGCCGAGTATACGCCTATGAGATTCTCACCGGGCGCGTTCATGAAGTTAGGCAACCCTGCGCCCGTGCCTACGAACACGGCCTGATACCCGTTGGAGAAGAGCTCGTCGACGGTCTCCAGCTTTCCTATCACGGCGTTGACGACTATCTCGACGCCCATGCGCTTCAAGTAGTCCACCTCCGACTGGACGATCTTCTTCGGGAGCCTGAACTCCGGGATGCCGTATACGAGCACCCCGCCCGGCGTGTGCAGGGCCTCGAAGACCGTTACCTTGTGGCCTTTCTTGACGAGGTCGCCCGCCACGGTCAGACCTGCCGGGCCGGCGCCCACCACTGCGACCTTCTTGCCGGTGGAGTGCGGCAGCTCAGGCACCGAGACCTCGCCGTGCTCCCGCTCGTAGTCCGCGGCGAAGCGCTCAAGCCTGCCTATGGACACCGGCTCTCCCTTCTTTCCCACGACGCAGACGCGCTCGCATTGCTCCTCCTGCGGGCAGACCCTGCCGCAGACCGCCGGAAGCCCGTTGGTCTCCTTGATCTTACGCGCGGCCTCGATGAACTTGCCCTCGGCAATGAGGCGGACGAACCACGGTATCTCGATATTCACCGGACAGCCGCCCACGCACAACGGGTTCTTGCACTGGATGCACCTCTTCGCCTCCTCCATCGCCTGCGCCGGAGAGAGGCCGAGCGGCACCTCGAAGAAGTTCCTGATCCTCTCCTGAGGAGGCTGCTCCGGCATCTTCTGTCTCGGTATCTTCACGCGTCCTTTTGTATCTTTCGGGTCCATGCCATAATCCTTAGGGTCGCTTTAACGTCCGGCAATAAACGCCGGGAACTCCCGGCGCATCTGGATGCCGCGCCTATTATTTTTCATAACACTTGGCGCCTTCGTGATAGGTGAACTCCTCCATCGCGGCCTTCTCTTCCTTAAGGTAGCTCCTGTTGCGCATGATGAGTTCGTTGAAATCGACCTCGGCGGCGTTGAACTCGGGCCCGTCCACGCAGACGAATTGGTTCTTGCCTCCCACGGTCACCCTGCACGCGCCGCACATGCCCGTGCCGTCGACCATTATCGGGTTGAGGCTCACGACCGTGAATATGCCGTGGGGTTTTGTGACGCCGGCCACGGCCCTCATCATGGGCACCGGGCCTATGCCGACCACGCAGCCCAGTTCCCTCCCCTCGTCTATGAACTTCTGCAATATCTGCGTCACGAACCCGTGGTGGCCGTAACTGCCGTCGTCGGTCGTCACGTGCAGTTCGTCGCTCGTCTCCCGCATCTCTTTTTCAAGTATGAGAAGCGGCTTTGTCCTCGCGCCCATTATCGACACGACCGTGTTGCCCGCGGCCTTCATGGCCCTGGCTATGGGCAGGACCGGCGCCACGCCTATGCCTCCGCCCACGCATACGACCGTTCCAAAGTTTTCCACGTGGGTCGGTCTTCCGAGCGGCCCGACCACGTCGAGTATGGAATCCCCTGGGCCCATATCGCCCAGCATGGCCGTGCTCTTGCCGACCTCTTGGACTATTATGCTTATGGTGCCGTCCTTGTCGTTGGAATCAACGATGGTAAGCGGTATCCTCTCGCCAGCCTCGTTGAGCCTTAGCACGACGAACTGCCCGGCCTTGCGCTTACGCGCTATCATGGGCGCCTTTACCCTGAAAAAGTATACAGTGTGCGCAAGCTCCGCCTTCTCGATGATCTCGTACATGGATTGAATGCCCCTGTCCCCCGGTATTGACCGCCGCGGAATCCGTATACATAAATCTGGGTCTTCACCATTTCCTGTGGGTAGATTTGTGAGTTTTAAGGGTCCTTGATGAAGGAAGTCAGGACTTTGAGTTTCAAATAATGTTGATCTCTGATGCCATATGCCCGGCGTTGGATGAGCCGGATCTTGTTATT
>JACRCM010000034.1 GCA_016219025.1 Deltaproteobacteria bacterium | reverse complement strand
GAGCAACATCTGGATACCTGGCACGACCGCCCCGGGCACCTACTACATCGGCGCGATAGCCGACGCGACCAACACTAACGCCGAGACCGACGAGACTAACAATATAACGGTCTCAGCGGCGGTGACGGTGACGCAGTAGGGGGGGTAACTCCCCCCACCCCCCTCTTATCCCGCATAAGGCCGCGGGCAAGGGGGGGGTTTTTTTTTATCCCACCCTTGACTAAGGGGAGGGGTTATCCTTTCGCGGGTTGCAAAAACCGGATACGGGGATATAATCGTTAAAAAGACCCGCGAGGCGCGCTTGAAGCGATACGACGTGTTGATAATCGGCTCCGGCCCGGGCGGTCAGAGGGCCGCGATACAGGCGGCCAAGCTCGGCAAGAAGGTCGCCATCATCGAGCGCGAGCCGTATATCGGCGGGGCCGGGCTTCACACCGGGACGCTCCCAAGCAAGACGCTCCGCGAGACCGCGATATTCCTCGCGGGCTTCAAGCAGAGGGCGGTATTCGGGTTCCAGTTCACGCTCGGCAGGGACGTTACGCTACAGGAGCTCATGCACCGCAAGTCCGAGGTGATACGGCGGCAGATGGAGGTGATAATCGACCAGTTCAGCAGGAACAACGTCGAGATCATCTACGGGGAGGCCTCCTTTAAAGGCGCAAAGCGGCTTCGCGTCGCGCGCAAGGACGGCGCAAGCGAGGAGTTGGAGGCCGATATCATCATCATCGCCACGGGTTCGCGTCCGGCAAGACCCAGGGACGTGCCGTTCGACAAAGACCACATCTACGACTCGGATTCCATACTCGGTCTCGATAAATTACCCTCGACGCTCACGATAATCGGCGGCGGCGTCATCGGCTGCGAGTATGCCTGCGTATTCGCCTCCCTCGGCGTCAAGGTTACGCTCGTCGAGAAGAAGGAGAGGCTCCTTACCTTCGCCGACGAGGAGCTCGTCGACAGCCTCACCTACTGGATGCGTCATGCCGGCGTGACCATGCGCCTCGGCGACGAGGTAACGTCGATGGAGGTGCCTGAGCCGGGCAGGGTGGTCACCCGTCTCAAAAGCGGCAAGGTCGCCGTGTCGGAAAAACTCCTCTACACGATGGGACGCATCGGCAATACCGACGGCCTCAACCTCGATGCCGTCGGCATAAAGCCGGGCGAGAGGGGGTACATCAAGGCTGATGAGACCTACTCGGCGGGCGCGTCCGGCATATACGCCATAGGCGACGTGATAGGCTTTCCGTCTCTCGCGTCCACCTCGATGGAGCAGGGCAGGCGCGCGGTCTGCAACGCCTTCGCCGCACCGGGGCTGACGTGCGCCGTCACCGGCTATCTGCCGCTGGCCATCTATACGATACCGGAGATATCGATGGTCGGCGAGACCGAAGAGGGGTTGACGAAAAAGGGCGTGGCGTATGAAGTGGGACGCGCCTATTTCGAGGAGGTTGCGCGAGGGCAGATAATAGGCGACGTCCACGGAATGGTAAAGCTCATCTTTGAGCGGGAGAGCCACAGACTCCTCGGCGCGCACATAGTCGGAGAGAAGGCGTCAGAGCTTATCCACATCGGCCAGACGGTGCTGAGTTACGGCGGCACGGTCGATTACTTTAAAGACGTTGTCTTCAACTATCCGACGTTGTCGGACGCCTACAAAGAGGCGGCGCTCAATGGACTGAATAAAGGCTACCTCTAAAAATCGCTCTTTTTCCCGGTCTCTGCGTCAGGCCGAAAATAAAAATGCTCGCATGATTTACAAAGCAGCTCTATTTAACATATATGCTGCGCTTTTTATTTTCGTCCTTACTTGATATCGGAAAAAATAGCTGATTTCAAGAGGCAGCCTAAACTCCAAGGGAGGGAGATGCCGATGAAGGTAAACGTGATATTCCACAGTCTTTACGGGCACATATACAAAATGGCAGAGGCCGTTGCCGAGGGTGCGCGGGAGGTGAAGGGCGCGGAGGTAAAGGTGTTGCAGGTGCCGGAGACGCTCCCTGCCGATGTCATCGCCAAGATGGGCGCGACAGATGCAAAGAAACAGTTCGCAAAGGTGCCGGTGGCCACGGTAGACGACCTCGCTGAGGCCGACGCGGTCATATTCGGCACGCCCACGCGCTTCGGCAACATGACCGCGCAGATGCGGGCGTTCCTCGATGCGACAGGCTCCCTCTGGATGAAGGGCGCGCTCATCGGAAAGGTCGGCAGCGTATTCGCCTCCAGCGCCACGCAGCACGGCGGGCAGGAATCGACGATTCTGTCTTTTCACGTCACGCTCCTGCATCACGGCATGGTGATAGCCGGGATGCCGTATTCCGAGGCGCGCCAGACGACCATGGCCGAGATAAGCGGCGGCAGCCCCTACGGCGTCACGACCATCGCGGGCGGGGATGGCGGCAGACAGCCCAGCCAGAACGAGCTTGGCATGGCGCGGTTTCAAGGCAGGCACGTCGCGTCAATCGCAAAGCGCCTTGTGACCGGCCAGGCGTAGGAAGACGGGCGGGATAGTCCCGCGTAATTATTGACTTATGTATAAGTAATGCAAGTCAATCAAACCGTCATTCCCGCGTGCTTTTGTCCCCGACTAAAACATTCGGGGAGGAATCCAGTGTCTTTATCTTATCGCCCGCGCTAAGGACGCTAGATGCCCGGCAGAAACATTCGGGCATG
>JACRCM010000008.1 GCA_016219025.1 Deltaproteobacteria bacterium | reverse complement strand
CGGGGAGGAATCCAGTGTCTTTATCTTATCGCCCGCGCTAAGGACGCTAGATGCCCGGCAGAAACATTCGGGCATGACGAATACTCGTTTTCGTTTAAGCATAAGCGCCGCCATTGCATTACTTTTACATATATCAATAATTGAAAAAGAGGAGCGTTATCGGGCGGCCATTTTAAAACTGGTTCTTCCGGGTTTTCCGTGGGTGAATTTAGGCGTCAGGGATAAAGGATGTGAGGCATTTGAGGCGTAGATATTCTTTATCCTTAATGCCATATGCCCGTCGTTGTATTACCCGTATTTTGTTGTAGAGTCCTTCCATGAATCCGAGGGACACTTTGTTCTCGCGGTCGTTGTAACTGACGATACCGTCCCAGTGACGCTTAAGGAAACTCTGAATAAATATTTGTCATGCCAGAGCATGAGCTACTTTGCAACTCCCTGTCCGGCATCCAGCGTCTTGCGTTTTACAAAGGCAAAGACACTGGATTCCCGCCAAATACGCGCGGGACTGACAGGCTGCGGGGTTTACGCTCGCTATACATGTAGGTTCATAACGATGGAATCTGAATAAATCAGAGGTCCCTTAATTGCAGACTTGATTATATCACGGATGCGTGTTAAGGTAAAAGGCTAAATCGTCATGTTTCGTCCAGCACCACTTTCCGCCGCTAAGATTTATACAGGCACGCGACTTCGTGCCGGAAAGTGGTGCTGGACGTTCAACAGCGGAGAGGTGGCCGAGTGGCTGAAGGCAGCTGCCTGCTAAGCAGTTGTAGGGGTAACACCCTACCGGGGGTTCGAATCCCCCCCTCTCCGCCAGTATTTTGCGAGACAGGTGAAGGGATTCGAAAGACGCTGAGCGCCGAGCGGAGCGAGGATGAGGCGAGCCGGGAGGCTCGCCGTCAGCGAGGCGTCGGGGTCGCGGCGCGAAGGCGGGAGCCGTAGCGCTGTGACCGAATCCCCCCCCTCTTCGCCAGTATTTTTTACTCTTCTTCTCTATGAAACTTCTGCTCATACTCCCAAAAAGCGAACGCGGTTACTGGGGCAAGGTATCGAAGTCTGGCAAGGCCGGGTTCGTGCGGCTGAACCTTCCCACCATTGCCGCGCTTACGCCGAATGAATGGGACGTCGAGATACTCGACAACCGCGTAAGGCCCGTGGACTATGCGGCGAAGCCAGACCTCGTGGGCGTCACCGGGTTTACGTCCGAGATACCGAGCGCGTATGAAATCGCCGACAACTGGCGAAGGGCCGGGGTCACGGTCGTCATGGGCGGGGTGCACGTCTCGGCCATGCCGGATGAGGCGCTCGCTCACGCAGACTCCGTGGTCATCGGAGAGGCCGAGCTTGTCTGGGCCGGACTCCTCGACGACTTCAAGCGCGGGGAACTCAAGAAAAAATACAAGGCCGACCGCCTTTGCGGGATGGAGGGCATGGTCATACCGAGGAGAGACCTCCTCGACAGGCCGATGTTCTCCGGCTTCTACACCATGCAGGCCACGCGCGGCTGCCCGTTCAACTGCGACTACTGCGCGGTGACGGCCTTCTTCGGCAAGGAGTTCCGCGTCCGTCCCGTCGCCGACGTTATAGACGAGATAAAGGGCTTCGGCGCCAAAGAGTTCTTCTTCATGGACGACAACATCGTGGGCCGCGCCAAATACGCGAAGGAGCTATTCACCGAGCTGATCCCGCTAAAGGTCACGTGGGGGTCTCAGGCGTCGGTCACCATGGCCAAGGACCCGGAGCTGCTGCGCCTCTACGCGGCAAGCGGCGGCAAGTATGCCTTCATCGGCCTTGAGTCCCTCTCGCAGAAAAACCTCGACAGGATGCACAAGAGCTGGAACTCGGCCAAGGGCTTCAAGGAGGCGATAGAGAAGATACACGACGCCGGTATAAACATCATCGGCTCGTTCGTCTTCGGCCTCGACGACGACGACCCGACGGTCTTCAAGACCACGCTCGACTTCATCATGGAGACGAAGCTCGACGCCGCGCAGTTCCACATACTGACCCCGCTCCCCGGAACCGTGACCTACGGCGTTCTGGAAAAAGAAGGCCGCATCATCGACCGGGACTGGGCAAAATACCACACCGGAGAGGTCGTCTTTCAGCCAAAGGGCATGACCGTCGAGGAATTGCAGGCTGGGTACCACTGGATATTCAGGGAGACCTACACGATAGGGAGCATCCTCAAGCGGAGCCTCAGGAGCCGGCGCGGCCTCATCTACAGGATCGCGGCCAACCTCTCCTACCGCAAAAAGGCGCTGAAGATGCCTAAGGCCGGAGGAAATCAGGGAAGCCCTGATTTATTATAAGCCGGCCTGTCATGCCCGAGTGTTTCTATCGGGCATCCAGCGTTTTCCGCCATGCGTATGTAAAGACTCTGGATTCGTCCCCGAATGTCTTCATCGGGGATAAATGCCTCGGGAATGACAAATCCGTTTTCTGATTCGGAGTGACGATTCGCCGGTTGAAAAATAAATCGGCCGCGATCTGGAATTTAACCGGATGCTACAGCCGTCTCGCCCTAAAATACCATCCATGCAAAACGCCCTTACCGTAGACCTTGAGGACTGGTACCATATCTGCGGCACCGCCGACAACGCGGCGCACCACAGGTGGCCGGAGTACGAAAGCCGCGTCACGCGCAACACGGATAAAGTGCTCGCGTTCCTCAAACGCCACGACGCGCGCGCCACGTTCTTCGTCCTCGGGTACATAGCCGAGAAGGAACCCGGCCTGATAAAAAACATCCGCTCCCATGGCCACGAGATAGCCATACACGGGTACTACCACCAGAGGCTCTTCGAGCTTACGCGGTCGTCGTTCGAGGACGATATCAAGCGCTCGATTGACGTGGTCGGCTCCATTACCGGAGAGCCGGTCATCGGATACCGCGCGCCTGAGTGGTCGATCCGCTCCTCCACCCTCTGGGCGCTCGACGTGCTCCGTAAGCACGGCATCCTCTACGATTCGAGCATGGTGCCGCTCACCCGGATGGGCGAGAGGAGTTTTCAGACCTCCCCGCATTCGATAAAGACGCCTTACGGCGAGATACGCGAATTCCCGCTCACGACCATGCGCGTCCTGTGGGAACGCCTGCCCTTCACCGGCGGCCTACCGCTCAGGATAGCGCCCTACTGGTACATAGTCTCGAAACTCAAGCGCATCAACGCCGCCGGAGAGCCCGGGCTCGTCTACGTCCACCCCTGGGAATTTGACGCCGAACAACCGCGCATAGAGCTGTCGCTATCGCGCCGCTTCATGCACTACTTCAACATAAGATCAACCGCCCCCAAATTCGAGGGCCTCCTGAAACACATAAACTTCGCGCCGGTAAGAGAGGTGCTGGGACTGGGGTAAGGGGGAGCGTATCGCGTTTCTCGGCGTGGAAGCAGGGCTTGGGAACGAGGGGGATATTAGTGGAGGGTGGGGCACGGTGGTGAGGGGGGGCGTCAAAGCTCTCGGCCGTCGCCGCGGTACGTGAGCGCGCGGCCTATGATACGGAATCCATCAACCTCTGTATCTTATCCGTTATGCTGACGTTTCCTATTCCCTCATAAAACGTCTTTGCCTTTTGCCACGAAGCTCTGGCCTTCTCTGTTTCTTCCTTCTTTTTGTGAAACCGCCTGCGCCGATGCGGGTTACGCCAATACCGGCGAACTTAAGAAGATAGACGATCAAGGCATCGCGGTAATCGTCCCCGCGACGAAACAGGCCCATAACCGCAAGCCAAAGCCGTTTAGCAAGGAACGTTTCAGCTACTCCGCTGAGTTCGATTGTTACGTCTGTGCCGGGGGACGGACGTTGACGTATTACACTTATTGCCATACGAAACGGCATCGCATCTATCAGATCAAAGACCGTTCGCCGTGTCTTGCGCGTGTCCGCTTCGGCTTGTGCGCGCGCTCATGGTCCGGCAGACGCATCCGGCGTCTTGAAAATGAGGCGGCGGCGGAAAAAATATCGCGGGGATACGAACTGCCCGAGTCCCGACGGATCTACGCGCTCCGCAAGCAGAAGGTCGAATTGCCGTTCGGACACATAAAACGTAACCTCGGTGCCGGTTCGTTCCTGTTGCGAGGCATCGAAGGCGCGAGGGCTGAGATGGCGTTGCCGTCAAGTTGTTTCCATATCAAGGATGATAACAATCGTGGGCGTTGCCGCGCCTCTTACGAAACTGACGGGTTGAGAGCCGCGCCCCAAGGCGCAAAACGCGCACATAATCAACGCATATACATGTCCGGCATCGAATAATACCCCCATTGTTTTTTGATAAACCCGATCATGCCGGCCATTGTATGATGATTGCGGCGCAGCCTCAGAGTTTGGGAACGAGAACATCGGAGTGACGTAGGATGGGCTGAGCACAGCGAAGCCCATCGGGTGCTACGGACGACTTATTGATGGGCTTCGTTCCTCAACCCATCCCACCTCGCTTTGAATTATCATCAGTCCCCGCGCCCCTGCGCGAAGACTCCGTCGCGCCGCGCCCCCTCACTTCACCAGATACGGCCCCACCGTCTCCTTTGTCCCCTCGAAGGTCGCCACGACCTTTGCGCTCCATTCGGGCCTTACCGTATACGCGGCGGGGTTGCGGTAGTATGAGTCGACCGCCTCGCGCATCACGTTGGTCATGGCCGAGACGTAGGTCTTTGTCCGCTGTCTGCCCTCTATCTTGAAGGCGGCCACGCCCGCCTCTATGAGACCTGGGACTATCGGCAGGACGTTCAACGACTCAGGCTCTTCAAAGGCGTAGGCGGCGGCGCCGTCGTCGGGCATGAGGTAGCGCCCCTTGCAGCAGGTGGGGTATGGGGAGGTCTCGGTCGCGGAGAGCCTGTTGAGGAGCACGTTGTTGAGCCTTATGGACATGCCGCCGTCAGGCTCGGCGTTGAAGCGCACGAAGCGCGATGGCGAGCATGCGCCCTCGGTGTTGGTCGATGCGCCGGTGACGAACGACGAGAGGTAGCACCTGCCCTCGACGTTTATGCACAGGCCGCCAAGCGCGAAGACCTCGACCTCGACCTCGGTGCGCTCTATCAGTTCCTTTATCTCAGGCACGGTGAGGACGCGCGGCAGGACCACGCGCCTTATGCCGAAGTGCCTTCTGTAGAAGTTTATGGATTCGTAGTTCGAGGCCGAGGCCTGGGTTGAGAGGTGCAGGTTCGCGTCCGGGTATCTCTCCCTTGCATAACGGAGCACCCCGAGGTTGGCGATGATGATGGCGTCGGCCCCGAGCTCGACGCTCCTGTCAACGGCCTTGTACCACTTGTGATAGGTGCCTGCCTGCGGAAAGGTGTTGATGGCGACGAAGAACTTGCGTCCCCTTGATTTGAGATATTTTATGGAGTCGGCCAGTTCATCGGGCGTGAAGTTGAGGCCCTCGAAGTTCCGGGCGTTGGTGGCGTCGTTGAACCCCAGATAGACCGCGTCCGCGCCCGCGTCAACCGCGGCCCTGAGCGACGCCGCGTTGCCAGTCGGCGCTATGACCTCGGCCTTTTTCACGGGAACTCCGCCCTTGTCCGGCAAAATGACGCGCCGCTCGTCTTCACGGGAACTCCGCCCTTGTCCGGCAAAATGACGCGCCGCTCGTCTTCACGGGAACTCCGCCCTTGTCCGGCAAAATGACGTGCCGCTCGTCTTCACGGGAACTCCGCCCTTGTCCGGCAAAATGACGCGCCGCTCGTCTTCACGGGAACTCCGCCCATCGTCAAAACGGCACGTCTTCCATGTCAGGCGGAGGTCCTTCCCCGGCGGCAGGCTCGGAGGAAGGCGCGCCTGCTCCGCCCGCGCCGCCCTTTGACCCAAGCATCTGCATCTGATTGGCGACGATCTCGGTCGTGTATTTTTTGTTGCCGTCCTTGTCGTCCCATGCGCGGGTCTGTATCCGGCCTTCCACGTATACCTGTTTGCCCTTGGAGAGGTACTCGCCGCAAATCTCGGCGAGCTTGCCGAAGGCGACTATCCTGTGCCACTCAGTCTTCTCCTGCTTGCCGCCTTCCTTGTCCTTCCAGTTCTCGGTGGTGGCCATCGAGAAGTTAGCCACCGCCATGCCAGAGGGCGTATAACGTATCTCTGGGTCCTTGCCGAGGTGCCCTATCAGTATGACCTTGTTGACTCCGCCAGCCATAGCGCTCTCCTTTTTTGTTTATCCGGATTTATCATTGATAATCCACCAACAGGGTCTGTCTTGTCAAGGATTTTTCGCTCCGGCGCCGAAGGCGAGGCATGTGATCCAATCGATGAAAATAACCAGTATGACGAAAAAGCCGAGCGAGGCGAGATAGACCCGGTGCTCGAAGATAACGTCCACTATCGGTATGAAGCTCGACGTTGGGGAGAGGATGATGAAGAACCAGAAGATGAAGAACGACACGGCGAGCCCCCTTGGCCCCGGCCTCCTGCGCGAACGGACAAAGAGCCAGACGCCCGCGCCGCCGGCGGCGAGGAGCATGGCAAGCGAGACCGCCGGCGGCATCATCGGCATGTTGAGCGCCGCGCCCTCGTTCACGCGCGGCGCGCCGAACAGGCTCCGCGCCACCGGGAAGTCGTAGTCGAGGTTCTGGTTCACGGGCACGGCGAGCAGGACCAGATAGTAGACGAGCACGTTGAACTGGGTGTATAGGTACTCCTTAGGCGTTATATCGGCGACGTTGAAGCCCGCCGACTCGAAGGCCCCTGGCCGCTGCGCAACAGGCCGCGCGTTGTCCACCGCCCCGGCGATATGACTCGCGGCCGCGATGGCCGCGCCGCCGGGCGCGGCCCTGGGGCGCGCCGGAGCCGAGGTCTCGGCGGATTCAATGCTCAGGTCTCCGAAGCCGGAGAGCGGGGCTACCGTCTTGACGCCGAAGAATATAAAGAGCGCGAACAATGCGGCATAGAGCGGCCAACGGCCAAGCGCCTCCTTGATCCTGCCCCTGCTCACGAAGTATATGTCGAAGAGGAGTATTGCCGCGGGCAGGGTAAAGACTATCTCCTTGGAATAGAACCCGGCGGCGTAGGCAGCGGCCACGCATGCGTAGAGGCCGTATCTGGCGGCAACGGACTTCGCCTCTACCGCCTTTATGAAGACGAGGAGCGCAAGGAGGTAAAACAGGCTTGACAGGGATTCCATCCTCTGGGAGATATATGTCACGGCCTGGGTCTGCACGGGGTGCACGGCGAAGAGGAGCGCGGAGAAAGCGGCCACGAACCGCGACCACGCCGCTGTCCCGCCGGAGAGCCTGAGCGCTCCAGCCACGAGGAAATACGCGGCTATGGACGCGAGGACGTGTATGGCGGCGTTCACGGCATGGTACCCGAAGGTGTCGAGTCCGCCCGCCGCGTAGTTGAGCGCGAAGGTCAACTCGGTTACGCCCCTCCTCGACTTCAGGATGCCGGAGAGATTGCCGAGGTCTTTTATCCGCGGGTTTTGCGCGATGGACGGGGTATCGTCGAACTGGAAGGCCGAATGAAACGTGTTGGAATATACGGCGATGACGGACGCCGCGATGACGGCCATCAGGATGACGTGAAACCACCTGCCCTCAAGCAGTCTCTCCATAGCGGTTTCCCCTCGCGTTAAAGGCCGCGCGCGTTGTGTTCACGCTCCTTGGCGCCGGCCTCCTTGATCGTCTGCCGCATGAGCGCGATCTCCTGCGCGAGCGCCTTGTTCTTCTCGTGGAGAATAGATATCACCACCGAGAAGTGCAGGAGTATCAGGAGGACGAAGAGGAACGCCACGAGAAAGAGGAGCGACGGCGGATACGCGACCCCGAGCTTGATGGCTATCCTGTCGAGGAGCTCCCTTTTTATGGCGAGCGCCGTCACCGCCACGCACAGGACGAGCCACAGCACCGAGTACTTCTCCTTGAGAAGCCCCCGGCGGATGAAATCCACCACTACCCCGAAGAGCGCGATGGAGCCGAGGATGGCGACTATCTGAAAATAGTGTATCTTGGGCATGGTTTGCGCGTCCCGGCTATTTCTTCAAAAGGTCGACGAATATGGCGAGGAGCACCTTTATCATGTAGTAGGCCGACCGCGTCGGCGTTATGGACGATTGGCCGCCCGCCCTTTCGGACATCTCGACGGGCACCTCAATTATACGAAATCCCCTCTTGTGAAGCAAGACCAATGCCTCGACCTCCGGGTAGTCATCAGGGTAGAAGACGCTAAAAAAGGCGATGGCCTCCCTGCCTGAGGCGCGGAACCCCGATGTCGTGTCAGTGACGCGCTCCCGGAGGATAGCCGAGACGATGCGCGAGAATATGCTTATGCCCGCGCCCCGCGCCAGCGACGGCCTGTAGCCGCCCTCGTCCAGGAACCTCGATCCGACCACGACCTGCGCCTGACCCTCAATGAGAGGCCGGATGAGCCTCCCTATCTGGTCGGCCCTGTGCTGGCCGTCCGCGTCGACCTGCACCGCGGCGTCATAGCCCTTGAGTCTGGCGTACTTGTAGCCGGTCTGCATCGTCGCGCCGATGCCGAGGTTGTAGGGGTGCGTAAGCGTAGCGACGCCCATGCCCTCGGATATCCGCGCGGTCGCGTCGCGCGAGCCGTCGTTTACGACGAGGATGTCCGCTTCAGGGCAGTTATGCCTCACGTCCTCGATGACGGACGCGATGGTCTCTTCTTCGTTGAAGGCGGGTATTATGACGAGGAGTCTCGGATTGCCGTATGGCGTCATGTCTCTCGAACGGGCTATGGTGTTCGAGTCCATTAGCTGTTTTGCATGTATGGTGCCGAAGGGGGGACTCGAACCCCCACAGGTGTTACCCCACAAGAACCTGAATCTTGCGCGTCTGCCAATTCCGCCACTTCGGCTCATCGCCTGAGCCGCACGGCCAACATAGGGCTTGAAAAAGACGGGAATCCAAGCTATAGTTAGCGATACGCCCAAGCCCGCGGCTAATGTAAAATACTTACATACTAAAAATCCTAAGTCAAGGAAGTTTTCCATATCAACCTCAGGGGGAAGCATGAAATTTTTTATAGACACCGCTAATATCGAAGAAATTATGACCGCCGCCGCGTGGGGGCTCGTGGACGGCGTAACGACCAACCCGTCGCTCGTGGCAAAGGAGAAGCGTCCGTTCGAGGAGATAATACGCGATATATGCAGGCTGGTGGACGGCCCTGTGAGCGTCGAGGCCGTAAGCCTTGACGCAAAGGGACTTATAGCCGAGGCAAGAACCCTCGCGGCGATACACAAAAACATCGTCGTCAAGATTCCCATGACGCTCGACGGGATGAAGGCCGTAAAAACGGTGTCGAAGGAAGGGATAAAGACGAACGTCACGCTCGTCTTCTCCCCGTTGCAGGCGCTCCTCGCGGCCAAGGCGGGCGCGACCTACGTAAGCCCGTTCGTCGGCAGGCTCGACGACGTGTCGCACAACGGCATGGAGCTCGTCCACCAGATACTCGAAATATTCGGAGGCTACGCCCTGCCGACCGAGGTCATAGTGGCAAGCGTCCGCAACCCGCTGCACGTGCTCGACGCCGCCCTCATGGGCGCTCACGTGGCCACCATCCCGTTCAAGGTGCTCGAACAGCTCTCCAAACACCCGCTGACGGACTCAGGGATACAGAAGTTTCTGGACGACTGGAAGAAGGTGCCTAAGTAGGGCCAATTTCATCGGCGCGGCTTGAGAGGTCAAAATGGCTGAGGTCGATAGGCTGATAATGGACAAGGTAAGGGCCTTCCTTACCCGGTTGGAGGCGCGGGGCATCCGGGTGGAGCGCGCCTACGTCTTCGGTTCCTACGCGAGAGGTTCTGCGGGCGAATGGAGCGGCATAGACGTGGCTGTCGTCTCGCGGGACGTCGGGTATGACCGTTTTGAAGAGTTGGCGCGCCTCATGTCGATAGCCTCAACAATAGACACCCGCATCGAGCCCGTCCCGTTCCGGCCAGACACCTTTGTGGACGAAGACCCGCTTGCGTGGGAGATAAAGCGGAACGGGGTGGAGTTGAGTTGAGACGTTTCAAAAGGGAGACCAAATAGATGAGCACAACGCCGGACGTGCCTTTTTGCCAGAGTTGCGGGATGCCGATGGAAAAGCCGGAGGACTTCGGCGCCACGGCCAAGGGCGGCAGGAGCGCTGACTATTGCCGCTTCTGCTACAAGGCCGGCAGGTTCACCGAGCCTGACATCACGCTGGATCAGATGATCGACAGGGTAGTCGGTCTTATGAGCCGCATGGAAGGCATCGACGAGGCCCAGATAAGGGAGATGGCCGGGAGCTTTATCCCGTCTCTGAAGAGGTGGCACAGTTGAGCGGCCGCCTTGCCAGTTGCCCCGGTCTTTTGCCGCTCACGGATACTCCAGCCTGACCCGGTATTCCTTCCCCTCGGTCCTGAACCCTTCGCCGTCCATGAGCAGTTCCGTCTCTTTCTCGCACTTGCCGTCCTTGTTGATATCGATGCAGACGCCGTTCTCCTTATAGAGGCCGTCGTGGCCCGTCTCCTCGAAGGCGACGGCGCCGTATACGGCGCCGTTTATCCGCAGCCGTCCGGCCCAGTGGCAGGTGGCGTAGAAGGCGGGGACGCCGCCGTTGACGAAAAACCATATCTGATAAGGCGCGGTCATCCTCGCGCCGCCGGGGACGGCGATGTCCACGTCGAGCGCGACGGTCGCGGACATCTTGAGCGTGCCCTTGTTCCTTACAGGCGCTCCGTCGTCGGTGAGGTCTTCGTTGTTGTTCCTGTCCACGTAGAGCGCCCAACCCGGTTTTTCGACCTCGTCCAGAACGAAGCTTACCGTCGTGTCCTCCGTATTGCCGAGCCGCAGATAGCCGTAGAGCGGCTTGGGCGACGAGTAGACGGGCTGGCGCACGAGCGCCTCCATCGGCGCGTCCGAAAGACCGGCGGCGCGGGTCTGGCCGGACGATAGTCCCATGGGCCATCCGGTCGGCGCGTAGTCGAAGTCCCTGTATATATTTATATGCAGCACGCCGGAGGCGTCCGGCTCGACGACCCTCGGCCCGGGGCCGCCCGGCGGCCCGGCGGCCACGGCGGCGCGGTGGGTCAACAAGACGCACAAGATCAGGAACAGACGGGTGATGCGCGTTGTGGTGGTTCGCATGGAGTCTCCTACAGGCTTACCCTGATGACCGCCGCTACGTTGCCTCTGACGTTGAAGTCGGCCGCGACCTCGAGGCGTTTGGGCTTGAGGAGCTTCTCCAGGTCGTTGAATATGAGGTTGGCCGCGGCCTCGTGCGAGATGTGCCTGCCGCGGAATGCGTTGAGGTAGAGTTTCAGGGATTTAAGCTCCACCACGGCCTTATCCGGCGTATACACGACCCTTATCACGGCGAAGTCCGGGTATCCTGAGCGCGGGCACAGGCACGTGAACTCAGGGTACGTTATGTCGATGACGTAGTCCCGCTCAGGGTTCGGGTTGTCCCACGCCTCCAGGGTCGCCGCCTTGACCGCCTTTTCTCCGTATCTCTTCTTTGCCGGCATGACATCTTACCCCTTGGATTGCCTGCGTTTATCGGATATAATGTGGATGCCTCAATATTATCAGGCCGATGCGCCGGCCGTCAACCACAAAAGGAAAGGGGCAAAGATATGAACACCGTTACTATAGTCCTCCAGGACGCGCCTTACGGAAATGAAAAGGTCTGGAACGCGCTTCGGCTCTCGCAGGCGCTCCTCTCCGCCGGGTCGCGCGTGCGGATATTCCTCTACGGCGACAGCGTGATCGCGGCCAAGACCGGCCAGCAGCCGCCAAAGGGATACTATAACATAGGCGAGATGATGAAGGGTCTCGTGGACAAGGGCGTGGAGGTGAGGTCGTGCCTCACCTGCACCAGCGCGCGCGGCCTGACGCAGGCCGACTTCGTCGAGGGCGTGGCCGTGGGCAAGACCATGGACCTGGCGCACTGGATAGCCGAAGGCGGACAGGTGATGGTATTTTAAGGTGAAGGAGTTTACGCCGGGGCGAGTGAAAGACCGCGCCGTGCGCGGGATAATGAGGCTGGCCAGGCCTGCCGCTTGCGGCGTTCTTTTGCTGCTGCTCGTTCCGGGCTGTACGCCGAACAACCCTTACCGCGCATCGGAGCGGGGCGCAAATATATTCTACACCACGTTCAGCGAACCGCCCAAACACCTCGACCCTGGACGCGCCTACTCCTCCGACGAGTATGACCTTATCGGCCAGATATACGAGCCTCCGCTCCAGTACCATTATCTAAAGCGTCCGTATACGCTCATCCCGGCGTCCGCGGCCGAGACGCCAGGCCCGGTCTATTATGATAAAAATGGAAAGAGGCTGAGGCCCAGCGCACCTGCCGAGGCCGTTGCCAAAGCCGTATACGAGATAAAAATAAAGAAGGGGCTGGCCTACGCCGCGCATCCCGCGTTCGCAAAAACGTCCGGCGGCGCTCCGGTCTATGCGAACCTGACGCCTGACGCCGCGCGCGGCATAAACGAGGTGAAAGACTTTCCGATAAAGGCGTCGCGCGAGGCCGTCTCCGGCGACTTCGTCTACGGGATAATGCGACTTGCCGACCCGCTGGTCGAGTGCCCGGTCCTCCCGATACTCGAAAAATACATCCTTGGACTCAAGGAATACGGCGACGCCCTTCGCGCAGACCTTGCGGAGATACGGCGGCAGAGGAAAGAAGCGGCGGGCCCGGCCTACAATCAGGATACCGACGAAAGAGAGCGCCCGATAATCCTCGATTACCGGCGGCACAAACTGCCCGGCGTCGAGAAGGCGGGCGCATACACCTACAGGGTTATACTCAAGACCAAATACCCGCAGTTCATATACTGGCTCGCCATGCCGTTCTTCGCCCCGGTGCCGGAGGAGGCGGCCCTCTTCTACGCTCAACCGGCCCTTGCCGGAAAGAACATCACGCTCGACCGTTTTCCGGTTGGCACAGGGCCATATATGATGGATACGTTCAACCCGAACATGGAGATAACGCTCGTTGCGAACAGGGAGTTCCACGGCGAAACGTATCCGACGGAGGGCGGAGCCGGAGACCTTGAGGCGGGCCTCCTGAAGGACGGCGGCAAGCCCATGCCGTTCATCGAAAAGATCGTCTTCAAGCTCGAAAAGGAGGCGATACCCCGCTGGAACAAGTTCCTCCAGGGCTACTACGACAATTCCGGCATAGGCACGGACAGTTTCGATCAGGCCGTGTCCATCTCCGCCGGCGGCAGGGCCGAGCTGACCGGCGCCATGAAGGCGAAGGGCATAACGCTCACCACGTCGGTGAGGCCATCGACCTACTACGCGGGCTTCAACATGCTTGATCCGGCGGTGGGCGGGTACGGCGAGCGCGCCCGGAAGCTCCGCCAGGCCATTTCCATCGCGCTCGACTTCGAGGAGTATATCGAGATATTCAACAACGGCAGGGGCATACCCGCGCATTCGCCCCTGCCCCCGGGGATATTCGGATACGGAGGCAGAGCTGAAGCGGCCATCGACCCTTACGTCTACGATTGGGACCCGGCGCGGAAACGGCCCGTAAGGAAGTCCATCGAAGACGCCCGGAGGGTCCTCAAGGAGGCTGGCTATCCCGAAGGCCGCGGCGCGGACGGAGAGCCGCTTGTTATAACCTTCGACAACCCTTGGACGGGCGTGGACTCCACGCCGATGATCAACTGGTACATCAAGAGGTTCAAGCTCTTGGGCGTCCAGCTTGAGAACAGGACGACCGACTACAACAGGTTCCAGGAGAAGATGCTCAAGGGCAACTTCCAGTTCTTTTCATGGGGCTGGAACGCGGACTACCCTGACCCGGAGAATTTCTTCTTCCTCCTCGCCTCCTCCAACGGCAAGGTCAAATACCAGGGCGAGAACGCGGCGAACTACTCGAACGCGGAGTTCGACCGCCGTTTCAAGCAGATGGAGAACATGGACAACACGCCGGAGCGTATGGGCATAATCGCAGAGATGACGGATCTCGTCCAGCGCGACTCGCCGTGGGTCTGGGGGTTCCATCCCGTGGCCTTCGGCCTCCATCACAGGTGGGTCTCGAACGTGAAGCCCAACGCGATGGCGAATAACACTATGAAGTATGCGCGGCTCGGCGCGGCCCAACGCGAGCTACTGAGAGACGAATGGAACCGCCCCGGCTGGGGGATAGCGGCCGCAGCCGCGGCTGCCGCGGCCGTCATAACCGGCGGCGCATACGTCCTGGCGCGGCGGCGCGGCGGCACGGCGGCGGACAACCGGGGTCATAGGCCATGTTCTCCTACATCGTAAGACGCATACTCTACGCCGTGCCGATAGTCGTCGGGGTGAACTGCCTCACCGCGGCCCTCTTCTTCTACGTCAACACCCCGGACGACATGGCGCGCAAGATACTCGGTGAGAAGAACGTCACGCCCGCGGCCATCGAGAACTGGAAGGCCGGCCACGGCTACAACCTCCCGGCGTTCGTCAACGCCAAGGAGAGCGGGCTCGGGACGCTTACGCAGACGGTCTTCTTCCAGAAATCCGCGCCGCTCCTGTGGCTCGACTTCGGCAGGTCCGACAGGAACAACATCGACATCGGCGGCGAGATAAAGACGCGGATGTGGCCGTCCCTCGCCATAAGCGTCCCGATATTCATCGCCGGGCTCGCCTCCGAGCTCTTCGTAGCCATGATGCTCGCGCGCTGGCGCGGCACGCTCCTCGACCTCTGGGGGCTCGTGGCGAGCGTCGTGATGATGTCCGTCTCCGCGCTCTTCTACATCATAGGCGGACAGTATGTCCTCGGCAAGTACCTGATGCTGTTCCCCATATCGGGCTATGACGCGGGAGTCCATTCCATCAAGTTCCTCGTCCTGCCGGTCGTCATAGGCGTCATAAGCGGCGTCGGCTCCGGTGTGCGCTTCTACAGGACGGTCTTCCTCGAGGAGATGGGCAAGGACTACATAAGGACGGCGCGGGCAAAGGGGCTGGGCGAGGGCCGGGTGCTCTTCAAGCACGGCCTCAAGAACGCCATGATACCGGTGCTCACGAACGTCGTGGTCTCGATACCGTTTCTCTTCTATGGGAGCCTGATAATGGAGACCTTCTTCTCGGTGCCCGGTCTCGGCAACTTCACCATAGACGCGATACAGTCCCAGGACTTCGCCATCGTCCGTTCGATGGTCTACCTGGGTTCGATACTCTATATCGTGGGACTCATACTGACGGACATAAGCTACACGCTCGTCGATCCGAGGGTGAGGCTGGAGTAAGAAAGGCCGTGACCGTGACGGCTTATGCTGCTATTACGGTCACGGGCCACGGTCACGGTATCAATATGCCGGTCATCTTAGCGACAGACCTTATAGTATACGCGCTCGCGCTCAGCGCGGCGTGGTTCGCCGTCAAGACGCGCCGGGACGGGAACGTCCGGGCCGCGTGGCTTGAGCTCAGGCGCCGCCGCCTCGCCATGATATCGCTCGCGCTCATCGCCCTCTACGCGGCGGTGGCCCTTGCCGACAGCATCCGGTACCGGGACGCGGCCCAGGGCGGAGGCTACAGCGCCGAGGCGTTGAGCCTCCTTGACCGGGCGGCATCGGGACTCAGAACCCGCGCCGAGAAGACCTACTCGGCCCCGTTCAGCGGCCGTCTCTTTTCCAAAGAATCGGTGGAACTACCGGACGGCAGGGTGGTGCGCGATTACCCGGCGCTCAAATATCCGGGCGCGCACTGGCTCGGCACGGACAAGGTCGGAGGCGACATACTCTTCGCCTCATTGAAGGGCGTTCGCACGGGCATAGTCATAGGCGCGGGCGCGACGATAGTCGTCATCCCGTTCGCCATCTTCTTCGGGGTCGTGGCCGGGTACTTCGGGGGCGTCATAGACGACGTGGTGCAGTACGTCTACACCACGCTCGCCTCCATCCCCGGGGTCTTGCTGATAGTGGCGTTCATGCTCCTCTTCGGAGGGCGCGGTTATCAGGGCGGGCTGATATCTGAAAAAGACGTCGCGCTCGCGTTCTTCGTGCCCAATGACAGGCTCTTCTGGCTCTGCGTGATACTCGGCATCACGTCCTGGACCGACCTTTGCAGGCTCATACGCGCAGAGACGCTCAAACTCCGCGAACTCGAATACGTCCAGTCGGCGCGGACGTTCGGGGCGGGCGGACTCAGGATAATATACCGGCACATAGTGCCGAACCTCATGCACCTCGTGCTGATTACGTTCGTGATACAGTTCAGCGGACTCGTGCTCGCGGAGTCGGTCCTCTCATACATCGGCATAGGCGTGGGGCCTGAGATGGGGAGCTGGGGCAACATGATAAACACGGCGCGCCTCGAGCTCTCGCGGGAACCCGTGGTCTGGTGGAACCTGCTCGCCGCGTTCATCTTCATGTTCGGCCTCGTGCTCCCGGCCAACATATTCGGCGACGCGGTGCGCGACGCGCTCGACCCGAGGCTTCGGGGGAGATGAATGGTTAAACCCGTGCGCGTGATGCGTTATACGTGCTGCGTGAAATGAAGAAAATCTTTTTACGCATCAGGGTCTTTACGCCCTTTTTTCGGCAACCGCATCACGCATAGAGCTACTTTGCAAATCCCGCACACGCATCACGGGTTTACCAACGCATCACGCGCACGGCCTCTAAATGGTGAATAAATGTCCACTCCCATCGTCGAGATAAGAGACCTCAAGACGTATTTCCGCACGCCGGGCGGCGTTGCAAAGGCCGTTGACGGGGTCTCGTTCGGGATAGACGCGGGCTCCACCTTCGCGCTCGTGGGCGAGTCGGGCTGCGGCAAGTCCGTCACGGCCCTCTCCATCATCCAGTTGATACAGGGACCCGCCGGATACGCGGCCGGCGGAGAGGTCTTCGTCAACGGACGCGGGATAATGCGGCTTACCGAGCGGGAGAAGCGCGAGATGCGCGGGGCCGTGATATCGATGATTTTCCAGGAGCCGATGACCTCCCTCAACCCGGTCTTCACCGTGGGCGAGCAGGTGGCAGAGGGCATAAGGCTCCATCAGAAGAAGACGGCCGTGGAGGCGCGCGCCATCGCCATGGAGATGTTCGGCAGGGTGAGGCTCCCCGACCCGGCCTCCCTCTACGGCGAATACCCGCACAGGCTCTCCGGCGGGATGCGCCAGAGGGTTATGATAGCGATGGCCCTTGCGTGCAAGCCCGGCCTGCTCATAGCCGACGAGCCGACCACCGCGCTCGACGTGACCATACAGGACGAGATAATCCGGCTCCTGAACGAACTCAAGGCGTCAACGGGCGCGGCCATACTCCTCATCACCCACAACATGGCGCTCGTCTACAGAAACGCGGAGCGCGTCGGCGTGATGTACGCCGGGAAGATCGTCGAGACTGCGCGGGCCGGGGCGGTCTTCTCTCAACCCATGCACCCGTATACCGTAAAGCTCCTGCGCTCGATACCCGGGCCGGAGAAGCGCGGCCTAATGCTCGACACCATAGCCGGGAGCGTCCCCCCCGCAACGGACTACCCGGCAGGGTGCCGCTTCTCCGGCAGGTGTCCGCGAGAAATGGAAGGGTGCGCCTCTATGGAGCCGCCCCTTGCCGAACGCGGCACAGACCACCTCGTTGCCTGCCATCTGCACGACCCCGCGTTCATGGCGTCGGACAGGTCAGGGCCGCTCAGGCCGGAGACGGACGGCCTTGCGCCGATACAAGCGGCGCGGACGGAACGCCGGACGCTCCTTGAGGTCAAGGGACTCAAGACATGGTACCCGATCCGCAAGGGCATATTCAGGAGGACGGCCGGCCATATAAAGGCGGTTGACGGGATCGACCTCACGATAAAAAAAGGCGCGACGCTCGCCTTGGTCGGCGAGTCCGGCTGCGGCAAGACCACGGCGGGAAAGACCATCATCAGGCTCCTGCGGCCCACCGCGGGAGAGATATTGTTCGATGGAGGCGGGGTGCGCGATATCGCGGCCATGAATGAGGCCGGGCTGAGGCCGCTGCGCTCGCGCATGCAGATGATATTCCAGGACCCTTATTCGTCGCTGAACCCGCGCCTCACGATAAGGGAGACGGTGGAGGAGGGCCTGGCCGTGCTCCGTCCCGGCATGGGCGCGGCGGAGAGGCTCAGGAAGGTCACGGATACGCTTGAGCGCGTGGGGCTCGGCGTGGAGACGCTCTCACGCTATCCGCACGAATTCTCAGGCGGCCAGCGCCAGAGGATTGGCATAGCCCGCGCCCTGGCGGTAGACCCGGAGTTCATCGTCTGTGACGAGGCGGTCTCTGCCCTCGACGTTTCCGTTCAGGCGCAGATACTCAACCTCCTCAAGGCCATACAGCAGGAGACCGGCATCGCGTACCTCTTCATCACGCACGACCTTGGCGTCGTCGAATACATCGCCGACGACGTGGCGGTGATGCACGGCGGCAGGATAGTCGAGGCCGGGACGTGTGAGGCCATCTTCTCCAACCCGAAGGACGAATACACGCGCCGCCTTCTCGCGGCGGTGCCGAGGATAGACGGGCGGCGGCTCCCGGCGCGGCGGCTGCCGTAGACCCGTTGGCCTTACCGTAGTTGCCGATTCATCGGCGCCTTTGCATCATAAAACCGAGGAGGCAGCGCATGTGCCTGACGATACCGGCAAAGGTAGTGGCGGTTAAAGAAACGGCCTCCGGCTCTCCGATGACGGAGATAACGGTTCTTGCCTCCGGCAGGACAAGGGATATAAAGGCGCTTGACCTGCCGGGACTCAGCCCCGGGGACTGGGTCTTGTGCGCATACGACACGGCAGTGCGCGCCATCAGCCCGGCGGACGCAAGGGAGATATCGGACCTCCTTGAACCCACGAGACACATTGACGCATCCTCGCTCGACCCGGCCTTCATCGACGCGCTCAAGGGCCATGCAACCAGGGGCCTTACGAAGGAAAAGATAATCAGGCTCCTCAAGACCGAAGACCAACGGGAGCTTACCGCCCTCTTTAGCGAGGCCAATACCGTGAGACAGGCGCACCTCAAGGACTTCTTCTGCATCCACGGGATAGTGGAGTTCTCGAACCACTGCATAAGGGACTGTTTCTACTGCGGCCTGAGAAAAGACTCCAGGGACGTAAAGCGCTACAGGATGACGCCGGATGAGATAGTAGAGACGGTCTCGGACGCGGTCAACGGGCGCGGATATAAATTGATAGTCCTTCAGTCTGGGGACGATTTTCATTACACGGACGGCACGCTCGCTGACATCGTCCGCGGGATAAAAAAGAAGTGCCGCGCATTCATCTTCATAAGCGTGGGCGAGCGGGGCCTTGAGTGCTACAGGAAGATGAAGGAGGCGGGCGCAAGCGGGGTCTTGTTCCGGTTCGAGACGTCGAATAAAAAGGTATACGACTCGATCCACCCCGGCCAGAGCCATGAACGCAGGCTCGAACTCCTCCGCGCCATGAAAGGGCTTGGCTATTACGCGGCATCGGGATTCCTCATCGGCCTGCCGGGGCAGACCGTTGACGACATCGCCGGCGATATAATCCTGATGAAGGAGCTCGGCGTAAACATGGTCTCAGCCGGGCCTTTTATCCCGTGCGGCGGGACGCCCCTTGCCGGGTGCCCGGCGGGCAGCGCGGCCATGACGCTCAAGGTCATCGCGGTCTCGCGCCTCCTCATGCCGAAGGCAAAGATACCCGTGACGACCGCGCTTGAGACTATAGAGAACGCGGAGGGCCGGAGGCTCGGCCTCTCCTCCGGCGCCAACTCCCTTATGTTCAACCTGACGCCTGAGCGATACCGCGGCGACTACAGGATATACCCCGGCAAGTATCACGGCTCTACCGGGGTCTGGGAGAGATACGGCCTCTTCAAGGAGGCGCTCAGCTACAGGATGCTCGAAAAAAAGATGTTCGAGGCGTTCGAGGCGGGCAAGCCATGACCGGGAGTTTCATAGACGAAAAAAGGATCCACGAGGCGATAGAGGCGGCGGCAAGGCCCTCCAGTGAGGCCGTCGCAGCGCTCCTTGCCAAGGGCAGGTCCCTCGCCGGGCTGACCATGCCCGAGGCCGCGCTCCTGCTCCGCGCCGAAGGCGAGGAGGCGCGCTCGGCCATCTTCGAGACCGCCTCTTACATAAAGAACGCGATCTACGGGGACAGGCTCGTCTTCTTCGCGCCCCTGTATCTGAGCAACCACTGCGTGAACGACTGCGCGTACTGCGCCTTTCACGCGGCGAACGGCGCGGCCCGCAAAAAGCTCACGCAGGACGAGATAAGACGCGAGACGGAACGTCTGATAGAGATGGGGCACAAGAGGCTCCTTATCGAGGCAGGGGAAGACCCGGTCAACAACCCGTTCGATTACGTCCTCGAATCGATCGACACGGTCTACTCGGTCAAGACCCCCAAGGGCGAGATAAGGCGGCTCAACGTGAACGTCGCCGCGACCACGGTAGAAAATTACAGGCTCCTCAAGGCAAAGGGCATCGGCACCTATCAGTTGTTTCAGGAGAGCTATCACAGGCCGACCTTCGAGCGGATGCACCGGGGGCCCAAGGCCGATTACGAAAGACAGTTGCATGCGATGGACAAGGCGTTCGAGGCGGGCATAGACGACGTGGGCATCGGCGTCCTCTTCGGCCTCTATGACTGGCGGTTCGAGACGCTTGGGCTTATCACGCACGCCGAGTATCTATCGAAAAAGTTCGGCGTGGGGCCGCACACCATATCAGTGCCGAGGTGGAGGACGGCTGCCACCGTGCATATCGCCCCGGAGTTTCTGGTAAGCAACGCGGGATTCCTGCGGCTGATAGCGGTCTTGAGGATCGCCGTCCCCTATACGGGCATGATAATCACCACGAGGGAGACGCCTGAGATACGGCAGGCCGCGTTCAGGATAGGCATAAGCCAGACGAGCGCGGCGTCGTCCACGGCGCCCGGCGCATCCGGCGCGGCAACGGGCAATGGGGCCGTCGCGCAGTTCGAGCTGTCGGATAAGAGGTCTCTCGATGAGATTGCATTAAGCGTAATGAGACAGGGCTTTACCCCAAGTTTTTGCACGGCCTGCTACCGCAAACGCCGCACGGGCAGCGCGTTCATGGATATCGCAAGGCCCGGTGACATCCACGAGTTCTGCCAACCCAACGGCATCCTCACGCTCCTCGAATATATCGAAGACATCGCCTCCCCTGAGAGCAGGGCCGCCGGGATGGAGATAATAAAAAAATCCCTCGAAGCGATAGAAAACCCGGCCATAAGGAGAGAGACCGAGGAGAGGATGGAGAGGATAAAGCAGGGGGAGAGGGACCTGTATCTGTGAGGCGAGGGGGCGAGGCCGTAGCGCCTTGTGTCACGGGACGCTGGAGCGTCCACGGCTGCGTCCCCACAGCCTGCCCTCGCGTGCTTGAAGCGGGGGCTGGAGCATGGGAACGATAAAAAAAGATTTGATAAGACATTAGCACCGAGCTATTTAGAAAAGACCTCTATAATTTCTTTCATCTCTTCAATTTTGCCGGATCTTTTGACTATTTTTTTTGCAAAGGCCTTGACACTTATATCTTTGCTCAAACCATCATACGTATAATTATTACCACGGCAATCAAACAGTTTAATCATGCCGCATCACTACTGTCCGGTTAAATTCCAAGGCTCGCAGATAATACCTTGCCGAGAAAAATAAATCCTTTATTTTTCAAGAAATTAGCTTTCGGCGATATATGCTGT
>JACRCM010000042.1 GCA_016219025.1 Deltaproteobacteria bacterium | reverse complement strand
TCCAGAAGTTCGACGCTAACGGGACATTCATCGCCAAGTGGGGAGGTCAGGGCGCCGGAGACGGGCAGTTCAACTATCCGATGGGCATAGCCGTTGCCCCTGATGGCTCCGTGTACGCGGCGGACACCGGCAACAACCGCATCCAGAAGTTCGACGCTAACGGGATATTCATAACCAAGTGGGGAGGCTTCGGCGCCGGAAACGGGCAGTTCTCCAGTCCGATGGGCATAGCCGTTGCCCCTGACGGCTCGGTATATGTGTTGGATACCAACAACAACCGCATCCAGAAGTTCGGCGCTAACGGGACATTCATCGCCAGGTGGGGATTCTCGGTCGCTGGAGACGCACAGTACTCCTATTCACGCGGCATAGCCGTTGCCCCTGACGGCTCGGTGTATGTGGCTAGCACCGATAACCACAATATCAGGAAGTTCGACGCTAACGGGATATTCATCGCCAAGTGGGGAAGCTACGGCAACGGAGACGGACAGTTCTATAGTCCGAGAGGCATAGCCGTTGCCCCTGACGGCTCCGTGTACGCGGCGGACACCGGCAACAACCGCATCCAGCGCATGAGCGTGGCAGGCTCGGAAATCCTCTTCTCCGCCAACATCCCGGTAAACCAGCTTGCAAACACGTTGCAGGACTACGCGATAGACGCCGGGATAATAAACGCCACAGGCAAGCTGTATCTTGAGGCAACGCTCACAAACAGCCTCGGGCAAACCGTGGCAACATCAAGCTATCCCTTCTATATAGTCGGCGGCAACACGGCGCTGCTGTTCAACACCGACAAGAAGTTCTACAAGCCCGGCGAGACAGTGACCATAACAGGAGAGGTCAGGAACCTTGCGGTCGCAAGTCTCGATAATGCAACCCTGACGCTCGTTTCCGGCGCGGCGTCTTTATTAAACCAGACGTTCAGCGTGGCTGCCGGAGGGAGCCACGCGTTTACCGTGACGACTGTCGCGGGCGCAAAGGGCGTTGTGCAGCTTTTAGGCTCTGTAAAGCAAAGCGGCGCAATGCTTGTTGAAATAAGCGAATCTTATGAGGTGGCCGAACCGGCCGTTGCCCTGACGTTGAGCGCGCCGGACGTCGTCGGCAAAGGCCCGTTCGATTTGACCGTTGAGATAAAGAATACGGGCAAGACCGACGCAGCGGTGGACGTTATCGTCAGCGGGGCGCAGGTATCCGACAACCAGCGGTTCACGATACCCGCCGGCCAGACGAGACTCCTTCAGTACAATCAGACCATCGCGGCAACGGCCGTCTACACAATCGCCGTTACCGGAGACGTGTCCGCAAGCGCGTCAAAGACGGTTGCATTCGGCGAGGCCGCGAATGTAACGCTGAGCGCCGCCTCCGTTTATGCCGAAGGCTCCGTATCCGTGCCAATCTCCGTCGTTAATACCGGCCAGATAGCGGAAGACATATCCGTAACATACAGTCTTACGGGCAACTCCGGCGTTGTTTCAACCTTGACGAAGAGTTACTACCTGCCGTTGGGCGCAAGCGTTGCCGATGCCATCAACTTCGACCTTGTAAAAGGCGGATATACTTTAAGCGCGCAGGGTACGATTTCGGGCGTTTCCGCGTCATCATCCCTCACGGTTTTGAAGACCGAAGACGTTGCAATGACGTTAAACGTCGGCGCGCAGTCAAGCGCAGGGGCAACCGTGACGGTAGGGGTGTCGAACGGAGGGATAAACCCGGTGAACGGCGCGGCGCAGGTTACGGTGGTTGACGCAACCGGCGCGACCGTGTGGAGCGGCGAGACGCCGCTTACGGACGTGTTGACCGGGGCAGCGGCAAGCCCGGCGTTCAACATAGCCACTGCAGGCCTTGCGCCCGGCGCGTATACGGTCAAGGCCGCGGTCTACGACGGCGCGGGAAGACTCGTTACGTCGAGCGTAAGCCCGCTCAACGTAATTGCCCCGGTTTTCGTCGTTACGCCTCCCGCAAATATTGCCTTTGACGCGGGCACGACCGGCAGCCTTGCATTCAGCGTTACTAACGCCGGAGGACAAGAAGGTGAGGCCGCGTTGACAGTAAAGGCGCTCGACGACGTTGACTCCGTTGTAAAGGAATGGATAAAACCGGGCGAGACCAAGACATACTCGTTCCCCATAGCGATATCCGCAGACTTGGAGGATAAGGACTATTTCGCGGTCTACGGCCTCAACGGGACGCAGGGACAGGTCAAGTTCCACGTAAACGGCATAAAGATAACCGTTAACGCCGCGCTCGACAGGGATAGCTACGGCATCGGCGATACTGCGGCGCTGTCCATGCAGGTGACGGATAACAGGGTAAATACAACCCCCGTCTCTGACCTGAATCTCTTCGCAAGGGTGAACTTTGCCGGGTTCGAAGGCAATCAGCCGTTCACGCTGGGGACTACGCCGAGCGTAACCCTTCAATTCAACGTGCCTGTATCGGCGCTTACCGGCGAGAAGCTCTTCTACGGCGTTTACCACGAATCGGGCAGATCTATACATCTTAACTCGCTCTACGTATACGACTCAGGCGGGCTTGTAAACATCACAACGGATAAACAGGTCTATAACCCAGGCGAGACGGTCTCCATGACGATTAACGGTACAGGTGGCGGCCAACTTACGCTCACCGGGCCTGGCAACTACACTGACACGTTCGCGTTTACGGGCTCTGCCGCAAGGTCGTTGCTTCTGCCTGCGCGCATGACGGCTGGGACGTATTATGTCAATTACCGGCTTACGGACGCGGCGGGCGGCCTTATAACCGGTGCTCATCCCATAGATGTTGCCGGCATACAGGTAAAGGTGAAGGAGGCAACTCTCGACAAGGCCAAGTATCCGTCCGTTGCAGACGTTGTCTTGAAGCTCACCATCGAGAGCAACCGCGATATGGCGGCAACGCTCAAGACGTGGTTCGTTGACGCGGCGGGCGCGTATACGGCCTCGGTAAGCAAGGGTATAACGCTCACGTCCGATGCGCCGGTTCAGGAAGGTTTAACCGCGTCCTTTACAACCTCGTCGCTCGGCATCCACCGGTTCGTTTACGCCATCTATGACAACGACATGCTCCTCTCGTCAGGCTCCGAGGCCTTTGACGTCGGCGAGGCAATGCTGCTCGGCGTCTCTACGGACAAATCCGATTATCCGCTCGGCACCGAGGCGGTTAACGCGGCAATATCCCTTTTCGGCGCCGTGCCCGCAACGGTTGATCTATATGTGGACGGTCTGAGCGCCGGAACTTTCACGGCGGCATTGAACGGGTTTACAACGCACACCGTGCCGTTGACGGGCGTCACGCCGGGAGCGCATATTCTCAAGGCGGCGCTTAACTCCGGCGGGCTTACCTCGACAAAAGAGACGGGTTTTGTCTACGGGAGCGCGCTGCCCGACCTCAGCGTCTCAATAAGCCCGTCAGGCGCGGTTGGCGTTGACAATAAAATGGCCGTAACGGTTACCGTGGTCAATACCGGCAAGACGGCATCAACTGCGACGACCGTAACCCTTTACGACGCGGCGCCAGGAGGCGGTATCGGCGCCGCGCTTGAGACCTTCTCCGTGGGCCCGCTCGCCCCGGGCGCATCCGCGAGTTTTACCCATTATCTGGACGCGGTCGGCATGGGAGGGGCGCATACGCTGTATGCGTCCGTTAACGCCGGTAATTCGGTTTTTGAGTTTAACAACTCCAACAACACGGTTTCCGCGCCGATAGAAGTGCCCGATGCCGTTTTTTACACGACTATCGGCGCGGACGTGAACTACACGGGCAACACTATGTACATAACCGCGAACATTACGAACCTCTCCGCCGCGCAGATGGCCGGGTTGACCCTCGTGACAAGCGTTAAAAATCAGTCCGGCGCGCAGGTCCATTCGACAACCGAAGCAATGCCTGCGATAAACGCAGTAACGCGGATGCCGTTCGTGACGCAGTGGTACATCCCCGATGATAGCCCGGAGGGGCAGTATGCCGTAAGCCAGACCCTTGGCATGGGCAGCCGCTCATACGGGACTACGGTAATGACCGTTACGATTAAGCCCGGCAGAGACTTTACGATGGAGAGCAGCCATACAGGTCTTAAGGTGGAATCCGGCGGGACCGCGGAGTTCACCGTCGGGCTTACCCCTGTGCGAGGTTTTGCCGACGAGGTAACCTTGAGCGTATCAGGCGCTCCGCAGGGCGCAACCGTGCGGCTCTCGAAGGATACGCTTACGCCGCCGGATTCCTCCGTGCTCAGCATCGGCGCAACCGGCGTTGCCGCAGGCGCGTATGTGATAACCGTGAGCGCCTCGGGCGGCGGAAAGACGCACTCCGTCGACCTTACGCTCGATGTCACGGATTTCTCTGTCACGGTCGCGCAGCCAATCCAGACGGTGAAGGAACTCGAAACAGCGGTCTACGGCGTGGATCTAACGCCGCTTAACGGGTTCGAGAGTTCCGTCATCTTGAATATCGAAGGTATGCCGAGGGGAATGAAGGCAGCCTTCGACGTCGGCGTTCTTACGCTTCCATCGAGTGGGCGCATGGTCGTCAGGACTTCCAAGTGGTTGATCCCCGGCGTATATGGCTTCAAGATAACGGCAAGGGGCGCAACCGCGTATCACGAGCAGGCCGTAACGTTGACGGTTACGCCCAATCCGCTTATCGCTCCGGGCATAGTGACAGTGCCTGGGCCGGGTCCCAAAAACGACGCTCTTATAAAGAAGTTCAACGGAAAATTCGCCGAGACCGGGAGCTTCTACACGATGCGCAAGGCCTATGGGACCAACGTCGTTGCCGGCGACTTAGACGGCGACGGGATTGACGAGATAATCGTAGGCAATGGGGCTGACTTGCGGGACAAGCACAAGCGGCACGGACGTCTGTCGGAGGACGATGTTGAGGATGCGACAACCGAAAGGGATGATAGCGACGAGACCTCGACGATAGACATCTTCAGGAGAGACGGAACGCTCATGGCAAGCATCAACCTGCCCGCCTTTGCCTCAAAGTACGGAGTGACGCTTGCCGTCGGTGACATAGACGGCGACTGGAAGGAAGAGTTGATTGTCGGCTCAGGCCCGGATACAAAGGCGGCCGGAAGGGTTAAGGTATATAAATTCGACGGTACAGGTCTTGTGGATACCGGCATAGACCTCTACCCGTACGTAAACGAGCGGTATAAGTATGGGGTAAACCTCGCGCTCGGAGACATAGATGGAGACGGGCTGCCGGAGATTATAACGGCCCCCGGACCAGACCCGAATGCGCCGCCCAAGGTAAAGGCGTTCAAAATTGACGCCGCTGACGGAGCGGGGTTGTGGCGGACGACGGGAGAGTCGGCCGCGTTTACCGCCGCCTTCGGCGCTGTCCCGGCTTACGGAGCAAACGTGGCCGCCGCCGACCTGAATGCGGACGGCAAAGCCGAGATAGTAGTCGGCGCCGGTCCTGACCCGAACCTTACGGCGCAAAACGTCCTTGTGTATGATTCTACAGGGGCATTCACCGGAAGGTCGTATGCGGCCGGAGTGAAGCCGAACTACGGGGCCTACGTATCTACCGGAGACCTTGACCTTGACGGAAAGGCGGAGGTCATAACCGGTTCGGGGCCAGACCCGAAAAACGTATCGATTGTGAGGGTGTTCCGTGAAGACGGGATAATCCTCGGCGAGTTCACCGCCTATGTGAACACCATCAAATACGGTGTAAAACCGGTCATCGGCAGGGTTGGCGAGTAGTCATTTGGTGGAAGATGTGATGTGGCCTCTTTGATTTGAGCAGTTGCCGTATGGCAAGGAGAAGCCCGGAGTCGTCCGGGCTTCTCTTATTCGTCAAGCGTGAATGAGCGGAAAAGCGCTTAAGGAACCTATGATTTATTCCTTATTTTCTGTCATTTCGAGCGCGTGAGCCTTTAGCCCTGAGCGTAGCGAACGGGGAGAAATCTTGAATCAAGGAATGTCGCGGTGTTATAAGATTTCTCGGTCGCTACGCTCCCTCGAAATGACAACGGAATATAATAAATCAGAGGTTCCTTAATATTCCAAAGTCTCAACTGTAACCGTTTTCCCCCTCGTAATACTCTATAACCCTCCTTGCTGCCTTCTTCAAGTCATCTCTGTTGACTATATTATACCGTTCAAAGACGTTCCGGGTTTTGTAGGCAGCTTTGAATGGCGGATTCCGCCCATCGCCTATGTAGACGTCCGGTTAGCGGCGGATTGATATTTATATTGCGTTTTGTTACACTCTATTTTGCAGGAGTGGCCGGGATGACTTTATTCAAGATAAAGGCCGCAACCATAGAAGGCAAGATCCTCCACAGGGAGGTCGAGGCCGCGACCAAAGACGCGCTCTCCACGCAGCTCGAAAAAGAGGGTCTATTCCCTCTTGAGATACGCGCGGGGGGCAGTTTTTTTCCGCTTCTAAAGACAAAAGGACATGTCAAGTCTCAAGACCTCATTGCCTTTAATCAGGGTTTCACCACGCTAATTAGGGCGGGCATCCCGATACTCGATGCGCTTGAGACCCTGATGAAAAGCAGCCGGAGCCGTGTCCTGAATGAAGCGCTCAAAGACTCCATCAGGGACATACGCTCCGGCTCGACCATGTCCGAGGCCTTCGCCAAACATCCTCCGGTGTTCCCGGCGCTCTACACCGCATCCGTCGCCGCCGGAGAGCGCACAGGGGACCTTATCCCTGCCGTAAGCAGATACAACGAATACCGGAAGAAAAGCGATGCGGTCAAAAAGCGCGTCATCCGGTCTATCACATATCCAACGGTACTCGCCCTTGCGAGCGTATTCGTCATAATCTTCATGATAGGTTACGTATTCCCGTCCTTTGCCAAGGTATACACGGACTCCGGCGCGGAACTGCCGCTTCCGACGCGGATGTTTCTTTTCGCAACAGGCGCGCTCAGGGATTATTTTCTGCTCTTCGCGGCCGCGGCAGTTGCCGCGGCCGCCGGGTTTTTTCTCTACTTTAAAAGCCATGCGGGCAGGGGTCTCCTTGACAACGTAAAACTCAAAACACCTCAGTTCGGGGATATCTACAGGGGATATGCGGTAGCAAAGTTCTCTCGGACGTTTGCAATGGTTTTGATGTCCGGCACGCCGATAATAGGCGCGCTCGAAATGTCTAAAGGCGTGCTCCGCAACGACGTCCTCGCGGGCAAGCTCGAACGCATAATAAAGCGCGTAAAAGAGGGCATCAGTTGCAGCGCGGCCATGGCGGATGAGGGGTTTTTTCCGGATATCTCCATGAAGATGTTCGGCGCAGGGGAAAAATCCGCGGCATTGCCTGAAGTGCTCAACGAAATAGCCGATTACCACGAAGACGAGGTCAGCCATAGGGTGGAAATACTCATGAGCCTCATCGAACCGGCGCTTATGATAGTAATGGGCCTCGTCGTAGGCGCAATCGTTATACTCATGTACCTGCCCATTTTCCAACTCGGGGCGCGATTTTAGCTCCGAAGCAAAGGTGATGCCATGAAGGGCGTAAAGAAGATAGGCGAGATATTGGTCGAGAAGGGTTTCTTGCGCGGAGACTTCGTTGCCGAGGCGCTTGCATCCGCGAGGCTGGGCGGTGTGCGCTTAGGGGAGTCGTGCCTAATGCGCGGCCTCATTACCGAAGACCAGCTTGCCGCGGCTCTGGCCGAGCAGTACGGGCTTCCCGTGGCCGACATGGAGAACACGGCCGTAAATGAGGAGGTCTGCAACCTCATTCCGGCTGAAACGCTGCACAGGTTCGGGGTGATGCCGGTGGTGAGCAATGGCGCGGCCTACCTCCTTACCGCCGACCCCACGGACGTTGTCGCGCTCGACAACATCGAGCGCATGATAGAGGAGAGGGGGGCGCGTCCGGGCAAGGTCGCGGTTGCGCCGGCCGGCGACATAGAGAGGCTCTTTAACAGGGGCACCGGACCCGTGAGGATACTGAAAGAGGCCGCCGGCGGCTTTGACGATTCGGGGATCCCTGAATCGGAAATCGGCGCGACGCTCACCCTCGAAAAGATAGCCGTGGGCGATAGTCCGGTAGTAAAGCTCGTTGACACGATAATATACGACGCGATCGCGAAGAGGGCGAGCGACATACACCTTGAGACCGACGCAGCCGGACTTTCCGTGAAGTTCAGGATAGACGGGGCGCTCCATAAGGTGATGGAGCCGATCGACAAGAAGCACCAGCCGTCCATTATCTCGCGCATCAAGGTCATGAGCGAACTCGACATATCGGAGAGGAGGGTCCCGCAGGACGGGCGTTTCAGGATACGGTTCAAGAAAAAGACGATCGACTTCAGGGTCTCCATAATGCCCGCGGTCTACGGGGAAGACGCGGTGATAAGGATACTCGACAAGGAGCACCTCACCTCCGAATTCGAAAAACTCACGCTTTCGAGCCTCGGCTTCGGGGAAAAAGAGGTATTCCTTTTAAGGCGGATGATAAAAGAGCCCTACGGCATGCTGCTCGTAACAGGCCCTACCGGAAGCGGCAAGACGACGTCGCTCTATGCCGCGCTCTCGGAGATAAACACCGGGGACGACAAGATAATAACTATTGAAGACCCGGTCGAGTATGAACTCAAGGGCG
>JACRCM010000032.1 GCA_016219025.1 Deltaproteobacteria bacterium | reverse complement strand
GCAACTTCAACTGGTCCGGCGTCCTGTCCGTTATCTCCCGACGGATCGAAGAGTCCAGTTCATGGCCCAACGACTTCTGCTCCCCGACCCTCCGGCCGCGCCTGCCCTTCGCTATGCCCGCCAAACCGTTGCGTTCATACTGCCTATACACCATGCAGGCATAGTTCGCGTGAACCCCGGCGATATCCGCTATCTCGGAATACTTCATCCCCCGTTGCCGAAGCTTTACGATCTGCCTCCTCATCTGATACTGTGCGTCCTGACTCGCCTTGCGGGCATCTGTCTTTTCCATGCCACATATTATACCACAATATTCAGCTATTTGCTTGCCAAGTTAATAATCTGGCAAGCCCTTCGTTTTTTCGGAATCGACGAAGGTCGAAAAGGTCTTGCCCCTTGCAACCCCTGCCTACATGAAGAGCGGCTTTACCGCCTTTATAGCCATGTCCATGAACGGCGTCGGATAGATGCCGAGCGCCACGGTTGACAGGGCCGTGATGAGGAGGATGATATTATAGCTCAGGGCCGAAGGCTCGGCCGCCACCGGCGCCGACGGGTCGGCCTCAGGCGGCTCCTTCATGTACATGTAGAATATGACCTTGACGTAGAAGAAGAGGGATATGGCCGTTGATATCACGCCGATGGCCGCGAGCCAGTAGTAGCGCGCCTCTATGGCCGAGGCGAGCAGGAAGAACTTCGCGGTAAAGCCGCCGGTCGGCGGGATGCCCGCGAGCGACAGGAGGAAAAGCGCCATGACGAACGCCAGCACCGGACGCCGGGCGGCCAGCCCCCGGTAATCGGCGATTGCCTCGCCCGTCCCGTTGCCCCTGGCCAGCAGCGCCACCACCGCGAACGCGCCCGTGTTCATAAAGGCGTAGACGAGGAGATAATACATTATCCCTGCCGCCGCGTTTCCGCTCTTGACCACCACGCCGATGAGTATGATCCCGGCGTGCGCAATGGAAGAGTAGGCGAGCATCCTTACTATGTTCCTCTGCTGTATGGCGACCATCGCGCCGAAGAGCATGGTGGCCGCGGAAAGCGCCCACAGGAACGTCACCCAGTAGGGATGGAACGCCTCGAACGAGACCGCGAAGAAACGCAGGAAGAACGCGAAGGCCGCGGCCTTGGAGCCGACCGACAGTAACGCGGTAACGGGCGTTGGCGCGCCCTCGTAGGCGTCGGGAGACCATAGGTGGAACGGAAACGCCGCTATCTTGAAGGCGAAGCCTGCGCCGAGCATTATTATCGCTATCAGGAGATAATGGTTTGGGCTGGAGAGGTTCGCGCCCATACGCGCGATCTCGGCAAGGTTCGTCGTGCCCGTGAACCCGTAGGCATAGGTGATGCCGTAGAGGAGTATGCCGGATGAGAACGCGCCGAGGATGAAGTACTTGAGCGCGCCTTCCGCGCCCCGGCTCCCCCTCCTCATGGCCACGAGCACGTAGAACGACATCGACATCAGCTCAAGCCCCACGTAGAGGTTGATGAGGTCGTTCGCCGAGGCCATGACCATCATGCCTATGACCGCGAAGAGCATTATGTAGTAATATTCGCCCCGCTCCGAGTCGATCTTCTTCATGTAATCGAGGGACAGCACGACCGCGAATATCGCCGCGATGAGGAAGACGGCGTTAAAAAACGCCGAGTATCCGTCCGCTATGACCATTGCACCGAAGGCGGCGGTTGGAGAGACCGTAACGGCGGCTATCGGGAGTATGATGATAAGCCCTATGAGGCTCAGGTATCCGAGGACTGCCTTGTTATCCTTCTTCACGAAGAAGTCCAGCGCCATGACCAGAAGCGCGAGCATGGCCGTCAGAATGACCGGCAGAACCGCTTCAAGATTTATATTCAGACCCTGTGCTATTGTCATATTATCCGATGTCCTGTCCGCTGTGCGCGGCGAAATACCTTGCCTATCCCTGAGCGCCCGGTCATAACGCTACTTCGCTGCGGCTGGCGCTTGCGCCTGTTGAGCGGCCGCGTCCCGCGCGGGCTGGCCCGGCGCCGGGACTACGGCCGCTGACGCATCCGTTGGAGACGGAGATGCCGCCGGCGTGGACGCCTGCGCAAGCGCCAAGCCCTTCTTATAGTTCGTATCCACGAGCCTTACCACCTGGTTGACCGACGCCTCCATCGACCGGATGAACGGCTTGGGGCAAAGACCAATCCAGAATATCAGCACCATCAGCGTCCCGCCCGATATAATCTCGCGCGCCTTGAGGTCTTTGAGCTCTTCCTTGCCGCGGTAGACGAAGTCCCCGAGGAAGACCCGCTGAAAGAGCCAGAGGAGATATACCGCGCCGAGGAGCACGCCTACGACGGCGATTACGGCATAAAGCGGATAGGCCTTGAACGCACCGATGAGTATGAAAAGCTCCCCGATAAAGCCGTTCGTGGAAGGCAGCCCCATAGAGGAGAGCACTGTTATCAGGAAAAATACCCCGAATACCGGCATCACCTTAAAAAGACCGGTGTAATCGCCGATGGTCCTCGTGTGCGTCCGCTCGTAGATCATCCCGACGAGGAGGAAGAGCGCGCCCGTGGATATGCCGTGGTTTATCATCTGCATGAGGCCCCCCCTGATGCCTTCGATATTAAGCGCGAACATGCCGAGCATCACGAACCCCATGTGGCTCACGCTCGAATACGCCACCACCTTCTTCATGTCCTTCTGCGCTATGGTGACGAGCGCGCCGTAGATGATGGCGAATATCGAAATCCCCATCATAAGGGGCGCGAACTGGACGCTCGCGTTCGGCAGGAGCGGCAGGCTGAACCTGAGAAACCCGTATGAGCCGAGTTTGAGGAGCACGGCCGCCAGAATGATGCTTCCCGCGGTCGGGGCCTCGGTATGCGCGTCGGGCAGCCACGTGTGCACCGGGAACATCGGCACCTTGACCGCGAAGCCCAGAAAGAACGCCATGAATATCCAGAACTGCACCGCCGGGGCGACCGGGTTCTGGAAGAGCACCGCCACATCGAACGTATATACCCCGGTCGCATGTCCGTGATAGAAGTAGAGGACGAGCACGCCGAGGAGCATAAAGAGAGACCCTACGAAGGTGAAGACGAAGAACTTGACCGCGGAGTACAACTTCCTGGCGCCGCCCCATATCCCGATGATGAAGACCATCGGGATGAGCACCGCCTCCCAGAAGATGTAGAAGAGGAAGAGGTCCATGGCCATGAAGACGCCGAGCGAGCAGGTCTCGGTGAAGAGGAGGAGCGCCATGAACCACTTGAGCTTGTCCTTCACGTCGCGCCACGACGCCAGCACGCAGATTATCGTCACGAGGGTCGTAAGGAGCACAAGTAGAAGGCTTATCCCGTCGACCCCGAGGATATAGTTCATCCCGAACCGCTCTATCCATGCCCCGCGCTCCACCCACTGCATCCCCGGGTTGGACGAATCGAACGTAAAGGGCAGGTAGAGCGATAAGGCGAACTCGGCGAGGGCGAACCCGAGCGCGCTCCACCTGATGAGGTCGAACTGCTCCTTTTTAGCGAAAAAGATGATAAGGAGCGCGCCCGCCGCCGGGAAGAAGACGAGGATGCTGAGTATGGGAAAAGACGCCGCTATTTCATGCATGGTGCAGATCCTTCAATCGGTTATCGGTTATCGGTTATCGGTTCCCGGTTATCGTTGAAAAGACGCCATTGCCGATAACCGTCCCATGACAACCGTTCACTGAATTCTTCGCCGCGCCGCGCATTTTGCCTCGTTAGTGGCCGCGGTTCGCGCGCCCGCCTTCGACGGGCTAAGAGATTTCGAGTTTTTCAACAACCTGCTGATGTGTCGTTTAACATAGCACGGCTCCATCCGTCACCGGAAAGCCGCCACCCGCCTCAGCGCGTCGCCGGAGCGGCCCCCTTCTCCAATTCCTTAAAAGCCCCGGGCCCCACATAGACCCTCGGCTTTATGGGTATGACAAACGACACACGCCCCGTGCGCCCGGCGGCCTCCATCGCGGCCTCATTTGTCTTTATCATTTCCGCCAGATGCGCGGTGGACGCCCGCGTAAGGTCAAAGAAATGTCCTGGGAATATCCCTATCCATAGGATGAGGACGATGATCGGCGCAAGGGTTATGACCTCGCGCGCGCTCAAGTCTTTCAGGCCGGCGTTCTCCTTGTTGTCCACCTTGCCGAATATTACCTTCCGGCACATGCCGAGCATATATACCGGACCGGCAACGATGCCGATGATGGCGACGGCGCCCGGCAGGACGCCGTATTTAAAGAGTCCTATCAATACGAACAGCTCTCCGACAAAACCGTTTGTGCCGGGTATGGCTATCGAGGAGAGTGCTATGATTATCGTAAAGGCCGCGAACGCCGGCATCACCTTCGAGAGCCCGCCGAAGTCGCCCATCTCCCTCGTATGACGCCTCTCGTATATCATGCCGATGACAAGAAAGAGCCCGCCCGTGGAGACGCCGTGATTTATCATCTGCAAGACGCCGCCGTCTATGCCGTGCTGATTCATGGCGAAGATGCCGGCCATGACTACCCCGAGGTGGCTCACGCTCGAATAGGCCACCATCTTCTTGATATCCGTCTGCGCCATTGCCAGAAACGCGCCGTATACGATGCCTATGACCGCCAACAGGACGACGAGCGGCGCCAGGGCATAGGACGCCTGAAGCGTCAGCGGCAGGTTGAAGCGCAGGAACCCGTATATGCCCATCTTCAGGAGCACGGCCGCGAGGATGACGCTGCCCGCGGTGGGCGCCTCTACGTGCGCGTCGGGCAACCAGGTATGGAACGGGAAGACCGGCACCTTGATGGCGAAACCGAGGAAGAAGGCGATGAAGACCCACCACTGGACGTTATAGGTATACGTCACCTCGTAGAGCTTGAGCAGGTCGAAGGTGTAGACACCGGTGGCCCTTCCGTGCGCCAGGTAGAGCGCTATGATCCCGGCCAGCATGAAGACGCTGCCAAAGAGCGTATAGAGGAAGAACTTTATATTGGCGTAGAGCTTGCGCTTGCCGCCCCAGATGCCGATGAGAAAGAACATCGGTATAAGCCCTACCTCCCAGAAGAGGAAAAAGAGTATCATGTCGAGCGAGATAAAGACGCCGACCATGCCTACCTCGAGGATAAGCAGATGTATCATGTATTCCTTAACGCGCTCTTCCACCGCGGTCCACGAGCACAGGACGGCCAAGACGGCCGTGAACGTGGTGAGGAGCATGAGCACGAGGCTGATGCCATCCATGCCGAGGAGATACTGGACGCCGGCCCACGGTATCCACTGATATCTTTCCACGAACTGCATCTTGTAGGTGGACGTATCGAAGTATAAGAGCAGGAGCAGGGAGACTATGAAGTTGACGAGCGTAAACCCGAGCGCGGTCAGGCGTATCGCCTCTTTTTCCTCATTAGGGAAGAAAAAGAGCGCGATCGCGCCCAATAGCGGTATGGCGATAAGGAGCGAGAGTATCGGGAAATGTATGGCGCTTTCTATCATAACGAGTTATGTCCCGTGCGGTTATCGGTTATCGGTCATCGGTTACCGGTGGATGTGAAAGAAGAATTATCCTTAAACCGATAACCGCTCTACAAGCGGCGGGCCGCGCCCGCCGTATTCGTCAATATCCCAGCATGAACCCGCCGAAGATTATTATCAGCCCTAGCACGAATATCAGGGCGTAATTCTGCAACTGTCCGGTTTGCAGCCGCCTCCACGCACCGCCGTTCCATGCCACGAGGGTCGCCACGGAGTTTACGGCGCCGTCGATGATATAGATATCGAACTTGTGGGATACCCATGCCGCGAACCTCGTCAGCCACCCGGCCAGATTGACTAACCCGTCTATGACGCCGAGATCGAACGCAAGGCTGATCGACGCCGCCCTCTTTGCCGTGCCGAGCACCTTGGTGGAATGAAGCTCTCCGACGTAGGCGTCCGCAGACGCGACCGGCCCTTCGGCGAGTTTAAGGAAGACCCTTCCGGCCTTTCTGTAAAACCAGTCGGTATCCGCGCTTATCGTCGGTTCCGGGTCGAGCTTCTTGAGGAGCATAAAGAATCCGAGCGCCGTAAAGAGCAATATCCCCAGCGCGGTCACCACGTGCTGCGCCGTGTAAGGGACGTAATCCACGGGGAACGGCAGCACGTTATACAGGGCGTCCGGGTAAACGCCGATTCCGATGCAAAGGACGGCCCCGATACCCATGGCGATAATCATATTAAGGGGCGGCTCTTTCGTCCTTATGCCCGAATCCTTTCCGAAGAATATGTAATAAGGCAGCTTGAGCCCCGTATGAAGAAACGTCCCGGCCGAGGCCAGCGTCAGGAGAAGCACCGCCCATCCTATGTGAGACTCCTCGGCGGCCGTGACCACCATGGATTTACTCACGAAGCCGCTGAAGAGCGGAAACGCGGATATGGACAGGCCGCCTATCATATAAAGTATCATCGTAACCGGCATGGTCTTATATATGCCGCCGAGTTCGGTAAGCTTTCTCTTGCCCGTCATGTGCATGACAGACCCTACGCCCATGAAGAGCAGGGATTTGTAAAGGATATGGGCAAAGGCGTGCGCCGTGGCGCCATTCAAGGCCATCTCGGTGCCTATCCCTACGCCCGCGACCATATACCCGACCTGACTGATGATGTGGTACGCCAGAAGTCTCCTTGCGTCGTTTTCAAGCACCGCGTAGACGACCCCATAGAGGGCCATGATGACGCCCATCCATATAAGTATCTCCGTCCCGGCAAAGCCCCTTATGAGCACATAGACCGCCGTCTTCGTGGTGAAGGCGCACATGAAGACCGCGCCCATTATCGTGGCCTCCGGGTATGCGTCGGCCAGCCATGCGCTAAAGGGAGGAACGGCCGCATTTATCAAAAACCCTATAAGTATCATATAAAAGGCCGGCCCGTCGGCCCTTATGGCGTTAAACTCAATGGAGCCGGTGGCTGAATAATATAAGATGATGCCTCCAAGAAGGCAGACGCCGCCGAAGATATGCACTAATATATACCTGTACCCCGCCAGGTCGGACGCCTTATCCCCCTTGAGCCATACAAGGAATAACGAGGCGAACGCCATCAACTCCCAAAATACGAACAAGGTGATGAAGTCACCCGCGAATACGGCGCCCATCGAGCCGCCGACGTAAAGGAGCGCGGCTATATACTCGCCGTCCTTCTTGACGTGCATCCCATAGATAAGGCCGATAAAGGCCATGATGGCAAAGATATAGCCGAAGACGAGACTCAGCCTGTCCACCCTGCCGAAGACGAGTTCCTGATTCAAAAGGCGCACCACGCCGTGCGTCCCGGGCGAAACGGCGACTATGGCAGCAAAGGCCAGCACGGGAAGGAGGAGCATATATGCCTGCTTAATCCTTCCCTTCAGGAACGGCACAAGCGCCGCCCCGACGATCAATATCGCCCCCGGATGCACCCATTCAATCATAATAATCCTCTTTCTTCATAAGGGCCGCGTGCCCTATCGCCTTGGAGACGATGATTATGACGACGCAGGATACGAAGCCGTAAACCGCCCCGTACCCCGGGATGCCGTCCCAGAAGAACGTGACATGATGGCGGTGGACGAAGAAGTCCGCGCCGAAGACCAGGACAAGCGCCGCGTAACACGCCTTCTTGACGAACCCCCTGTTTTTTTCATCCGCCAGCCAATCGATTATCTTCACAATATCCTCCTTACGAAACCTAAAAGGATGTCGGGATAAAAACCGAGCGCAAGGGAGCCTATCGCGCTGACCACGAGCGGAACGGCCATATACGGGTTCTCCTTTATCTCTTCATGGTGTCCGCCGTGATGGTCGCCGGCCTCCTTAGGGCCTCTGAAAAACGCCGTATACACGATAGGCAGGAAATAGGCGGCGTTTAAGACCGTGGACGCAAGCAGCACTAAAAGTATCGCCATGGAACCCGCCTCCATCGAACCCACGGCGATATACCACTTGGTCGCAAACCCCCCGGCTGGGGGCGCGCCTATCATGCCGAGCACCGCTATGGAAAAGGCCGTCATCGTCCACGGGAGCTTTCTGCCTATGCCCGCCATCTCGCTTATATTGGACTTGTGGGCGACGGCATAAACCGACCCCGCGCAGAAAAAGAGCGTTATCTTCGCAAAGGCGTGGTTGGTTATATGTATGATGCCGCCGGTTATGCCGGAGGGCGTCAGAAGGGCGGCGCCAAGCACGATATATGAGAGCTGGCTTATCGTCGAATACGCGAGCCTGGCCTTCAGGTTATCCTTGGAAAGGGCTATCACGGAGGCCGCTATTATCGTAAAGGATACGCAGTATGCGGTCAGCATGCCGAGGCCGAGGGTCTTCAGCATCCCCGTGCCGAAGACGTAGAGTATCACCCGCAGGATGGAGAATACGCCGACCTTCACGACGGCCACGGCATGGAGGAGGGCGCTCACCGGCGTAGGCGCGACCATGGCGGAGGGGAGCCAGTTATGAAACGGCATTATGGCCGCCTTCGCAAAGCCCGCTATGAAGAGCACGTAGACCGCCGTAAGGAGGGCGGGGTCGCCGCCGTGGAATACCCCATCCCTTGAAAATTCGAGCGTCCCCGCGATTATGTATGTAAGGACCACGGCCGGCAGAAGAAACGCCTTGGACGTGCCAAGCAGATATGTGACATACTTCTTCCCGCCCGCATAGGCATCCGCGGTCTCCTTGTGGCTGACGAGCGGGTAGGTGATCATCGTGATCAACTCGTAAAAAAGATACAAGGTCAGCAGATTGCCTGAAAACGCGGCTCCCATGGCGGCCGAGACCGTGCCTGCAAAACATGCGTAGTATCTCGTCTGCGCATGCTCGTTCAGGGCGCGCATATAACCTATGGAGTATATGGTGGTGAGTATCCACAGAAAAGAAGCGGTCAAGGCGAACATCAAGCCGAGCGCGTCAACCCGGAGCGTCATGCTTAACCCGGGGGCAAACCTCATAATGACGAGTTCAAGGGTATCGCCCGCAAGGACGTCCGGCGTCATGGACAAGACCACGAGAAAGCCCGCCGCGCCGGCCAGAATAGACCAGAATTCCCTCAGGTTGGGCCTCTTGCGCGAGAGCAGGATGCAGGCGGCCGCAATCGCGGAGATGCCCAGCGCTATCAAAGGTTTGAAAGAATGTATTACCATGTCTCCACTCCGTTACGTCCGTGCAAAAGCGCAGCCGGCGGCCATGTAAAAACCCCTTGCGCGGTTCACGGTCTTTTACCCTTTCATCTCATCGACCTCGTCCACGTTGACGGTTCGGCGCGCCCTGTAGACGGTTACAAGTATGGCAAGCCCGATGGCCACCTCGGCCGCGGCCACGGTGATGTTGAATATGACGAAGACCGTGACGTTGAGCGACTTGAGAAAATACGAGAACGCCGCGAGGCTTATGTTCACGGAGTTGAAGATAAGCTCCAGCGACATGAGCACGATGATGATGTTGCGCCTGAGCAATACGCCCGCCACCCCGATGGAGAAGAGGATGAAGCTCAGTATGAGATAATGGGTTAAGGTCAACATGCTATTTCGTGCCCGCCGTTTTAATCGTGATGCGTGTGCGTGATGCGTAATACGTTTATCGTTCCCACGCTCCAGAGGCTGTGTCGCAATTGTATCTGTAAAAAAACAGGCTCTCCACGATGCCCTACAAGCGATTTTTTTTGAATTTTAGGGGTAAAACCCCTCCGAAAATAGAGGTCTTTTTTCGGATTTTTGGATTGCGACACAGCCTCAGGAGCGTGGGAATGCAGCCTCGGACGCTCCAAAGGGAGGGTAGGCGT
>JACRCM010000033.1 GCA_016219025.1 Deltaproteobacteria bacterium | reverse complement strand
GTCTTCATGACGAATACATTACGCCCTCAAGACAAACGTGTCAAGTTTTCAAAGAGCAAGAAACTCATAAAAGCCGCGCCAGACAAGGCTGAAGTAGAACTCGTGGGTTAAAATCTACCCACATAAAACGGCGAAGAGCCTAAATAATAATAACATAACGGCCCGGACAAAGCAATGACCCGCTGGCGTTACGCATCGCCCCTGACGGGCGGCTTTATGCCAAGCCCCTTCATCTTCATAAACAAGGTGTTGCGGTGGACCTTCATGAAATCCGCGGCGCGGATGCGGTTCCAATTAGTCTTGTTCAGGACCTCTATGATGTAGCGCTTCTCGAACGTCCTGCATGCCTCCCTGAAATCCGCTATCTCGCCGCCGGACGGCTCGGCGGATTCGCGCAGCAACATGCCCACGGGAAGGTCTTCGCAGCCTATCTCATGGCCGTCCCTTCCAAGCACCACGAGCCGCTCGATGAGATTTTCGAGCTCCCTTATGTTGCCCGGCCAATGGTAATCTCCGAGGGCCGCGAGCGCCTCCCCGGTGATGCCGTTGATCCGCTTATTGCACAGCCTGGCGTGTTTGGCGATAAAGTGCTCGACGAGCGGCGCTACGTCCTCTTTCCTCTCTCTTAGCGGCGGGAGTTTTATGGGGACTACGTTGAGCCTGTAGTAAAGGTCGTCGCGGAATGTCCCGGCCCTGACGGCGGCCTCAAGGTCGGTGTTCGTGGCGGCTATGAACCGGATGTCGACCTTGATGGAGACGTTCGACCCCACGCGCTCGAAGGTCTTCTCCTGAAGCGCCCGCAGGAGTTTGACCTGAAGGCCCATTGGCAGGGTGGAGACCTCGTCGAAGAATATGGTGCCTCCGTCGGCATACTCGAACCTGCCGAGCTTCCTCGCGTGAGCCCCGGTAAAGGCGCCCTTCTCGTGGCCGAAGAGTTCGGACTCCATCAGCTCCGAGGGCACGGCCCCGCAGTTTACGGCCACGAAAGGCTTGTTCCGCCTCTCGCCGGCCGCCTGTATCGCGCGCGCCACAAGCTCCTTGCCCGTCCCGCTCTCGCCGGTTATAAGCACGTTCGACGAGGACGAACCGACCTTCCTTATGAGATCGAATATCTCCCGCATCCTGGGAGACCTGCTTACCATCTCGCCGCGCGCGCAGCGGCCTTCGAGTTCATCCTTCAGGAACGCAACCTCGTTTTTGAGTCTTTGCCTCTGGATGCAGCGGCTGAGGGTCATCAGGAGGTCGTCGTTGTCGAACGGCTTTGTCACGTAATCGAATGCGCCCTTCCTGAGCGCGGCAACGGCCTGCTGCGCGCTGTCCAGGCCGGAGAGCATCACGACGCCTATCTCCGCGTCTATATCCCTAATGGCCTCAAGCGCGGCCAGCCCGTCTACCCCCGGCAGGTTCACGTCCATGAGCACGAGGTCAATCGTCTTCTTCCTGACGATATCCAGCGCCCCAGCGCCGTCCTTTGCCTGCACGACATCGTATGTGCCCCTGAGCAGGATATCGAGGGTCGCCCGGATGGCTGGTTCATCGTCAACCACGAGCACGACGGTTTTTTTCATGATGCTCACCTGTCTTACAATCTTCGCCGTTTCTTGAAGCATAAAGGCCATCCGCGCACCTCCCGTTTACACCCTCTTGCTGACATCGCGCACCGAATCGAGCAAATGTCAATTACAAATGTATCACAATCGATGCAATCCTTCCTATATGTTTGCAAATAAACCCGGTATTACCGTTTATCAGGGGCGTGATTTTTGACGGCCGTGGTGGTGATTCACCTTGTGCGGGCCGCGCGCAAAAGGCACATGGGTGTCAATTATAGCAGGTTATTTCAGGAGTGCACGGAAGAGAAGATTTTTTTGCAAACCATTGTTGCGCGAAAACCGGGGTTACGCCTCCAACCCGTAGCTCCTGATCTTGCGGTAGAGGTGGGAGCGCTCTATGCCTATGGCCTCGGCGGTCTTTGCGATGTTGCCGCCGAACTCCTTGAGCTTTCTTACGATGAACTCCCGTTCGAAGTCCCTGCGCGCCTCCTTGAGGAGGTTGCTCCTGAAGAGGTTTGCCGGAGGCGCGGCCTCAGCGCCCCTTATGTACGACGGAATGTCGTCCGGCGTGATGACGTTCGAGGGCGTCATTATGACAAGCCTCTCGATGAGGTTTTTAAGCTCCCGGACGTTGCCCGGCCACGCGTATCTGACGAGCATGTCCATCGCCTCGCCCGTCTCGGTCATCAATACGTTCCTGCCGGTCTGTCCGGCGAACTCCTTGAGAAAATGCCCGGCGAACAACGGTATGTCCTCCGGCCGTTCGCGCAGCGGCGGGATGTGGAAGGGGATGACGTTGAGCCTGTAGAAGAGGTCTTCCCTGAACGCGCCCTTGACTATCTGTTCTCTCAGGTTCTTGTTCGTCGCGGCGATGACGCGGACGTCTACCTTTATCCGCTCGACCCCGCCGACGCGCTCGAAGGTCTGCTCCTGAAGTATGCGCAGGACCTTCGCCTGGGTCTTGAGACTCATGTCTCCTATCTCGTCCAGGAATATCGTGCCTTTGTCGGCGAGGTCGAACCTGCCCTTCTTCTGCGCCGCCGCCGAGGTGAACGCGCCCTTCTCGTGGCCGAAGAGTTCGCTCTCTATAAGCTCCTCCGGGATAGCCGCGCAGTTGACCTCTATGAAGGGATTGCCGGACCTGTTCGAGAGGAGGTGGATGTTCCTTGCTACGTACACCTTGCCC
>JACRCM010000036.1 GCA_016219025.1 Deltaproteobacteria bacterium | reverse complement strand
GATGAATAAAGACGGATTTGCAGTGGTTCACCAGATTCCGCTGTGCTGTAATTGTGCACTAAACGCTCAAAAATGGCATAAAATCCCGAAACGGACATAAACCCTGTAACGCACCTAACGCCGCATTATTCAAGGCAAAACGGGAAACCGAGCCTGAATCAAGGCGTTATGGTTTTCACTCCTTTTAGACTTTCACGGCGGTAACCCGGGTTCGAATCCCGGTGGGGACGCCAAGTTAATCAAGGGGTTGCAGAGACTGCAACCCCTTTTTCATTCCCGCTGTGCCCTTTTTTGTGCCCCCCGATAGTGGCATTCGGGGGCAAGCCCCCTTCAAGACTGCTTGCCGCCGTCCTCAGATTGTCGAGCTTCAGGTGCGCGTACCTTTGAGTCATCCGTCCGTCCCTGTGACCAAGAAGGTGTTGAACCACGTAGAGATCGTTTCCGTTCTGGACAAGGCTTGAAGCAAAGTCATGCCGCAAATCATGGAAGCGGAAGTTCTCGATCCCTGCGCGCTTACACGCCCTTCTGAATGAGATAGAGACCCAATACGGGGCAAAAGGCTTGCTATCTTGATGAATACTTAATTATTTCCGTTCGCCACTCCAAGCCCCATAGGATGCGCTGGCACAGGAAGCGCATCCTAATTGAAGAGGCTGGCCTGACACGCCTCGCGCTTGTTTGCGTGTCCGCCGCGGCAAATCCACCCTCCTGTGTTTGAAACCCCTGCATATAAACCACTTGACATTCTACACGTTGTCGAATATAATATCTCCATGACTAACGGCACAAAGACAAGGGACGGGCATCAGGGGGTTATCGGGAGGCTGGAGCAGGAGATTCTGGAGGTGCTCTGGTCGAGGCCAGAGGCGAGCGGCAAGGAGGTGCACGAGGCCATAAGCGCCAACCGCGCCATCGCCCTTACGACCGTCCTCACCGTCCTTGAGAGGCTTACGAAGAAGGGCTTCGTTACGAAGGTCATGGGCGCGAACGTCTACGCTTACAGGAGCGCCCAGACAAGGGATGGGTTCACGCGCCTCGTCTCGCACGGCGTGATAAAGGGCATCCTTGAGATATCGGCAAGCGGCGCGTGCGCGTCGTTCGTCGATACCCTCGCAGACGTGAATCCGGTCGAGCTTGAAAGGCTCCTCGCCCTGATCGAAAAGAAGAAAAAGGAGATGGGAACGCGGGCCGCGGCACGCTGAACGCGGCGCCCGCCTTCGGCGTTTTGCATAGAGACCTTTGCATAAGTCAAAAAGCAAAGGTCATGGTTGTCATTCCGAACGTGTGAGCCGTAGCCCCGAACGTAGTGAAGGGGAGATAAACGCATAGCGAGCGTAAACCCGCGGTCTTATGCGGGTGTGCGAGCGAATAGAAATGGGCATTACCCTGGTTTTATTATTCGATGCGGCCTTATCGCATTGAATAATTCATCTTGTTCCATAGATATATCGGCAAATTACAAGATTCCTCGTCGCCCGGCACCACTTCCCGTCACGAAGGCCAGTGCCTGTTCAAATCTTGGTGCCGGGAAGTGGTGCCGGGCGCTCCTCGGAATGACAATCTTTCTCTTTATAAGACTTATGCAAAGGTCTCTTTCGGATATGGGGGTTGATTTTGACGCGTAAGATGAAGCTCTCCGGATGGAGATTGACTGGGCCGGTTTGCATCGGCGTAATCGCGCTCGGCTTCGCGGCGTTTGCCGGGGGTCTCCTTTATATGGGCGCTCCGGTGCTTATCCGCCTGAACCAGGCCCTTATGCACTTCTGCCACGGCCTCTTCGAGAGGTGCTCCGAGTACAAGGGCGCCGTCGCGCTCGGCGCGTTATGGCTTGGCATGGCCATCGTCTCCGGCGGCCTTGTCTACGGCCTCGTGAGGAACCTTAGCGCTATTATCAAGGCGCGCCGGGCGATAGCCGGACTGCCCGCCGTTGACAACGGCGGCTCCATCGTGCTCATCAAAGACCCCGTCATCCGCTCGGCCTTTACCTGGGGGTTCATGCGTCCGAGGATATTCTTCTCGACCGGCCTCATATCGAGCCTCACCACGGAGGAGTTGAGGGCCGTGTGTCTCCACGAGACGGCGCACAGGCGCAACGCCGACCCTCTCAGGTTTTTCTTTCTCCGCGTAATCGAAGACTCGTTCTTCTACATCCCTCTCATCGGGCATGCCGCCGCATCTTTGCGCTCCCGGAGCGAGTTCGAGGCGGACGACTACGCGGCCCATCGCGTTGGCGGGCTTGTCACGGCCTCGGCGCTCGTCAAGGTCTCGGCGTTCAATGCGCGGACGGTTCCCGCTCATGCGTCGTTCGCCGGGACCGGCGCTCCGGTCAGCCGGATAGAGCGGCTTCTCAATGGCGAGACCACGCGCCGCCGTCCCTCCCGCAGGACGCTCTCCCTGAGCCTCGTAATGGCGGCTGTATTGGCCTTCGCCGTCATCATGCCGCTTGCGGCGTCGGGTTCTCCGGCCAACGCCTGCTCCACTGCACATTGCTCGGTTCACGAGCACGGGCATCATCATGTCGACAACAGGAGCGCGGAGTGCAAGACGCACTGCAAGCGCTCTTCTCATAACCCATGATATTTTTTTGTTTGCGTATTCTACGGATTGTAGTAAAACACAGGGGGTATGAATATGAAGACGATACTGGCGGTATTGGCGGCGCTGCTCTTTGCCGTCAGCGTGCCCGTCATGGCGGCCGGGCCGGGGATGAGCAAGACGGACGCGGGCGTTACGGCGACGTTCAAGGTTACGGCCAAGGACGGCATGGTAGACCTCTACTTGATGGACGCGAAGACTAAGCATGAGATACCCGGCGCAAAGGCCGGGGCCGAGGTCTCAACGCCGTCCGGCAAGAAGGTCAAGCTTGCGCTCGACCCCATGAAGATGGGGGAGAACTACTCGTACATGGGCGCGTTGGACATGAAGGCCAAAGGCGGGTATATTTTCAACATATCCGTGACCGCCGGGCGGAAGAAGGCCAGATTCAGGTTCACATACGAGAATAGATAAGGAAACTCTTATCAAGTATGCAAAGTGTCATTCTGGGCGCTCCTCGGAATGACACGCAATGGAATAAATCAGGGTCTCCATGACCGATAACCGACTAATGCGCCATGTCATCGCATATATCGCCGTCTGCCTGATGGCGTGTCTTGGAGCCTCGGTCTCGTTCGCGGCGGAGCCGGTATCGCTCAAGGACCTGCTTGCCGAGGCGCTGTCTAACAACCCGGATCTGCGCTCCATGCGCGAGCGCGTCAGGGGCATGGAGGCCGGGGTAAGGGCCGAGGGGGCCTTTGAAGACCCGTGGCTCAAGGTCGAGATGGAGGACTTGGACAGGCGCCATCCGCTGACCACCGGCCCTGGCAACGCCATGCAGACGCGCTATACCGTCTCTCAGACGTTTCCATTTCCGGGCAAGCTGGCGCTGAAGGAACGCATGGCCTCGAAAGGGGCGGCGGCGGCCAAGGCCGGGCTCGAGGCAAGGGCGCTGGAGACCGCCGCGCTCGTCAAGAAGGCATGGTTCGAGCTCGCGTTCCTGTCCGCCTCTTCCGCGATAAACTCGGAGCTTGCGGGCGTCTTCTCCTACATGGCCGAGATAACCGAGACGCGCTACTCCACGGGCCTCGCCGCCCAGCAGGACGTGATAAAGGCGCGGATAGAAGAGGCGATGCTGACCGGCGACGCTATTTCCATCGGCGCGGAGAGGGAGGCGGCGCTGGCAAGGCTCAGGTACCTGCTCGGTAGGCCGGACGGCCCCGCGCTCGATCTCTCCCCTGAGCTGACGGATGAGAGGCCGGCCTTCGCAACGGACGAACTCGTTGACAAGGCCATAGCCAAAAACCCGGAGATAAGGGAGATGGAATATTCCGCCGAGTCCGAGGAGGCGTCCGCCGAACTGTCCCGCAAGAATTATTATCCAGACCTCATGGCGGGCGTCGCGCCGATCCAGAGGGACGGCAGGTTTGACACATACGACGTCATGGTGCAGGTTAATATCCCCTTATGGCTCGGCAAGAACGCAAGCCGCGCGGCGGCGGCCGCGGGCAACGCCATTGCCCAACGTTCGGCGCTGCTCGCCGCGAAGAGGAGGAAGGCGGCGGAGGTGAGAGAGGCCGCGATAGAGGTGGAGGCGGGCGATAAGATGCTCACGCTCTACTCGACCGGCATCCTCCCGCAGAGCCGCGCCGCGTTCGATAGCGCGTTCGCCAACTATCAGGCCGGCACTATTGACTTTCTGGCGCTCCTCGACGCCGAGCGCGTCTTGAAAAAGACCAGGCTCGATTACGCAAGGACGCTCCTCGAATACCGTAAAAAAGTCGCTGTCCTCGAAAAGACCATCGGCGAGGATTTTTTATATTAGCGCGGGGCGGCGAGACATTAAGGAACGTCCGTGCCAACCCTGCTTGTCAGGCGTCGGCGAGGATTTTTCATATTAGCGCCAATGGCCGCGGCG
>JACRCM010000035.1 GCA_016219025.1 Deltaproteobacteria bacterium | reverse complement strand
GTCTTCATGACGAATACATTACGCCCTCAAGACAAACGTGTCAAGTTTTCAAAGAGCAAGAAACTCATAAAAGCCGCGCCAGACAAGGCTGAAGTAGAACTCGTGGGTTAAAATCTACCCACATAAAACGGCGAAGAGCCTCCTTTTTGGACCTGTCCTCGAAAAGGTTTCTGTTGTACTCGGCCTTGCCCACCACGTTGTGCGTGACGTGGTAGTTGAGCGCGCCGGTGTAGCGGTAGAGGCAGTTGCCGGCGATCGTGTTGTCGGGGTCGTACCAGTCATACCTTCCGGCGAGCGTCCATTGCCCCACGTCGTAACTCAACTGCCCGTACCAGCTCTCGTCGTTGAACGCGCCGGTGGACTTCGGCCTGTTATGGCGCCTTATATATTCGGTCTGCACCTTGAACGCCTTGTGGCTTACCACCAGATGAGCCCCGTAGGTGGAATTCATGGAGTCGAGGTTGTCTTTCTCCCTGTAGTAGGAAAGGCCCGTGGAGAGGCCGGAGATGACGTCGAGGTTCACGCGCGCGCCGGCGGCCTTGTTGTTGTTGCGGTCTCCGTTGCCGGAGTTGCCGCTCCCGTTGGCCGCGTAGATGTGCGTGTCCATGGTCATCTCGCCGAGCGGCACGGATTTGCGCAGTTGCAGGCCGTCGGAGACCTCCGGAAACATCACCTTGAAGAAGAGGGGGTAGCGCTGCGTTGGGACATAAGGAGGGTAGTGGTATATGCTCCAGTACCCCGCGGGCGTAAGGAATCTGCCGACGCGCACGTCCCAGTCGAAACGCGGATGATATTGCAGATACATCTGCTCGACGAAGATGACGCCCTGGGATTTCTTGATGGTGTCGGAGGCCGTGTTGGACTCCACCCTCGGCGCGTCTTCGAATTCCACTTCCGAGAAGAACTTCCAATCCTTCTGCACGTCCTTGCTGAAAAAGAGGCTCAGGTGATGAAGGCGGAACCTGTTATTCTCGTCCTGTTGGTTGGTAATGATATACTCGGCGTCCGCGTAGCCGCTTATATCGACGAGGTTGGACAGGCCGAGGAGGTTCTGCTTGAACTCATCGTCGCTCAGCTCGGCGTCCTCTACGCGCTTCTTGAGGCCGGCGTTTTCTTCTTTAAGCGCCTTTACCTCGCGTTCCACCGCGTCGAGCCTGTCGGCGCTCGCCGCCGGCTTCTCCTCGGCTGCGCAGGGCCCGGGTAAAGATAAAGATATGGTCAGGGCTGCCGTAGCGAGCATGGCCGTAAGCGCGAGAGCGGTGAATCTCATCCGGGACTCCTTGTCCTGTATTTGCCGCAGGCGCATGCATATCCCCGTTTGCGGCAGTGGGCCTGCGGGTTATCCGCATGTGTTTTGGCAAAGCCTTTAAGGGCTATCTTATTTTTTTATCGGAACGCCGCCGTAAAAACTTTAGCAGGCTGTCTATCTTATCAAACTGGCGGCCCCGTCGTGGGCCGGGAATCTGAGGACGAAAGACGTGCCTTCGCCGGGCCTGCTCTCCACGTCGATCGAGCCTTTGTATCTGGTCACTATCTTGTATACGACGTAGAGGCCGAGACCGGTGCCCTTGCCCGCCGGCTTCGTGGTGAAAAACGGGTCGTATATCTGGCTCAGGTGTTTCTCGGAGATGCCGTGCCCGGTGTCCGAGACCGCCGCCTCCACGAAGCTGCCCGTCCTTCGGCAGCGGAGCGTGAGCGTCCCCTTGCCGTCCATGGCGTGGTTCGCGTTTATCATGAGGTTTACGAAGACCTGCTGTATCTCGCCGCCGTTGGCTATTATGAGCGCGTCCCTTTCCAGTTCGGTCGAGAGGACTATCGACGCGAACGATGCCGAGTGCTTGGCCATCCTGAGCGAGTTCTCCATGATAAGGGACACGTCCACGGTGGAAGAGCCTTCGTTGTGCGCGGAGCGCGAATAAGCGGAGAGTTCCTTTACGATGCTTCCGGCGCTGACCGCGTACTGGATGATGTCCTTGACGTAGTCCTTTATCAGGTTCATGTCGTCTTCGTCCCTTATGGCCTCGGCCATGCCGAGTATCCCGGCGAGCGGGTTGTTGATCTCGTGCGCTATCCCGGAGGCGAGGGTGCCTATGCCCGCGAGTTTTTCGGATTGGAGGAGCTTGAATTGCAGCATTATCTGCTCCGATATGTCCTTGCCGATGCCGACGGTGCCGATGACCCTGCCGTGGTTGTCCACCATCGTGGAGAGCGTAAGGGAGATGTGGAGCACCTTGCCGGTCTTGCTTCTCAGTTTTACGGTGCGGTTGCGCACCTCCCAGATGCCGTCCTTGGCGGTCATGGCCTCCCCGACGAGCTCGGTCCTCTGCTGCGGGTTTTCGTAGAGCATGAGGACGTCCTTGCCCGCTATCTCTTCCTTGGCGTATTCGAGGAGCGTCTCCGCCTCCCTGTTGAACTCCACGATGTGCCCCCGCGTGTCGGTGGTTATGATGAGCACCCTTGAGTTGTCCAGTATCATCTGAAGATAGAGGTGAGTCTTGTCGAGCTCGTCGAATGTCCTTGTGAGGTTTTCGTTGCTGTCCTTGAGCTGGGCAAAGAGCTTGTTCTTTTCCTTGATAATGGCCCCGGCCACGAGGAGCGCGCCCGCCGGCAGACAGACGATGAACGCGAGCGACCAGATGAGTTTCTTGACGTATGTAAGAAGCTCGAAGCCGCCCTCGGTGACGAGACGGATGCGGAGCACGCCTATGGCCCCTTCGGCCCGGTGGCATGACGAGCACGCGGCCTCCGACTGGAGCGGGACGTATTTCGAGTATGTCTTCTCGCCCTCCTTGAAAAAGCCGATGGACTGGAGCGTGGAGATGGTCTTTTTGAACTGCGGCATCTCGTCCGGCCCGATCTTTTCCGCCGCGTCGGCGATGCCGGCCTCTTTGCCGGTGAACGCCTCGGTGCCGTCGGGCTTGAATATCGCCACGTCGTCCACGCCCACGATGTTGCCGTAGGCCTGGATCAAGGCATACTTGCCCTCGGCGTGCCCGGCGCTCATGATGTCGAGCGCGGACCTCGTGATGAGGTCGCTTGCAAGGTCGGTCTGCTGGACTATCCTGAAGATGATCCTGTCTTTTACGTGGAGGGACGAGTATATGAAGACCGCCATCGCCGCTATCATGAAGACCATGATGCCGATGACGAGGTAGCTTAGCGTCGAAGACCTTATCCGGATGGACATCGGAGTTACCCTTGCCCTGTGCTGAGGATGCCTGCCACTGTTGCGAGCACGGCGGCCTTGGTGAACGGCTTGCCCATGTACTCCACGGCGCCTTCGCGGATGGCCCTGGCCGCGAGTTCGGCGTCGATAAGCCCGGATATCATTATGACCGGAAGGCCTGGGGCCGCGCCCTTTACCGCCCGCAGCACCTCAAGGCCGTTCGAGTCCGGCAGGTTGTAGTCGGTTATCACGAGGCTGAACGAGCCGGACGGGACGAGCGCGAGCCCCTCCCCGGCGCGCTCCGCGCATGTCACGTCATAGCCGCCTGAGCGCAGGTGCAAAGAGAGCACCTGCCTTACGATGGGTTCATCGTCTATGACGAGTATCTTCTTTATTTCCGGCTGAGGTCTTTGAGCTGATGCCATAGGGTTAAAAAGACCGTGAACCGTGTGACAAACATCCACGGTCACGGTTTACGGTATTTCTCACGGCCTCAATTACGCATTTGCGCGGACGCCGCCGTTGAGCAGGTGAAGCCTGTGGTCGATGAAGAGTCTGACTATTTCTGGGTCGAGCTGAGTCCCGGCTACTTTTTCCATCTCAATTATCACGTCTCCGGTCGGCAGCCCCTTCCGGTACGGCCTGTCGCTCGTCATCGCGTCAAAGAGGTCGGCCACCGCTATGATCCTTGCGCCAACTGGTATTTCTCCGGCCTTGAGTTGTCTCGGGTATCCGCTCCCATCGTAGTTTTCGTGGTGCGCGCCGATGATCCTGGCCACGGATTCCATGAGCGGGATGCCTTCTATGAGTATCTTCTCGCCGATCTCCGAGTGCCTCTGGATGTGCCGGTGTTCGTCGTCGCTCAACGGGCCTTCCTTGTTCAGCACAGCCTCGTTGACGCTTATCTTGCCGAGGTCGTGGAGGAGGGAGGCGTATTCGAGGAGTTCTATCTCCTCTCCGTGGAGTCCCGCGAGCCTTCCAAGCTCGACGCACAGGACGCGCATGCGGTTGCAGTGGCCGCGCGTATAGTGGTCTTTGGCCTCTATGGTTTCGGCCAGGACGTTCACGAACTGGACGTTCATGTTTTTGAGGATGCCGTAGGCGCCTTCGAGCTCCATGGCCTTGACGTTGAGTTCCTTGGTGCGCTCGCGCACCTTTTGCTCGAGGAATTGCTGGTATTCGCGGTTCTCGGCCTCAAGTTCCTTGTTCCTGACGAGGAGGTCCCTGTGGACGAGGGCGCGTCTGATGGTGGCCATCAGGTCGTCCTTGCGCACTGGCTTCATCAGGTAGTCGAAGGCGCCCTTCTTCATCACGTCTATGGCCACCGCGATGTCGGTGAAGCCGGTCAGCATGATTATGGGGATGGTGTCGAACTGGGTTCTGACGTAGTCGAGCACCTCTGCGCCGTCGACTTCAGGCATCTTGATGTCGCATATTACGAGGTCGTAGGAGTTTGTCCGCAGGAGGTCGAAGACCTTGGCGCCGCCGGGGGATTGTATGACGCGAAAACCTTCCTTGGTGAGGTGGGTGTTCAGGACCTTACGAAGCGGCTCTTCGTCGTCTATCACGAATACACTTCTTGCAGGTGCGCTCATGGTGCCCTTTTTCTGTTGCCATTCCATGCCTCGCGTCAAAAATAAGACTTTGCGCGAATCATACCTATATGATACATTTTTTTGACACCGCAAGGCAAATGTTTTCTTGCGGACAAGGTCGTAGCGCATCCATATTCAGGATAGCCCATGTCAATTCAATGGTTATTCACCATCGACCTCATAGACGAGCCGGAGACCACATTACGGAACCTCTGATTTATTACATTGTCTGTCATTTCGAGGAGCGCGATTTACAAAGTAGCTCTATTTCTCGCTACGCTCGAAATGACAGGAAGAAAGAATTAATCAGAGGTTCCTTACTTGATTTCTTCTTATCGGACGCTTGCGCGGTTCACTTTAGTGATTTGTGATTCACGCTCTTTTGCCTGCAAATCCCGCTTGACATTTTTGAGATATCCGGCTATAGATGTTTTTAACAACGGCGCTTCATAACGCAGATCGAAAAACAGACGGGATGATAATTCATGACTACGACAGGACGTTTTGCAAATTACAAAGCAGCTCTATCGATGTTATTCGCGGTCTTGGCGCTCGCGCTTATGGGCATGGCGGGGTAGGCGCAGGCCGGGACGATGATCGCGGGCGGCTACGGCCATTCCGTTCTGCTCAATGCCGACGGCACGGTCTGGGCGTGGGGATATAACTACGAGGGCCAGCTCGGGGACGGGACATTTACGAGCAGGCTTGCCCCGGCGCAGGTAGCGCTCTACACCACAAATACCGACTCCGCCTCCCTCACGCTGACCATTGCGGCGACGGATAACGTGGGCGTGGCGCAGATGAGGTTCAGCAACGACCACGCGGCGTGGTCCGCGTGGCAGGCTTATTCGACGATGAAGGCGTGGACGCTTACGTCCGCCAACGGCACGAAGACCGTCTACGCCCAGTTCAGGGACGGGGCCGGCAACGTCTCGGCCGTCGTGAGCGACTCCATCGAGGTGATAAAGCCCGACCTCGCGGTCTCGTCCGTATCCGGCCCGGCAAGCGCGGTCACGGGCGTGAGCATCGCGGTATCCAGCGCCGTTGCCAATATGACCGCGGCGCCGTCTCCGTCGGGATTGTTTTGCAGGTCCATCCGCAATGACGAGGCCCGCCGCGCCTACTTCGTGTCATCCTTCTGATATTTGGCATAGAAGACGAGGCTTATTATCAGGACGAGGACTATGAGGGCGTGGACGGTCAACTGTATGATGCCGCCAGACCACTCGGTCTCGCCCATGCCGAGCTTCATCTGCGTGAGGAGTATCCCTCTTATGCTCGCTATGACGCCTATGTAGATGAACGGATTGAGCGAGAAGGAATGGCGGTTTATCTGGCGCATGACCTGGCGGAATAGCTCCATTATGATTAGCACGAACATGAGGTCGCTTATGATGTGCGAGATGGAGTGCTGGGTGAACCAGATGAAGTCGGTCACGGCCTCCATCATCAGGAGGCCCGCCACGGCTATGATCCCGAACGCCACCATGAAGAGGATCAGGTCGTCAAGCATGCCGAGGAGCTTGTTTATGAGCCTCATTGCGGCATTTTCCGGTTTCTGGGTCTCGTCGGTCATATAATGACAATCCTCCGTCGGCGCATCGCGCCTCTGTATAGATTATATGGCATGGTTGACGGAAAATCAATGCAGGGCGCAATGGAAAAGATGCGCGGCCTTATGGCCGCGCATCTTTTTCAAGTCTTGCGGCGCGGCTCAGTATGCGCCGCTCCCCGCGCTCCCGCCCTGGTCGTAGCCCACGAACGGGCCGGTGAGCCTCATGTGGGACCATATCGAGCATTTCTTGGTCCAGATGCTGTCAGGGTATCTTGTATTGAGCGTGGAGCAGACCTCCGCGATCTTCACCGCGTCACCCTTGTTCTTGTAGGTGGCCGCGCCGAGGTAGTATTCCGCCTCCGGCACGAGGTCGGATTCCCGGCACTCGTCGATCAACTCCTCGAAGAGCGCTATCGCCTCCGGCAGCCTGTCGAGATGGAACGCGCTCAACCCCTTTGACAGTCTAATCTGCGCCCCGAACTCCATCGGCGGCAGATAGCCGACGAACCGCTCAAGTTCAGCGCCTTCATCGTCAAGGACGATGCACGCGGGCGTCCAGTCCACCCTGTATCTCTTTACGGTCTCCGCCGCTTCCGAGGCGTCTACCATTACGGGAGAAAACTCGCGCTCGATGAGATTTACGACGGATGCGTCGGAGAAGGTCTCCTGCAGCATCTTGATTGATGCCTCGTCATGCGGGTTGTGAAAGAAGAGAAGCGAAAGCCTTGTTCCGCCCGCCACGTCCTCCAATGACTCCTTTATATCTTTTTTCCACTCCAGCCTGTCCATAACTCACCTCCGTTTAGAACGTCACCTACCTGATACTGAATTTCAATTTCATTATAATGCGGCTTCCGGGGGTGTCAAGAACCGTCACTTTCCGCACTATTCCAGCCGGACTTGACAACCGGCGCGCCGGGGGTATACTTTTTCTGTGTATGAGGTAAACCTCAATTTGCCCGCGCGCCGCGCGGAGGGCATCCCCTTCTTGGAGCATTCAGGCATCCTGACATACCCGCGCGCGGACGCCGTTCATCATGGAGAACTCCATGGCTACGGCGGCGCGGAAATGAAACGGAGGCTGAGGATGCCAAGCGTAAAAAACAAGGGTAAGATACTGGTGGTTGACGACGAGGAGACGATAGGGATCGGCATAAGCGAGATATTGAAGGACGTGGGTTTTGAGGCGGGATACGTCGTGAGCGGTTTTGACGCGGTGGAGGCCATGAAAAAGACCGGCTACGGCGTCGTCTTCATGGACATGATAATGCCGGGCATGAACGGTCTTGAGACCTTCAGGGAGATAAAGAAGCTCAGGCCCGGGGTCAAGGTCATACTCTTTACCGGATACTTCAAGGACGCAGAGGGCGTAATAGTCCAGGGCGTCAAGGAAGGGATGATAGACGAGTTCATAAGAAAACCCTACTTCGCCGACGAGATAATCAAGTCGGCGCGGAAGTACGCGTAAAGGCCGTAACCGTGGCCGTGGCGCGCAAGTCTTGCAGCCCGCGGCTGACGGCGCTATTCGTTTGCCGGGCGCGGCGCCTCAGCCGTTCCCCTCCCCCGGCCACAGCCTCTGCTCGAGCGCGGCGAGGAGCGGGGCGAGCGTGCCGGGTTTGAGGGCGGCAACGGGTATCGCGCCGAACCTGCGGCAGAGGTTCTCCGCTATCGTTGCCGGGATGAGGTCGCATTTGTTGAAGACGAGAATCCGCGGCAGGTCTCCCAACCCTATTTCGCCGAGCACCGTTTCAACCGTGGCCATGCGTTTCTCGAAGAGCGGGTTTGCCGCGTCCACGAGGTGGATAAGAAGGTCGGCGTCCTCCATCTCCTCAAGGGTGGATTTGAATGCGGCGAGCAGGTCCTCTGGCAGGCCGCGTATGAAGCCTACGGTGTCGGTTATCACGGCGTCGCGTTCCCTCGGAAACCGAAGCCTCCTCGACGCGGTATCGAGCGTGGCGAAGAGCTTGTCCTCCACGAGCGTCGCGCTTCTGGTGAGGGCGTTTAAGAGGGTCGATTTTCCCGCGTTGGTATAGCCGCATATAGATATGATGGGTATGCCCGCCTCGGCCCGGCGCCTCCTGCGCTCGAACCTGCCGCGCGAGAGCGCCCTGAGTTCGCGCTCCAGATGCGCTATCCTGCCGGCCACCCGCCTCCTGTCCACCTCGAGCTTCGTTTCGCCCGGCCCCCTGCCGCCTATGCCGCCCATGAGGCGCGACATCATCACGCCCTTGCCGGAGAGCTTTGGGAGCAGATACTTCAACTGTGCCAGTTCCACCTGCACCTTGCCGTCGCGCGAATGCGCCCTGCCGGCGAAGATGTCGAGTATGAGCTGAGTCCTGTCGATGACCTTCAGTTCGGTGATATCGCCGAGTTCCCTTATCTGCGTGGGCGTAAGCTCCTGATCGAATATTATGAGCGTCGCCTCCTTCTGCAGGGCCTTTATGATAAGCTCCTTTATCTTTCCGGTGCCCATGAGGTACTTGGGGTTGAGTCTATCCGGCCTCTGGCATACGGTGTCGAGCACCGCGGTCCCGGCGGTGGCGGCAAGCTCCTTTAGTTCCTCAAGCGATTCCATCTGTTCGTCTTTTGGCCGCAGGGCCACGCTCACGAGTATGGCGCGCTCGCGCCCGTCACGCACGTCGCGGGAGACGGCCTTGCCCATCTCCTCCTCAAGAGAGGCGAGGAATGTATCGAGTTCGATGCCCGCGTCGTGGACGGACGCGGGCGCAAGGACCTCGAAGGTCCTGCCCTCCGGGTTGAACGGCAGGAGATGCGCCATGTAGAGGCGCCCCGGCAGCCCGTCGTCCTGAACCCCGACGGCGGCCATGAGGTCGAGGCGCAGGAGCGCAAGGTCGGTGAGGTCGTCCTGAGAGAGCGGCTCGTCCTTCAAGTGGGTATGGACGCAGCGGACGCCCCGGAGCCTCTTTCTGCCGAGCGGATAGGCCGGGAGCGCGGGTATGACTATCTCTTTTTCGTCGCCCACTATGACTGCGGCCACCGCGCCTTTGCGGTCGACGATAACGCCGATCTGCCTTTTTATTTCGCGGGAGAGCCCGGTCATGTATCTCCCAAGCTCAGGCGTGACCACGTCCGAGCCCGGGATGCGCCGGTTGTATATCCGGTCAAGGGCCTTGATATGGTTTGCCTTCAGGCCCGCCGTGTTTCCGTATATCTGGGGAATAGGCCTCCTCCTTAGTCCTGGGATTAAGGGGTGATTATATCACGAAACCCGTTGAGGCGGGATAGTTCCGTTTCCGCGCTTCTTCTCCAGTTGACATGGGCGACGGATTTGGTATATTGCAATATCATGATAAATCCATCAAGAGTCCCAGTCTGACGGATGAGGGTTATAGCCGTCATACCTGCCAGGTTCGCGTCCACCAGGCTCGCGGGTAAGCCGTTGGCCGAGATATGCGGCAAGACGATGATCCGGCGCGTCTGGGAGCGCGCCGCGCTCGCGCGTCTCGTGAGCGAGGCCGTCGTAGCCACGGACGACGAGCGGATATATGGTGCCGTGGCCGCGTTCGGCGGCAGGGCCGTGATGACGTCGGCCTCGCATTGCTCCGGCGCCGACCGGATAGCCGAGGCGGTCTCAGGCATGGACGCGGATATCATCGTCAACGTCCAGGGCGATGAGCCGATGATCGACCCAAGGGCCATCGACGCGGCGGTGGAGCCTCTTATAGCGGAGCCGGAAATACAACTCTCCACCCTCAAGACCCGGATCAGCGCTGAGGACGAGTACAGGAACCCCAACTGCGTGAAGGTCGTGACCGACAAGGACGGCTGGGCGCTTTATTTCTCAAGGAGTCCGATACCATACGCTAAGGCTTTTGCGCCGGGCGTAAAGGCCGGCGTCTTTAAGCACATAGGGCTATACGTCTACCGGCGCGCCTTCCTTGATGCCTTTTCCAGATTGCCTCCGAGCGCGCTTGAGGAGGCCGAGGGCCTTGAACAGCTCCGTGCCCTTGAAAACGGCTTCAGGATAAAGGTGGTGGAGACCTCATACAACCCGGTCTCGGTGGACACGCCTGAAGACCTTGAGCGGGTGAGACGGATAATCGGGGCAGGGGAGAAGGTTTAGAAAAACGGGCAACGCGAAAAAAAGACCTTTAATCCGGTGCGGTTTGAGGTTATAGTATTTACAAAGCAGTTCTATTAACGGTAAAAAACCAGACCATGAACGCGCCAAAGAACGATATAAAGACAAAATTCATATTCGTAACCGGCGGGGTCGTCTCCTCGCTCGGCAAGGGGCTTGCGAGCGCCTCGATGGGCGCGCTCCTTGAGTCGCGCGGCCTTACCATCACGCTCCAGAAGCTCGACCCCTACATAAACGTCGACCCCGGCACCATGAGTCCGTTCCAGCACGGCGAGGTCTTCGTCACGGACGACGGGGCCGAGACCGACCTCGACTTAGGGCACTACGAGCGGTTCACCACCGCCAAGCTCACCCGCAGGAACAACTTCACCACGGGCCAGGTCTACGATTCCATCATACAGAAGGAGCGGCGCGGGGATTACCTCGGACGCACCGTTCAGGTCGTGCCGCACGTGACCGACGAGATAAAGTCCCGGATACTCGGCCTCGCCAACAGCGTCGACGTGGCGATAATCGAGATAGGCGGCACGGTCGGCGACATCGAGAGCCTGCCATTTCTGGAGGCCATCAGGCAGCTCAGGTTCGACCTCGGCAAGGAGAGCGTCTGCTACGTCCACCTGACGCTCCTGCCGTACATCGCAACGGCCCACGAGATAAAGACAAAACCCACGCAGCACAGCGTCAATAAGCTCCGCGAGATAGGCATCCAGCCCGACATACTCCTTTGCAGGTCGGACAGGACGCTTACGCCGGAACTCAAGGCCAAGATCGCGCTCTTTTGCAACGTGGACAGGGACGCGGTCATTTCGGCCCCGGACGTAAGATGCGTCTACGAGGTGCCGCTCGTATTCCACAAGGAGGGGCTCGACGACAAGCTCGTCAAGATATTGAACATCTGGACGCGCTCCCCCCGGCTCGGCGAGTGGGAGGAAATAGTAAAAAAGGTCTACGACTCCGAGCGCGAGGTCAACATCGGCATAGTGGGCAAGTATGTAGACTTGCAAGACGCGTACAAGAGCCTGCACGAGGCGCTTATCCACGGCGGCATCGCCGGCGGATGCAAGGTCCATCTGCAATACTTCGACTCGGAGGACGTTGAGGCCAGGGGCGCGGCGGTGGTGCTCAAGGCCGTTGACGGCGTATTGATACCCGGAGGCTTCGGGAGCCGGGGCGTCGATGGCAAGATAGCGGCCATCAGATACGCGAGGGAGAATAACGTCCCGTTCTTCGGGATATGTCTTGGGATGCAGGTGGCGATAATAGAGATGGCGAGGAACCTATGCGGCATAAAGGGCGCGAATTCGTCGGAGTTCGACCCCGCCTGCAAGGACCCGGTCATCGACATAATGGATGACCAGCGCGGAGTTTCGGCCAAGGGCGGCACCATGAGGCTCGGCGCGTATCCGTGCGCCGTCAAGAAGGGCACTAAGGCGCATGTGGTCTACGGCACAACCGAAATATCCGAGCGCCACAGACACCGCTACGAGGTCAACAACCGGTACCGTGACGCGCTTGCAAAGGCGGGCGTAGAGTGGAGCGGGCTTTCCCCGGACGGCACCCTCGTCGAGATAATGGAATACAAGCACCACCCGTGGTTCGTGGCCTGCCAGTTCCACCCGGAGTTTAAGAGCCGTCCCACGGCCCCGCATCCGTTGTTCAAGGGCTTCGTCAAGGCGGTGCTCCACGCGAAGCAGGATGCGTCCGGAGGCAATGAAGGGCGGAGTGAAGAGGGGAAAAAGGGCTTCGTCAGGGCGGTGCTCCACGCGAAGCAGGATGTGGCCGGAGATAGGAAGGTGGGCAAGCCCGCCAGGGGAAAGAAGAAGCAATGACGCGGCCATGAAAGAGATAAGACTGGGCAATATCACGATAGGAGGCGGCAGCCTCTTTTTTATCATGGGGCCTTGCGTGATCGAGGGCGAGGCCGCCATGCTTTCAACGCTCGAAGGGCTTGTAAGGATTACCTCTGACCTCAAGGCCCCTTTCGTCTTCAAGTCTTCGTATGACAAGGCGAACAGGACTTCCGTCAAGTCGTTCCGCGGCCCCGGTCTCAAGGAGGGGCTGAGAATTCTCGCCAGGGCCAGGGCTGAATTCAACGTGCCCGTGCTTACGGACGTGCATTGCAGGCACGACGTCGGGGCCGTGGCCGGGGTCTGCGACATACTCCAGATACCGGCCTATCTGTGCCGCCAGACGGACCTTATCGTCGAGGCCGCGCGGACCGGCCGCGTGGTGAATATAAAAAAAGGCCAGTTCCTCTCCCCGCAGGACATGCGCAACTCGGTTGACAAGGCCGTGAGCGCGGGCAACGATAAGGTCTTCATAACCGAGCGCGGGACGACCTTCGGGTACAACAACCTCGTGGTGGATTTCAGGGCGTTGCCCATAATGCGGGAGACGGGCACGCCGGTGGTCTTCGACGCCACGCACAGCGTGCAGACCCCCGGCGGCATGGGCGGGTGTTCGGGGGGGGACAGGCGCATGGCCGGATACCTTGCCAGGGCCGCCGCGGCGGTGGGCGTTGACGGCGTCTTCATGGAGGTGCACCCCGCGCCGGATTCGGCCTTGTGCGACGGGCCGAATTCCATAGAGCTAAAAGACGTTAAAGGCATTATAGAGGAGTTGACCGCCATCCACGGCGCGGCGCGGCGCGGTGAGTAGCTGGTTGGGTTAGCGTAGCCCCAGCCTTAACGATTTACAAATAGAGCTACTTTGTAAATCGTAGCTCTATACGGGGGCAGGCACTAACCCAACAATTGTGTGTCATCGCGTATGTGTTAGGTTGAAAAGCGCAACCCAACCTGCCAACTGCCCTCGCCTAAGGAACCTCTGATTAATTCAAAGGTCTGTCATTGCGAGCGCGGCGAAGCGATTTACAAATAGAGCTACTTTGTAAATCGTAGCTCTATCTCGTCTTCAATGAAATCGGCAACTTAGAGATTTACAAAGTAGCTCTATTTGCTTCGCCGCAAAAGCGCGGCTCGCAATGACAGACAACGGAATAAATCATAGGTTCCATAACCGATAACTGATAACCGATAACATCGCAAGATATCAATAAATGAACGACAACGATAAGTCCATAGCGACCGCGAGGCGCGTCCTTGAGATAGAGGCCGCCTCGGTCGCGGCCCTCTCAGGGAGGATAGACGGCGGTTTCAGCGCGGCGGTGGACATGGTACTCGCGGCCACGGGCAAGGTCGTCGTCACTGGCATGGGCAAGAGCGGGATTATATGCCAGAAGATCGCCTCCACGCTCGCGTCCACCGGCACGCCGGCCTTCTTCCTACATCCGGCCGAGGGCACGCACGGCGACCTCGGCATGATAATGCGCAATGACATACTCCTTGCCGTGTCTAACTCCGGCGAGACCGAGGAGTTGATAAAGATTATTCCCGTCGTTAAGCGCCTCGGACTCAGGATGATAGCCATGACCGGCAGGATGGACTCCACCCTCGGGCGCACGAGCGACGTTACGCTTGACGTTGGGGTAAAAGAAGAGGCGTGTCCCCTGGGGCTTGCGCCTACGGCCTCCACCACCGCGACGCTTGCGATGGGGGACGCCCTTGCGGTGGCGCTCCTTGAGAGGCGCGGGTTCAAGCCGGAGGACTTCGCCCTCCTGCACCCGGCCGGGAGCCTCGGCAGGAGGCTCAGGCGCGTGGAGGAGCTGATGCACTCAGGCCCCGGGATGCCGAGTGTGGCAACCGGCTCGCCGATGAGGAACGCCATACTCGTGATGACCGCCAAGCGCCTTGGGCTTACCGGGGTATTCGACGGCGACAGGCTCGTTGGCATAATCACGGACGGAGATCTGCGGCGCGGCCTTGAGAAGGGCGCCGACCTCCTCTCCGTGACCGTTGACAGCGTGATGACCCCGGATCCCAAGACCATCTCTTCGACGGAGGTGGCCGAGGCCGCGCTCAGGATGATGGAGGAGTCTTCGATAACGTCGCTCTTTGTCCGTGACGCAAGCGGGGTGGTGGTCGGCATAATCCACATGCACGACCTCGTCAGGGCCGGGGTGCTGTGAGGTCATAAGGCCAGTGTTTTCGCGCTCAGGCAATCGCGGCCGCAGTTTTTTTTCGCCGCGTCAACAAAAATGCTTGACAGAGGCCGCAATATTGTATATAAGTATAGCAATTTGCAGGTGCAGCAAAATAGCGCTTGGATGGTTATCGTCCGCGCTGAAAGATGGACATGAAGGCGTCCGGCGCCATAAAGTACGCATAAAAACACGCGACAATTTAAGATATATCCCGTTTGAGCATGTCCCGCTGTAACCGGCAATAGGCGCGGGCATGTCAGCGGCGTATAGGGCCGTAAGCAGACCATCCCCGTTTATCCTGAGTTGGCCGGACCGGAGACGCGGATATTGTGCCCGCCCTCTTAGTGAGCGGCAGGCGAAATGGGTTGATGATTGAACCTCTACCGGCTGCGGCCTCGAGATGTTGTGCCCCACCCTTAGAGAGCGGTAGGCGAAATGGGTTGATGATTGAACCTCTACCGGCTGCGGCCTCGAGCGGGATGGCTCGATCAAATAGAGCGCATGACCGGCCGGTTGTCAAATAGGCCGGATAGCAAGCATGGCAAGCATGAGGGAAAGCGCTTATACGCGCCCCATGCGCGTATAACGTTTGATATGAACAGCGGCCCTTAAGAGACTTATAGCTCCATTAGCGGCGAGGTGGTGCCGGATGTCTTTGGCGGCTTTATCGCAATGACGCGGTATCGGCTTCAAAGCGGTGTATCTCAGCTCGGCTGAGTTGCTGTATACAGGCGTAGACGGGCGTTCAATGCAGTAGTCAGCAGGCAGCCAGGACGTAATAATACCCAAATACAAGGAGGAATCAAGGATGAAGAGAATCTTATTGTCGGTTTTCGCAGCGGCCATCACGGCTGCATGGGCCATGCCCACGGGCGCGACAGCATCGGACGTAACCTTCGGCGGCCAGTACAGGCTCCGGGGCGAGCAGAGGAACCAGGCGGATTTCAACAAGAGCCTCAACGACCACACCGACATGTGGGGCCAGAGGGTAAGGCTCACGGCTAACGCCAAGGCCACCGACGACACCTCCGTCAAGATCACCCTTCAGGACACGAGGACATGGGGCGCTACCCAGAGCGCGGCAGGCGGCCCGGGGCTGACCGATACTTGCGGCGCGGCTGTCGTGGCTGGCGCAGCTACCTCGGCCTGCAACGCCACCGACCTCCACGAGTCTTATGTGAACGTCGATAAGCTCCTCGGCGCTCCGGTCTCCCTCAGGGCGGGCCGTCAGGAACTCGCGTACGGCGATGAGAGACTCATCGGCTCGTTCGGCTGGTCCAATAACGGCAGGTCGTTCGACGCCCTCAAGTTCGTCGTGACCACCGAAGTCGCCAACGTCGACCTCTTCACCTCGAAGATCACGGAGAACGCCTCGAACCTGACCGCGAAGGATCAGGACCTCTACGGGTTGTATGCCACGGTCAAGGCCGTCCCGAGCAACACGGTGGATTTATACTACCTCAGCCTGCGCGACAATAACGGCGCGACCCCGATAGTAACCAACAACACCACCGCGGCGGCCACCGCGGCCAGCACGGTAACCCGCGCTCAGAAAACGACCGTAGCGCTCGGCAGCGCCTTCGGCACGGCCATCCAGAAGACGCAGGTGCTCAATACCTACGGCTTCAGGGTTAAGGGCGGAGCAGTGGGTCTGGACTACACCCTGGAACTGGCCCACCAGTCCGGCAAGATACAGACCGACGCCATACGCTACAAGATCAGCGCTAACGCCTTCGCGTTGAAGGGCGGCTATACCATTGCAGCGCCGGTTAAGATCCGCGTAGGCGCAGAGTATGACTATGCCTCAGGCGACAAGGACAACTCCGACAACAAGATAGGCACCTTCTCCAACCTCTTCCCCACGAACCACGACAAGATGGGGTACATGGACTATCAGGCATGGAGGAACGTCAAGGCGTTCAACCTGAACCTGAAGGCCGACGTGACCTCGGCGTTCAGCCTGTATGCCGGGTTCTGGAACTTCAAACTCGCGAACAAGCACGATGCGTGGTATTCGGCTGCCGCCTGGAACAACACCCAGACCGGCGCGGCGCGCGCGGCCTCTCAGACCAACTCCAACAGCGGCGTAGGCAACGAGATCGACATCGTTGGTTCCTACAAGTATAACAGCGCCCTCACCGCCGATCTCGGGTATGGTTACTTCAAGGGCGGCAAGTTCGTGAAGGACAACGTCAACTCGGTCACGGCCACCGCCACCACTAGCGCCGGCAAGAACGCCAACTCCAACTGGGCGTATCTCCAGCTTACCGCGAACTTCTAAGGGTTCATGGTAGTTGCCGATTTATCGGCGTTTTAAAAAAAGACAGGGCAGGCCAAACGGCCTGCCCTGTCTTTTTGTTTTTCTCCTTCTCCTTTTGACTCGGTTATCGGTGAATGTGAAAGAAGAATTATCCTTATGCTGATAACCGATAACCGTCCACCGGCTTGCAAGGCAGCTCTATTAACCGCTTTGCGCCTGGCACGGCCCGCCATGCGGCCTGTAAGGATTAAAGATGCCCATGAATGGGCAACTACAAAACGCAGCGTCTCTGGACGCAGTGCTGCGCGTGCCGCAACTACCCGGCCTCAAGACATATCCCCGATAGAGGCGCTCGGGGATGACAGACTCCCGAATATGTCATCCCCGAGGTTTTAATCGGGGATATTACTTTACGCGGGGGCAGGTTTACAAACCTGCCCCCCCCAGCGGCGGGGGGAAGGGGTCTTTACGCGCAAGATGCCGGTGGGCTTCGTTGCTCACATCCTGCAAGGCTTGACAACATCCAACGCCCGGATAAGATTGTCTGGGTACGGCTGCCACGGCCCGCCTCGCGTTCGCGCATTATCTTCCATGAATCTTCCTGAAACTGATAAAAGTCATTTATAGATTTCCAGGTTCGCAATATATTAACAGCACGCTGTCAAAAAAAAGCCGGCAATAAGACGCCGGTCTGGCCGGACGCATAACAAGACGCGGGCATAAAAGAAAAAAGGAGGCAGGGTCATGGAAGAAACGGGTAAAAGTACCGGGCCTATACCGGGCTGGCAGAAGTTCATGGATAACATCTTCCTTCTCCTGGCGCTGGGGGTCGTCATCCCCACGCTCATCTACACGGTGTGGGGCCTGTGGGAGATAATGAACATACCCAGGCTCCCCATAGTGCCGTAGAGCCGGGCGCCGCGAGGGGCGGACAATATTCACGCATAACACAAGGGGGGTTTGGTAATGGCGATAAGAGAGCCTGAGAGGATATGGTGGAAGCCGTTCAGCAAGGACGAGAGGATGTGGGTTACGGTGGCGGTCGTGTGGATGCTCGTATCCTTCCTCTTCATGCCGATATATCATCTGTACGGGGCGCAGAACCCGCCCTCTGAGACCTATAAGGTCGAGCCGGAGGCGTTCGACAAGCTCGTCACGAAGATGATAGACAAATACAAGGTGGGCGAGGAGAACGGGTTCCCCATCGTGCACCCGGACCCGAACGAGCCGGTCTTCATCAGGGCGCAGATGTGGCAGTGGTATCCGATAATCGAATTCGAGAAGGGCAAGACCTACAGGGTGCACCTCTCAAGCATGGACATACAGCACGGGTTTTCGGTCCAGCCGATAAACCTGAACTTCATGGCCCTGCCCGGCTACGACTACGTATTGAAGCTCACGCCCACCACGAGCGGGGAATTCCATATCGTGTGCAATGAGTACTGCGGGGTGGGGCACCACACTATGGTCGGCAAGATTTACGTGAAGGACGCGGCAAAGACCGCGGCGAACTGACGACGGGTTCGCCCGGCTAAAACAAGGAGGCGGAGATGGCTGACGACAGACATACTGAAGAGATGGAAGCCCCCGGGGTGTTCGTGCTCTCCCTGATATTTCTGGCGGTCTTCATAGTGATATGGCTGGCGCATCTTAAGTGGCTCATGGACATCTGGGGCGTGCAGTAGGGCCTTTGCCGGCGGCCGTGAACTGCGCTGGGACGGCGCAGGGGGCCCGGATGCCGGGCGCGGGAATGGTAAAAAATGTTTTTATCATTCACCGATAACCGTTTTTAAGGAGGTGCAAACCGAAGATGGCGAATCAGGATTTCAGGATATGCAGTGAAAGCGGTCTTAAGGTGTATAAGAACGCGGAGACCCTAATCAAGTGGAACGTCATAGCGGCGCTCGCCACCCTCGCGGTGGGCGGCCTCATGGCGCTGCTCGTGGCGCTTACCAGGTGGCCGAGCGTGCACCTTCTGGGGCTTACCGAGTATTACAGGTTCCTTACGGCGCACGGGGTTGACGCGCTTCTGGCGTGGATACTCTTCTTCGAGATGGCGCTCGTCTACTTCGCCTCGACGGTGGTGCTCGGCACCCGGTTCAGGGGCGTTGTCGTGGGCTGGATATCGTTCGCGCTCATGCTCATAGGCGGTGCCCTGATAAACGTCATAATAATAATGGGCAGGGCGGACGTCATGTTCACGTCCTACGCGCCTCTGAAGGCCGACCCGCTCTACTACCTCGGCGTCATACTCTTCGCCGTGGGCGCGCTCATAGGCTTCATAATGTTCTTCGTAAACGTCGTCTACGCGAAGCGGGACGGCGGGTTCAAGAGGTCGCTCCCGCTCGGCTCGTTCGGTCTCGCCGCCGCCTCCATTATCGGCGTCCTCACGCTCGCGCACGGGGCCGGCATATTCATCCCGGCGTTCCTGTGGTCTCTCGACTTCATCGGCTATATAGACCCGTCGGCGTACAGGCTCGTGTTCTGGGGCCTCGGACATTCCTCGCAGCAGATAAACGTCTGTGCGATGGTCGCCGTGTGGTATATGACCTCGGCGTTCGTGGTCGGCGGCAAGCCGGTCAACGAGAAGCTATCGAGGACCGCGTTCGTGCTCTACATACTCTTCATCAACCTGGCCTCCGAGCACCATCTGCTCGTGGACCCGGTGCTCTCGACGTGGCACAAGATAGTCAACACCAGCTACATGATGCACCTCGCGGTGCTCGCGTCCATGATACACGCCTTCGCCATCCCGGCCTCCATAGAGGTGGCGCTCAGGAAGCAGGGGTTCAGGAGCGGCCTGTTCGAGTGGTTCAAGAAGGCGCCGTGGGGCAACCCGGCCTTCGCCGCCGTCGCGCTCTCGATCCTCCTCTTCGGCTTCCTCGGGGGCATCACCGGCGTCATCTTCGGCACCGAGCAGTTCAACATCATACGCCACAACACCTTCGCCATAACCGGACACTTTCACGGCACGGTCGTGGCCGGCACCACCATCGCGTTCATGGGCTTTACGTATCTGCTCATACCATGCATATTCAAGAGGCAGCTTATATGGAAGGGCTTCGCGCAGATACAGCCGTATCTCTACGCGGTGGGCGTGGCCATGCTCTCCATAGGCATGATGAGCGCCGGGGCGTTCGGGGTGCCGAGGAGGCACTACGACATCACCTTCTCAGGCGCGCCGTTCTCGTTCACCTTCGACCCGGCCATCGACATGTTCATGTCCATGATGGGCGTTGGCGCGCTCCTCGCGGTGGCGGGCGGAGTGCTCTTCATCCTCATCGGCTTCGGCTCGATGATCTGGGGCAAAGAGGTGAAGTAGCGGACGGAACAGGCGGGACGTTTTAAGATATGAACGGGGCTCGAATCAACGAGCCCCGTTTTTTTTGCGCCCGGCAATCTGGATATTTGCGTCCTATTTTATAAATATCGTATAATCTGCCGAAGGTGTTTTCCGTCTTGTGTTAAAGACGGTCTTGGCGGGGTCGGCGGGGGTTTCTTTGCAGGTTTAAAACATTCAACCACGGAGGTGCGGCATGACGAAGTTGATCGACGAATTGAAGCAGGAGCACGCTGTCTTGATGGACATTCTGGATGAGGTCTACAGGCTGGGGATAGCCTCCAAGGAGGCGCAGTCCAAGCTGGGGGCAGCGAAGGCGGGATTGCTGCGCCATCTGCGCAGGGAGGACGAGCACCTCTATCCGGCGCTCAAGACGGCCTGCGCCGGCAACCCTGAGGTCAGCGACACCGTGAGACGGTTCATAGCGGACATGGGCGTGGTCTCCCGCGAGGCGCTTGTCTTCTTCGACAAGTATTCCGCGGGCGGCGCCGGAGGCGCGGCCCTTGAGTTCGCGCGGGACTTCGGCAGGTTCTCGGTTACGCTCAAGTCGCGCATCCAGCGCGAGGAGACGACTTTATACCGCATCTACGAGAAGGCCGCCTCCGCGTGACGCGGCTCCATCTTCCAGACGCCCATGACTCAACGGCATCGGGGCTCGTTCCACGAGCCCCGTTTTTTTCGGCCTATCCTCCGTTAGCCTGATAAAAATCATATTGCGGCTTGCCGGGCATTGATATTATATATCCGACAAGGCGGCTAAGGTATTTTGCGCCTTGTCAAATCCAAGGCCCGGTCCGATGTATAATAGACCGATGGGCACATGGGACGGGGTGGGGGCAACGCCATTCCACGCATGAAGATTAAGGGCATCATTACATATATCGCCGCCGCGGCCGTGGTCTTGTCCGCCGGCGCGGATGCGCGCGGCGCCTCCGATGCCGATGAGCTCCGCAGGGCCGTCGAGGCGAGCTCCGTGGCCGTCGGCAGGCAACTCGGCGATTACGCGCTCGTGGATCAGGACGGGGCCGCGTTCCGCATGAGCGATTACTGGAAGACCGGTAGGCCGCTCATCGTGAGCTTCATATACACCTCCTGTCCGGAGGTCTGCCCCACCATAACGGCTGACCTGAAGCGGGCGGCGGATGAGGCCCGGAAGAAATACGGGGACAGGTTCAACGTCTTGAATATAGGCTTCGACCCGGCAAACGACACGCCCGCGCGTCTCAAGGCTTATGGCGCTCATTACACGAAGACGTTTTCCAGCTTCAGGTTCGCTACCGGCGTCCCTGACGCCATAGCGAGGCTTACAGCGGAACTCGGCTTCTATTACAAGCGCAACGCGGACGGGAGTTTCGACCACATCGACATGGCGTCGGTGGCGTCGCCGGACGGCAGGATATACGCTCAGGTCTACGGGATAAGGACGGACGCCGGGGCCGTGGACGGGCGCCTGGCGGAATTGCTCATAGGCAAGCCCCGCTCCGGCGGCGCGTCCATCCTCGACAAGATAAGGTTCTTCTGCTACAGGTATGACCCCTACACCGGCAGGTATGTATTCAATTACGCCATCGTCGCGGGCGTGGTTATCCAGTCGATAGTCATCGCCTCGGTAGTATACTTCGCGTGGGGAGACAGGATAAGGAGACGGTTCAGGGGGAGAGGCTGAGGGATATGAGGCCGTATAACGTCGCAAAAAAAGGGAAAAAATGAACGAAAATAACGGCGGCAGGAGATGGAAGACGCCCGGCGCCCTGCACTCGGCGTGGCTCCGGCTTGAGAGGGCCCTCAACGGCGCAACCACATCGGCGTATAACCCGTTCTACTACCTTGGGGCCATTGGGATATTCTTCCTCTGGGTCATAATGGGCACCGGGGTATACATATTCCTCTTCTACGACATCACGGCCAGGGGCGCTTATGACTCGGTGCAGTATCTGACGGTAAACCAATGGTACTTCGGCGGGGTGATGAGGAGCCTGCACAGGTATGCCTCCGACGGCCTCGTCATAGTGATGTTCATGCACGCGGCGCGCTGCTTCATGCTCGACAGATACAAGCATTACAGGTGGCTGGCGTGGGTCACGGGCGTGGTGATAATGTGGGCCATCGTCGCTGGCGGCATATTCGGGTACTGGATGGTCTGGGACGAGAGGGCGCGGGTGGCGGCCTCGCTCGCCGCCAAGATGATAGAGAACCTGCCGATATTCGGCCTGCCCCTGTCGCTCAACTTCGCCCGCGTGGAGAACCTGACCGATCAGCTCTTCTACATCGTGCTCTTCATCCACTTCTCCTCGATGTTCTTCCTCTTCATACTCCTCCTCGTGCACCTTGCGAGGACGACGAAGTCGATAATAAACCCGCCGAGGCTCGTGGTCTACGGCCTCGCGTTCGCGCTTATCGCGCTTTCGTTCATCAAACCGGCCACGAGCGGCCCCCCGGCTGACTTGAAGACGCTGCCGGCCTCCGTCTCCTTCGACTGGTTCTTCATGTTCATCTTCCCGGCCCTTAAAGACCTTTCGCCCCGCGGGCTGTGGGGCTTTATCGTAGTCATAACCGGCGTCATCGGCATCGTCCCGTGGCTTACCCGCGAGAAGAGGAAGCCCGCGGTCAGCCTTACGCTCCCGAACTGCACGGGCTGCGAGCTGTGCCTGCTCGACTGCCCGTACTCCGCGATACAGATGCGTCCGAGGACCGACAGACTGCCGTATCCGGTCGAGCCGGTCATATCGGCGGCCCGCTGCGCGTCGTGCGGCCTGTGCGTTGGCGCATGCGATTATTCGGCCCTCAACCTCCCCGACCTGCCGGAGGCGCCGGTAAAGGCCGATATAAAAAGGTTGAGCGCCGAGTTGAAGGCCGCGCCCGGCGGGGCCGCGCCCGGCGGGGCTGCGCCCGGCGGGGCTGCGCCCGGCGGGGCGAAGGTCATGGTCTTCGCGTGCGCCAAGGGCGCGTGGATAGGCAACAATGCCCCGGCGTCTAACGAGCTCAAGGGGATGCCGTGGGCGCGGGTCGTCGCGCTGCCGTGCATCGGGATGCTCCAGCCGTCCATGCTCGCCATCCCGTTCGAGGAGGGGGTGGACGGCGTATACGTGGCGGGCTGCCGCGAAGGCGACTGCCATTACAGGCGTGGGAACGTCTGGTTCACCGGCAGGCTTGCCGGGGCAAGGCCGCCGGTCGTGAAGAGGTCTATCGACAGGGCGAGGGTAAAGACGGTCTGGCTCTCGGCGGCAGAGGCAGGACAGTTTGCCTCTGAACTCAAGGCATTCCAGAGCGGCCTGAAACGGAGGGACTCATAACGTGAAAGCGCTTACGATACTTGGGATACTCTTCTCCCTCTTCATACCGATAGTAATCCTCCTGTGGAAGGAGTGGAAGCCGAAGAAGGCCGGGCCGGGCAGGGACGGCGCCCCGGCAAAGACTGCGGAGCCGTTCGATGCCGCCATGTTTGCAAGGGTGAGCGCAGTATTGGCGGCGCTCGCCGTGCCGGTCTTCTTCCTCTCCGAGACGACGTTTTCTTTTTACCCCAAGGACGCCGCGCTCCTCCGGGTAGCCTTCAAGCATTCAGGCAAGCGGATAGTCGACTGCGACGAGACGGCCTTGATAAAGCAGGCCGGGGAGAGATACCGCGAGTCGATAAAAGAGGCGGGCCGCGTGAAGATGAACAACGAGATGATGAAGGGGTGCCCGCGCGAGAGGTACCCGGTTGCGGTTGACGTGGCCATAGACGGCGGCGCGTCCGTGAGCAGGTCGTACAAGCCCACGGGCATAAGGAAGGACATGGCCTCTTACGTGTATGACGAATATATCATCAGTCCGGGCGTCCACCGCATCGCGGCCGGTCTGTGGGACACGGCCAAGGGCGCGGCGCCTGATTATGCGTTCGACGAGACGGTCAACGTAGCCGCGCGTCAGGTGTTGCTCATCCGTCTGGATGACGCCGCGAACAGGCTGGTGATAGAATAACCGGGCCGGGAATTTCGGCATAAGCTGGGGCAGGCCAAGGGGGGGAGTTTTTTCCCCTCCCCTTGGTCAAGGCGCGGGGCCTCTTCCCGCGCATTGACCAAGGGGAGGCAGGGAGGGGTTATCTTTTTGCCGGGGCGCGTGAGCGACGACATGAAATTCCGCTTGCTTTTCCAGAAATATGTTGCTATAAGAAGTATATACTTTTCAGGAAAATATCTTGACGGGGGCGCTCTTGCAGGGTGGGTTGCGCCCACCATTCAGAGACTTGTCAACCCGCGGGAGACTCAAACAACGCAGGCGGGAGGTGTCAGCATGGCAACTACGAGGCGGTTGGTCTTTTTCTTTCTTGCGGTATTTTTATCTTTTGCGGCCGAGTCATCGGCAAAGGCCGGTCCTACGCCTATGGCGTCGGCAGGCAATTCTTACACCGTTGCCCTGAGGTCCGACGGCACCCTCTGGGCGTGGGGGGCTAACAACTCCGGCCAGATCGGGGACGGGACGAATATCAACAGAACGGCCACCCCGGTGCAGATAGGGACCGGCACGGATTGGTCCCAGGCCGCGGCAGGCTCGTATCACACCGTTGCCCTCAAATCCGACGGCACCCTCTGGGCGTGGGGATATAATGGCGACGGGGCGCTTGGTGACGGGACGGGCATCAACAGATACGCCCCGGTGCAGGTCGGGACCGACGCGAATTGGTCGCAGGTCGCG
>JACRCM010000029.1 GCA_016219025.1 Deltaproteobacteria bacterium | reverse complement strand
TCGGAATACTTCATCCCCCGTTGCCGAAGCTTTACGATCTGCCTCCTCATCTGATACTGTGCGTCTTGACTCGCCTTGCGGGCATCTGTCTTTTCCATACCACATATTATACCACAATATTCAGCTATTTGCTTGCCAAGGTAATAATTCGATAGACAACGACTATATTAGCCTTGTCATCTATCGAGTAGAGGATGCGGTAATCTCCAACCCTTATCCTGTAACCTTCCTTGTCTGTTAATTTCCTGCATCCATGACGCCTTGGCTCTTGTGCGAGGGAGAGTATGGCCCGGTCAATGCCGTCCCTAAGATGCGGCGGTATCTTAGACGCCTCTTTTTCCGCCTGTCGCTCGATTATGAGCCTGTAGCTCAAGGTTTCAGCCACCTCTGGCGGAACTTTTCGTAGGGGGTAAACCCCGCGGCCTTTTTTTCGGCGCGCATGAGATCATTGGCGTCTTCGAGGTCCTCTATCAATACAAGGAGCGCTTTGTAATCTTTAACACCCACGACAACGGCGGTTTTGCGGCCTTTTTCGTCAATCAGATATCTGGGCTTTATGGCCGCATTCAGGTTCTGCATTTAAACACCTCCAGCGTCCCTGCGTTAAACATACTAAATGAACCGGCATAAGTCAAGACGCCCCCACCGCCCCCCTCAAAAACTCCCCGGTATGCGACCCCTTTGTCCTTGCGACCTCTTCGGGCGTGCCCGCGGCTATGATGCGGCCTCCGGCGTCTCCGCCCTCCGGGCCGAGATCTATTATCCAGTCGGCGGACTTTATCACGTCGAGGTTGTGCTCGATTATCACAATGGTGTTGCCCGCGTCGCGCAGTTCGGTGAGCACCTCGAGGAGCCTGTGGATGTCGGCGAAGTGGAGGCCGGTCGTCGGCTCGTCCAGGATGTATATCGTCTTGCCGGTGGCGCGTTTGGAGAGTTCCCTTGAGAGCTTTATCCTCTGCGCCTCTCCGCCGGAGAGCGTGGTGGAGGGCTGGCCCAGCTTGATGTATCCGAGTCCCACGTCGTGCAAGGTGCGGAGTTTTTCCTTTATCGCCGGAAAATTCTCGAAGAAGGTCATGCCCTCGGTCACGGTCATGTCGAGGCACTGGGAGATGTTTTTTCCCCGGTAGCGCACCTCAAGCGTGTCGCGGTTGTAGCGCTCGCCCTTGCACGCGCCGCAGGTGACGTATACGTCGGGCAGGAAGTGCATCTCGACCTTTATAAGGCCGTCGCCTGAGCACTCCTCGCACCTGCCGCCCTTTACGTTGAAGCTGAACCTGCCGGGGTCATACCCCCTCACGCGGGCCTCCGGGAGCTGGGCGAAGAGTTCGCGTATCGGCGTAAAGACGCCGGTGTAGGTCGCCGGATTGGAGCGCGGGGTTCTGCCTATCGGGGTCTGGTCTATGTCGATGACCTTGTCGAAGTGCTCAAGCCCGATGATGGCGGCCACCTCGCCGCCCTTGTCCTTTGAGCCGTATAGCCTTCGCGCAAGGTTTTTATAGAGCGTGTCTATGACGAGCGTGGACTTGCCGGAGCCTGAGACCCCGGTCACGCAGGTCATCAGCCCCACGGGCAGTTTCACGGTCAGGTCTTTGAGGTTATTGGCCGTTGCGCCCTTGAGCGTGAGCCAGCGCTGCCCCGGCCTCTTGCGCTCTTTTGGCACGGGTATTTTGAGGGCGCCTGAGAGATATTTGCCGGTTATCGAATCCGGGTTCCTTATTATCTCGGCGCACGTGCCGGCGGCAACGACCTCGCCTCCGTTCGCGCCCGCGCCCGGCCCCATGTCTATGACGTGGTCGGCCTCGCGCATCGTCTCCTCGTCGTGCTCCACCACGAGGACGGTGTTGCCCATGTCGCGGAGTTTCTTGAGCGTGGACAGGAGCCTCTTGTTGTCCCGCTGGTGCAGGCCGATGGACGGCTCATCGAGCACGTAGAGGACCCCGACGAGGCTTGAGCCTATCTGGGAGGCGAGCCTTATGCGTTGGCCCTCTCCGCCGGAGAGCGTGCCCGCGCTCCTCTCAAGCGTCAGGTAATCGAGCCCGACGTTCACGAGAAAGCCGAGCCGCTCGCCTACCTCCTTCATTATCCGCCTCGCTATTTCGGCCTCGGTCTGGGTGAGCTTTAGCCCGGAGAAAAATTCAAGCGCGTCTTTTATCGACATCTTGACGGCCTCGGCTATCGAGATGCCGCCTACCTTAATAAAAAACGCCTCCTTCTTGAGCCTCGCGCCTTCGCACACAGGGCACGGGAGCGAGTTCATGTATGCCTCAAGGCCCTCCCGCACGTCCTCGGAGGAGGTCTCGTGGTAACGCCGCTCAAGGTTGGCGAGCACGCCCTCGAAGGGCTGGGTGTAGACGTAGCTCGACTTGTCGGAGGCGTGGCGGAACTCTATTTCTTCCTCGCCTGAGCCGCCGAGGATTATCTCCTGCACCTTAGTGGGCAGTTTTTTGTAAGGCGTCGAAATGCTGAAGGAGTAATGTCTGGATAACGAGACGAGCGTCGAGAGGTACCATGACGCGGTCTTTTTCTGGCCTCCTGTGGCCCACGGCGCGATGGCCCCCATCTCAAGGGAAAGATTGGGGTCGGGCACCACGAGCGCCGGGTCGAAGTAGAGTTTCTCCCCCAGGCCCTTGCACTCAGGGCACGCGCCCGCGGGGCTGTTGAACGAGAACGACGCGGGCGTTATCTCAGGGTAGCTCACAGCGCACCTGGCGCAGGAGAGTTTTTCGTTGAAGAGGAGTTCGCCGCCGTCAACGTCCACCTTGACAAGCCCGTTGCTCAGTCTTGCCGCGACCTCTATGGAGTCGGTGAGCCTCCTCTGTATGCCGTCCTTTATTATCAGCCTGTCTATGACGACGTCTATGTCGTGCCTCTTGCGTTTGTCGAGCGCGATATCAGCCGCCAGTTCAAGGGTCTCGCCGTTGACCCTGACCCTGGTATAGCCTTCTTTCCTAAGCGCCTCGAATTCTTTTTTGTATTCGCCCTTTCTGCCCCGGACGATGGGCGACATGACGACGGCCTTGGCCCCGGGCCTGTGTCCCATGACCCTGTCGGTCATCTGCTGGATGGTCTGGGCCGATATCGCGCCGCCGCAGACGTAGCAATACGGCCTGCCCACGCGGGCGTAGAGGAGGCGCAGGTAATCGTAGACCTCGGTTACGGTGCCCACGGTGGAGCGCGGGTTCTTGGAGGTGGTCTTCTGCTCGATGGATATCGCGGGAGAGAGTCCTTCTATCGACTCCACGTCCGGCTTGTCCATCTGTTCGAGGAACTGCCGGGCGTAGACCGAGAGGGACTCGACGTAGCGGCGCTGTCCCTCGGCGTAGATGGTGTCGAAGGCGAGAGAGGACTTGCCCGAGCCCGATACGCCGGTTATGACGACGAGCCTCTCCCTCGGTATCTCAAGGTCTATGGCCTTGAGGTTGTGGACGCGGGCGGCCTTGATGACTATCCTGTCCATCAGTGTTTGCGGCCTCCTCCGCTCATCCGCGTTGCCATCTCTATGGCCGCCACGAGGCTCCGGTGGTTTGCCCTGCCCTTCCATGCGATGTCATAAGCCGTGCCGTGGTCTACCGAGGTGCGGATGATGGGGAGTCCGAGCGTGGCGTTTACGCCGTCTTCAAAGTGCAGCAGCTTGAGCGGGCCGAGGCCCTGGTCATGGTACATGCACACGGCGCAGTCGAACTCTTTTTTGCGGACGGCGCGGTAGAAGACCGTATCGGGCGGCAAAGGGCCTGTGGCGTCTATGCCGATGTCTTGCGCGGCCTTGACCGCTGGCGCTATGACCTTGCGGTCTTCATCGCCGAACATGCCCGCCTCTCCGGCGTGCGGGTTGAGTCCCGCAACGGCTATGCGGGGCCGCTTCATGCCGAAGCGATGGACAAAGGCGTCGGCGGCTATCTTTATGGTCTTGTAGACCCCGGCCCTTGTCACGAGCCTCGGCACGTCCCTGAGGGGCGCGTGGATCGTCACGAGCACGACCTTCAGGTCTGTCCCCCCGAGCATCATGCGGAAGTCTTTGGCATTTGTGAGGTGGGCGATGAACTCGGTATGCCCGGGGAACTTGAAGCCCGCCTTCTTAGCGGCCTCCTTGCTTATGGGGCAGGTGACCATCGCCTCAGCCGCGCCTCCGAGGGTCATGCCGACCGCCTCCTCGACGTAGCTGATCATGGCCCTGCCGCATCCGGCATCCGGGACGCCCGGTTTTATCCTGCGCGGGTCAAGGCCGGAGAAATTTATGACCGCGCCGGCGGGCGGGGAAGGGAGCCGGAGCCTTTCTGCGAGGTGGTAGAGGACGGCCTCGCCGCCAATGACAACGGGCTTGCAGACGCGCCGCACCCTGGCGTCGGCGAGCGCCCTGAGGCATATCTCCGGGCCGACCCCGGCAGGGTCGCCCATGGTTATGACGATGGTCGGTTTCATGGGGTTCTGGACACGGTCACGCTTCTTGTCTTGGTTGAGCAGGAGCTCATCTTTTCAAGGGGCTTCTCCGCAAGACGCTTGAAGTCGTCGTGGGCTTCCGTAACCGCCTTGGCATGGGAGCCGATCGCGCCGTCCGCGGCCGTCAGCTCGAAGACCGGCTTTCGCGCCTCCTGCGCCATCGGGATAAGACTGCGGTAATGTTTCAAAGTGCCGAGACACTCCTCGTCTTCCGTTGGCATCCTTGCATCCGTCCGTCCTCCAAGCAGATGCTCATGATATACGGCAGGCATCCTGTTGATCCATTTGTCGTACGCCTTGACAGGTTTGTCAAGCCGGACGCTGTGCTGCTGGACGATATAGCCGATAGGGGTCATGCGGCCTTCAGGTAATGGGAATTCAGGGGACGGCCAATTCTCCAATCGCTTTTGCCACTGACCGCGCCAGTTGCGCAGAGTCGGCCCAAGGTTCTTCAATCCCTGGAGAGAAAAGAGGTCGGCCCCAAGCGGTATGGCAACGTAGTCTGAGGCTATCAGGACGGAACGATTTATGGCCCCCAGGTTCGGGCCAATGTCAACAAAGATGATATCCGCGCCGACTTGTTCAGCCGCCATCTGCATTATCTGCCAGAAGGCCGTAATGATCCTGAACGGCCGGTATTGATTGCGGTCATTCATGCTCTTCGGCCATTTCATCGATCCGGCGCAGTACCTGTCCGAGGGGGCCGTCGATAAGGGCCTCGTCGAGTATCGGGCCGGTCATTTGCGTCCCGGCGATCCGCAGGAATTGCACATACGCTCCGGGCATCCAATCCCGCGTTGACACACCCAGGACCAATATGCCGAGGATCGTCGGCGTTGGCTCGTCCACCGACGCTATCATCCGGCAAGAGGCCAGCCTCTATCCTGCCTTTATATCGAACCGGAGGCGCATCCGGCGGTTGCACGGTAACTACGGCCATTTCAACGCCGCACAGAGGGCGCTTCTCTACAAGAATGGAAGGTGGGGGAAGGATATTCCCATCGGTACGGATGGCGGCGAGCGTGCAGAGTAATTCGTCCGTAACGGTCAGACCGGAGGGCGTACCGTCGTCCTCGGCGCCGACAAACAAGATGCCCGGCCTTCCATGATCCGGCAGATCATTCGCAAACGCACAAACAGCCTCTCGCCCAGAAGTAGACGCATCGCCCTTCCATGCCTCCTTGCGTTCGGCGCGATCCGGCTCTATATCCGCAAGCAGGGTTTCGAGCTCACGATCAGTGCATCCCATTGCGTTTTCCTCGAATCAATTATCGGTAACCGTCCACCGGCAACCGTTCTACAGCCTCGTCTCTATATGCGCGAACCTCTTTGTTTCTTCGAGCCAGAAACGGAACCTGTCGTCCATCATCTTCTTGAAGAGCCTGTCCTTGATCGCGTCCTTGACCTCGGCCAGCGGCATGGGGACGCGCGCGGGACGTTCAAGAAGCTGGATGACGTATATGCCGCTCGGCGTCTGTATCGGTTTGCTTATCCCGTTTATCTCAAGGGGTGCGGCGGCATCGGCGACCGCGTGGTCGAGTTCATGAGCCTTTACCATGCCCATGTCGCCCCCCTTGTCCGCGTTAGGGCCTTCGGAGTAGAGGCGCGCTAGCGTCTTGAACTCCTCCCCTTTGTCCAGCCCCTCCAGGATCATCCCGAGCTTCTGGTTCATCGCCCGCTCGTCCACCAGCGGGAGGAATATCATGTTCAGCCTATAGGTCTGCGGGCTGAGGAAGCCGTCCTGATTGCGGCGGTAGTACTCGTCTATTTCAGCGTCCTCGACGTTTATCTTCGAGCGGAACTCCTTGCTGATGAACTTGGCCTGACGTATCTGTTCCTTGAGCTGCTCCCTGTATCCCCTGTAGGTAAGGCCGCTCTGCGCAAGGGCCACGAGCAGGGTCTCCTTCGTAAGGCCGTTCTGTTTTTTCACGTCGTCCACGGCGTTGTCGATCTCCCTCTCGCTCACCTCTATGCCCGCCTTGTCCGCCGCCTGCTTGACGAGCTTCTGCTCTATAAGGGTGTCGAGCACCTGCCCCTTTACCTCAAACGCCTTCTTATCTCCCGGCCTCTCGCCTCCCACGCCTTCAAGCGCCGCCGCGGTGGCCGCGTTAAGCTCGGAGAGGGTGATGATGGAATCGTTTATCACGGCCACGATGCGGTCAACGACCTCTGCGCCGGCGGTCATTGGCGCAAGGAGGACAACGATGAGCGCGAAGGCCGCGAGCCCGACCCCTTGCCCGGCCCTTTTCAGGGCGCGGACGGCATCCATGCGAAATTTCCTTCTCATAGCAGCGCCTCGTTTATCTCGATCTTGCCCTTCGCCTTCAGCCCCTCCACCCACCTCCCGTATTCCGCGTCCGCGTCCTCGAGGCGCATCCTCTCGATGATCCTGGGCCGCGCCTCCTCCCACTTGAGCCTGCCGTCCTTTTTCCTGGCCTCGAGGAGAAAGATGTGGTAGCCGTATTCGGTCTTGACCACCGGGCTTATCCCGCCTATGGAGAGGCCAAAGACGGCGTCCTCGAACTCCTTGGGCATGTCGCCCCTTCCGAAGTATCCGAGGTCGCCGCCGTTTTTGCCCTCCGGCGTTAGAGAGACCTCCCTGGCGGTCTTCGAGAAGTTCTCAGGCGTCAAGGTCTTCTTGATTTTTCCGGCGTCGTCCTCCGACGCCACGACTATCATCCGGGCCTTTACCTGCTCAGGCGCGTCAAACTCCTTGAGGTGGCCGTCGTAATACTTGCGGGCCGCGTCCCCGGAGGGCGGTTTCTTCGAGACGGCGGCCTTGGCAATGGTCTTTCTGATGATAAGTTTTTTCCTCAGTTCCGCCTTCCATGCGTTGACGTCCCCATACCGCTCGGCTATCGCGTCCTTGAAGGCGTCTCCGTAGTCCTTCTTTACGCCCTCGACCTCGGCGTAGAGTTCATCGCCGGAGACGGTTATTGACAGTCGCTCCGCCTCGCCGAGTATCAGCGCGTCCTCGATCATCTGATTTATGAGGTCGCGCTTGAGCAGCGCAAGGTCGTCCTTGCCCTCGGACGCGCCTGAGGGCGCGAGCCTCGCAAGGGCGTCCTCGTACTCCTTCAAGGTGATGGCGCGCGGCCCGACCCTGGCTACGACGACGGTGCCCTTGTCCCCGCCGCGGCCGCAGGCGAACGAGGCGGCAACGAGAAGCGCCGCCATAAGACGCGGCAGGTGTCTTGTATAAAAGGCCCTGGTCGGCATGATTTTTAACTATAACATCCAGCCTCAAGTTCTTTCAACAGATATCTGGCCTCAACGAGCGGATCGGCGTCCTTCGCCATGACCGCCACGAACTGTCCCGCCGGGGTGAGCCTGAAGCGTCTTGGTTCGGCCTTGACCAGCTTGAGGGCCTTGCCCGATACCTTTTCCCACAGCGCGGAGGAACCAAGACCGGCGAACGTCACGTAGAGGTTCTGGCCGCGCTGGGTGAGGTCGCGCGCCCGGAGCCTGCGCAGGAGCGTCTTGAGTTCCGCCGTTCTGAGCAGGTTCCCCACGAGCGCCGGAGGCTCGCCGAACCTGTCGCCAAGCTCCTCGGCTATAGCGTCAAGCTCCTCCGGCGTCTCCACCGACGCGAGTCTCTTGTAGACCGACAGCCTCTGCCGCGCGTCCGGGACGTACTCCTCCGGTATGTACTGCGACACCTTGATGTTTACGTCAGGCTCGATCCTCTCCGGAGGCTCCTCTCCCCTGAGTTCGGCCACGGCCTCCTCGAGGAGTTCGGCGTAGGTCTCGAAGCCGACCTCCGCGAGCTGCCCGGACTGGGACGCGCCGAGGAGCTCCCCGGCCCCGCGTATCTCAAGGTCGTAAGCCGCTATCTTGAAGCCGCTGCCGGGCTCCGCGAGCTCCCGGATGACGTCGATCCTCTTGGCCGCGTCCGCGGTGATGTCGGTCGAGGCCGGACACACGAGGTATGCGTAAGCCCGGTGCGCGCTCCTGCCGACCCTGCCCCTCAACTGATAGAGCTCGGCGAGGCCGAACCTGTCGGCGCGGTTTATGATGATGGTGTTGGCCGAGGGTATGTCGAGGCCGGATTCAATAATGGTCGTGGAGAGGAGCACGTCGTAGTCTTTCCTGATGAAGCCGAGCATCCGCGCCTCCAGCTCGCCCTCCTTCATCTGGCCGTGCGCCACGGCCACGCGCGCGCCGGGGCATACGCGCCGGATGAACTCCTCCATCGCTCCGATGGACTGGACCCTGTTGTGGACGAAGAAGACCTGCCCGCCTCTCGCAAGCTCGCGCTCTATGGCCTCGGCTATGGCCGCCTCGTCAAAACCTATGACGTAGGTCTTTATGGCCAGCCTGTCCTCCGGCGGAGTGTTGATGATGCTGAGGCCCCGGATGCTGGCGAGCGACATCTGGAGCGTGCGCGGTATTGGCGTTGCCGTAAGGGTCAGGCAGTCTATCTCTTTTTTGAGGCGCTTCATGCGCTCCTTGTGCGCCACGCCGAACCTGTGCTCCTCGTCTATGACGATGAGGCCGAGGTCCTTGAACGCCACGTCCTTTTGCAGGAGCCTGTGCGTGCCGATGACTATGTCCACCGTGCCGCCGGCGAGCCCGTCCAATACCGCCTTCTGCTCGGCCTTCGACCTGAACCTCGATAGCGACTCGACCCTCGCCGGATAAGGCGCGAGCCTCTTCGAGAAGGTATCGTAGTGCTGCTGCGCGAGCACGGTCGTTGGCACGAGCACCGCGGTCTGCTTGCCGTCGAGCGCCGCCTTGAACGCCGCGCGCATGGCGACCTCGGTCTTGCCGAAGCCCACGTCCCCGCACACGAGCCTGTCCATGGGGCGTTCGTCCGTCATGTCGGAGAGGGTCTCGGCTATGGCGCGGGCCTGATCGGGCGTCTCCTCGTATTCAAAGGCGGCCTCGAATTCGGCGAAGACGTGGTCCGGCTTCGAGAAGGCGTACCCCTTAGCCGCCGAGCGCTCCGCGTAGAGCTTCAGGAGTTCCCCGGCGAGCTTCTCCACGGCCCGCTTGACCCTCTTCTTCGTCTTTGCCCAGCCCGTGCCCCCCAGCTTGTCGAGCGCCGGTGCGGAACCTTCGACGCCGTGGTATTTGCTTACGAGGTCGAGCCGCCATACAGGCAGGTAGAGCTTGTCGCCGTCGCGGTATTCGAGGAGGAGAAAGTCCCCCTCGACGTTCTCGACGCTGAGGCGCTTGAGTCCCCTGTATGCGCCTATGCCGTGGAGCCTGTGGACGATGTAGTCGCCCGGCACAAGGTCCTGCAACTCGGCTAAGAACGCATCGAGCCTTCTTGTGGAGGCCGCCCTGCGCCGGACCCTTTCGCCGAACACGTCCTCCTCGGAAATTATCGCCAGCGACTCATTGACGAGCCTGAAACCGCCGCAGAGGCCGCCTATGACTATGCCGAATCCGGGGCCGGGGCCGGACGCGGAGACGATGTCGCCACCCTTTCCGAAGGCGGAGGGGACGTTGAGGCCGTAGCCCGCGAGCAGTTCCCGCGTCCTCTCGGCCTGTCCCTTGTTGTGCGCCGTGAGATAGACCCTCCTGCCCTCGTCGATCCATCCCCGTATCCTGTCGACGAGGGGTTTTAACAGAAACTCCCCCCCCCTTTTAAGGCTTATATCGGCCCTGATGTCGGCGTTCGTCTCTACGCCGGGGTCCATGGCCGCGTTACGCATCGTCTCTATCCCGGCGGCTGCAAAGGCGTTGAGACGGCCGAGCGCCTCCTCGGCGCCCATATAAAGGGTCTCGGGTCTGACGAAGAACTGTTTTTTTGCCGAGGCGCGGGCCGCGGCCTCCGCTGCCTCCTTCTCAAAACCCCTCAACGCCGAAATAGCGGCCTCCGGGTCCATGACCGCGGTTATCGCGTTTCCGGGGATATAGTCGAAGACGGTGTCGAGGCGTTCGTGCAGCACGGGCAGGAGCGCGTCCATGCCTGAGACGACCTTGGCGTCGCGGAGCCTCGCGGAGAGCGGCTCCCAGACCTCGCGGCCCAGACCAAGCTCGTCCGAGCGCTCTATGAGCCTTGTCCGCGCCTCCTGGCGGCCTTCCTCCGCGAAGATAGTCTCCCTTGCGGGCAGTATGCGCGCACGAGCGAGGTTCGCCTTTGAACGCTGCGTCGCTATGTCGAACGAACGGATAGACTCCACCTCGTCGCCGAAGAATTCGACGCGCAGCGGGTCGTCGAAACCAGGGGCGAAGACGTCGAGTATCCCGCCGCGCAGGCTCATCTCCCCGCGCTCCTCCACCATCGACATGCGGGAGTAACCGGCGAGGCCGAGCGATTCGACAAGGCGCTCCATCGGGCATTCGGCGCCGACCGAAAGCGTAACGGTGTTGGCGGCTATAGAACGCTTGGGCATGACGCGCTGGAGGAGGTTCTGAACCGGGGCTACGGTGATGACGGGTGCCGCGTCGATGAGGCCGTTTAACGCCCTGAGCCGGGCGCTCGATATCTCAGGGTGCGGGGATTGAAGCTCGAACGGCAGTATCTCGGTCCACGGCAGGCTGGATACCGCGGCCTCCGGGAGGAAGAAGCGCAGGTCAAAGACCAGGGCCTCGGCGCGGTCGACATCGGGCGCTACGGCGAATATATGCCTCCTCGAGGCGGCGAAGAGCAAGGCGAGGCAGTAGGCCGCGGATGAGCCGCGAAGCGCGCCGATTGAAACCCTCTCCCCGGGCCCGAGGCCGTTCACGGCCCGGATAACCTCTTGCAGGGTATATGTTTTTGTGTCCAGTATGGTCAATGGATTTGAGTCTGTCTCCATGTAATCCATAATTATATCATGGCGCCTTATCATAAAGAAGGCTTTTAGCGCTACGGCCTTGCGCGGCCCGCCTTTTTGTTTTACGATAAGGATGATGGCCGTGGAGGATGCGGAGATAAGGTTTGGGAAAGGCGCGAAGAGGCGCTTTGCGGGCTGCGTCCTCTTGGCCGTGGCGGGCCTCGACTCCGCCCTGATGCTCAAGGCGGGTACGGCCACGACCCTGTTCGATTACGCGCTCATCGCGGCAGGCGCGATATCGCTTGCAGCGGGCGTGGCGGCGGCCCGGAGAAAACAGCCGCGGTGACGCGCGCGCCTTTTTCATTTCACGCCTCATGGCCTTTTAACGAGCCACGCCCATTCCGCCGCGAATGCCAGAATCCCTGCTACGATGGGCCAGACGTATGCCGTCCTGTCCGCCGGGGGTTCGAGCCTTAGCCAGAACCACGGGGTCATGACGTGCTTCGACCCCTTCTCGCCGTTCGAGCCGTCCCATGCGGCAAAGGCTATGGGGATGAACCTCCCCTCCTCGAACTGTATCTCCGGCGTGGCCGTGCGGAGCGGTCTCTTGAAGACGACCCTCCATGCGCCGTTGTCATACACGCCGTTCGCGCTGAGGCCGCTTGCAACCGCGTCACGCTCGCGCATGTTGCGCGGGCCGTTGGCGTCGATGAGCCTTAAAGGCTCAAGCACCGCGTTCTTCCACTGCCAGATATTCACCTGCCCAAGACTATCTCCCATGCCGAAGCAGGGCAGCTGCGCGTCCCCGTCCCTGGGAGGCTCCGCCGGAAATTCCAATGCAACGGAGTCCGGCTCGACCTCGCCTCCCGCTATCTCCATTGACTTTGCGTCGCGCGGGATGCCCTCCGTCCGGTCGTCCCATTCGACGAGAAAGGCGATATCCTTTTCATTATAGACGGCCTTTATTGAAATGGCGTCGAGCGCAGGCGCGTAGAGCCTGTCCCCCGCGATTATCTGCGGCGTAAGAAAGAAGGAGGCATAGGCCGTCTTTGCCCATGCCGCGTCCGCCGGCGTCGAAGGCAGGACGCCGTCCGTCCGGGCCGCCCTGACCACGGTGTCAGTCCCCGGCGTCTTTGCAGGCTCGTCAATCGAGGCGGCGTAGCCGGCCACTGCCCAGCGCTCGCCGTTAGTAAGCATCTTCTTGCTCTTGGGGTCGGCGAATGAGGGCATCTGCGTGCCTGGGATGCCGACGGTCATGGTCGCGTAGACCGCCTCCCTGCCCCCGCCCCTCCGAAACGTCCATGACTTGGTCAGGTCTCTCGGCCATGTTCGTCCGCCCCAGTCGTCCTTCAGGCGCTTTGCGCCGTTGCCCCGGCCCTGTGCGCCGTGGCATTCGGCGCACCTGTCTTTAAACAACCTCTTGCCCGTCTCAATCGCGGCGGCGGTGGCGCTCGGCCCGGCTGAGGCGCTTATCGAGGGCTTGCGAGGCGCATCGAGGCCGCCGAGTTTTTTTAGATACGCGGCAACGTCCCTTATCTCCCCTTTACTCAGGGTATCAGACCACCCCGGCATGGCGGTGTTGCCGAGGCCGGACCAGCCCGGCCCGGCATTGTGCCCCGCGATGACGGCGTAGAGGTCGTCGCCGGACGGCATAGGCTCGTCAAACGGCGTGGTCTTCCATTTGAAGACCCCGGCCGTCAGGTCCCGCGGGGCCGGGTTCAGGAACCGGGCCGCCGGACCATTGCCCGTGCCGTCCTTCCCATGACACCCCGCGCAACGCTTGAGGTATGTCTCCTTGCCTGCGTCCGTCCCGGCATGGGAGAGCGGCGCGATTAGGAGGAGAAGAAGCGCCGGGAATATGCGGATAATGTCCTTCACTTTGCCCATGACCTCGGCCTGTTGCCGGTATAGTCGTATATGAAAGTCACAACCTTCCATGCCTCGTCCTCGGTAAGCGCGTCTTCCCACGCGGGCATGGCCGAGAGCCACGGGCCGCCTTCGCGGGGCAGTCCCGGCCCGCCCTTTGCCACGCGCCAGAAAACGTAGGACTCCTGCAACTGCGCTATGGTGTCCGTGCCCCTGAACGGCACAGGGGAGGGGCTCAACCCCCTCGCATAGTGCCCCGCGCCGTCGAGCTTTGCGCCGTGGCAGTAAAAGCAGTTTTTAAAATATATCTCAGCGCCCTCATCAACGGCGGCGCGGAATTGCGAGGGGTTTTCCTTTTCCGACGCCCTGTATGGGTTCGTGAGGGAGGCGAGTTCGATGGTCCGGCCATAGGCCGTGAACGCGGCGGGCGGGGCCGGGTGTATGGAGCGGACAATGGGGGGCGGCGCGTCATCTGGTCTGAGCGCGGCGTAGGCGATCCATGCGGCGGCAATCGGCACGATAACGAGGACGATATTCCTTGCGGCCCTCTTTGACGGGTCGGCAAAAAGAGAGGCTATCGGCTCGATGAACCCGGTTGCGCCTTCGCCGGTCGCGGTCATGGCAAGGAGGGTGGCAACGACGGCGAACAAGAGGTAGACGCTAAGGACGCTCGCGGGTATGGGCCTGGTGAAGAAGACCCCCGGTATTTTCAAGAGGCAGTAGACCGCAATGATGATAAGGGAGAATTTGACTATGCGCGGCATCTCTATTGCTCACCCGCCTTTGGAGGGGCGGCTGTCACCGTGACCCCGGCGCGGCTTTGCAGAAAGGCTATGACGCCGCGCATCTCGGTCTCGTTCAAGCCGATAGGCTCCTTTCTCACGCCGGGCATGGGACTTGTGCCAGCCGCGCCGTAGCCCGGCACGACGTAGGCCGACGGCGCGGTCATGGATTCATATAGATACGCTGCCGCGTCCTTTGCGCCGCCTTTGTAGTCAGGGGAGATTATCCGCCTTGCCGCGTTGATTGCAACGGCGTCGAGCGAGGGCGCCCTGCCCCCTGCCGCGTTATGGCAGAGCGCGCACTGCCCTTTGCCGTGGTAGAGGCGCTCCCCGAACCTTGCGAACTCCTCCTGAGTCATAGCGGCCGCAACAGAGACGGTCTCCTCAGCCGGAGGCGGCTCAGGCTTTATGGAGGGCGTAAAGACCGCAGCGAACGCGGCATACGCGCCGATGACCACGAGGCCGAAGAGGACGACCCGTAAAAAATTACTCATCGCGCCGTCTCCCAAGCTGCGCGAGCCAGAAGATGAAGAGGATTATAGCCAGGAATACGACCGTGCCGATGGAGACGACCCTTGCCGCGTATGCCACGGTCGGCGTGAACGCGTCGGGCGAGTTGTCCCTCATTATCGAATAGACGTGCCAGTGCTGTCTTATCGCGGAGCGGACAAAGCCCATTAAGCCCATGAGCCACGTAAACGATACGGCTATGAGGATGAGCGCGTACTGGCTCCCATCAGGCATCGCGCCCCACTTATACGCGCCTGCCTCCTTTGCCCCCCTGTGGATGAGCCGTTCGATGACCGAGCAGGCGATGATGACGAAGAGGGTGGACGCGACCTGAATGACGCTCGATGCAACTTTATAGACGGTATTCGTGAAGTAGCCGTAGTAGACCCCGGCAACGACGATGTTCACGATGGCCGCGCAGAATATCGCGGCCTGCGCGGCCTTGCCGGAGTCCGCCCATTTGACCGCCGGTGCCCTGTTGGAGCGCCTGTAGAGGAGAAAGCTCAGGAACGTGAAGATTATCATAACGTTGACCGCCGTGTTCTTGGCGGGCATGAGCCCGAGGGGCGCGAGCCACGGGTGGAATTGTCCGCCCAGCGCCGCGGCCTCGGCGGGCGCGAGGAGCGGGGTGTGCGGGGTGAACCAGACCATGAACGATACCGCGAGGACGAAGGCGATGTATTTGATGTAGCCGTTATAACGCGCCGCGAACGCGCCGCGCTGCATCCCGCACCAGAGATAATAGTTGGCCGCGAGGAAGAGCGCGCCTATGACCGCGGCCTGTATGATGAAGAGCCACGCGAGCACTCCGCCCATGAGGTTTATGCCCATCTGCTGGCTGTAGGAGTATATCTCCGCCGTCAGCCAGTACCCGGCGAACGGGAGCGGCAGGAGGCCGCATATCGCTATGATGCTCGCGGTGTAGCCCATCCAGTCGTAATGGCCGCGCTCCTCGCCGGTCTTTGAGGAGAGGAACATATACGCCGCATACGCGCCGACTATCGAGCCGCCGTACGCGACGTTGGCGATGAACCTGTGGAGGTTCATCGGGTTCCAGAGGTGGTTGTTGACCGCGTGCCAGACGTTGCCGTCGAATACACCCCTCGCGTCCACGCCCGCCGGGGTCATCATGAATGTCACCCACGCGTTGGCGATGAACATGAGGCTGGTCCCGGCGGCGTTGAGGAGAAGCCCCACGCCGACGTGCGCCTTCTTCCACGGCCCGGTCATCGCGCGCCAGCCGTAGTAATAAACGTAGAGCGCCCCGCTCTCGACGAAGAATAGGAGCGCGTAGAGGAGCATGGTGGAGCCGAAGATGGAGACGAGGTAACTCATCACCGCGGGGTAGAAGACCACGAGGCTCACGAGCAGGGCCGCGCCCGTGAGGGCCGTGATGGAATACGCCGTGAGGCTCACGCGGAGGAATTCGTATGCGAGTCCGTCGTAGCGGACGTCCCCGGTGTATACGCCGACGCATTCGATGATGAGGACGAAGACCGGCACGGCGAGGACAAAGGCCGCGAACCACAGGTGCATCTGCGCGGCGAACCAGACCGCGAGCCTTGGGTTCACTCCCCCGGCCTTTGGATAGTCCTCCGCCTTCAACCTCGGAGCGGGCATATATGCCGGGGCAGACCCGGTGCCCGCTTGCGAGACAGCGTCCCCGGCAAACGCGCTTGACGGCGTCAATACGGGAACGGATGAGATGCAAAGCAGGAGGAGCAGCATGGCCGGGAACAGGCGGAGGCTTGCGCGTTTGAAGACAGGTGCATGCGGTCTCCCTCAACCCCTGTAGATAAGGCTAAGCCCCTGGACGCCAAGGATGAGGGCGTCCATGAGCATAAAAAATGCGGCTGCCGCCGCAAATGCTATGAGGAAAGAAGAGGTTGGCTTCATGCTCGGATTATCGGCGCCGCTCAGTTTCCCTCGACGAACTTCCGGGCGCACTCAGGGCAGATGCCGTGGGTAAAGTCCGCGTCCGTGTGCTCCATGATATACTGCTCTATGCGCGTCCAGTAGCCCTTGTCGTCGCGTATCTTCTTGCAGGTGGCGCATATCGGCAGGCACCCCCTGAGCGTCTTTACGTGGGCGAGCGCCTCTTGCAACTCGGTGATGAGTTTCTCGCGCTCCGCGTCGACGCGGTGCCTGTAGAGCGCCATCTCGATGGTCGTGTGAAGCTCCCGCGCTTGAAAGGGTTTCAATATGTAGCCGAACGGCTCGGTTATCTTCGCGCGTTTGAGGAAGAGGTCGTCGGCGTAGGCGGTAAGGTAGACGACCGGTATGTTGAAACGGGAGCGTATCAGACCGGCGGTCTCTATGCCGTCCATGTCGCCCTTCAATACGATGTCCATGAGGACGATCTCTGGTTTAAGCTCCCCGGTCTTCCTGAGCGCGTCATCGCCGGTCGAGGCCGTCCCGGCCACGTCGTATGAGCCAATCTCCTCAAGGCGCGTGCGGATGTCTATGGCGATGATATCGTCGTCGTCCACTATGAGTACGCGGGTCTTTTCCGGCATGACGCTCCTTGCGCTTGACAATCCGTGGTAAAAAGGCTTAACCTTACGGCGATATGCTAAAGCTGACGAAGATGCGTCCGGCGGACGTCTTGATATTATTGGGCGCGCTGGTCAATGTGGCCGTCATATCGGCGTCCCTGCTCTACCGCCTTCTCGCCGGATAAGGGTCCGCCTATCCTTTGAGCAGGATAATTATACAGTATTTTTCCCCTTTTACAATATACTATACCCCGCCTTCGGACTCAAGCGCAACGGAGGCCGCCTCTCCCGCCCGCGTTGCCATGCCCCTCCACTTAACGGCGGAATCGGCCACGGCCACCGCCGCGAGGCAGGCCATTGCGCCGACGAGGACCGCGTCCAGCCTGTATGTGAACGCCTGCGCACCGGACGCGGAGGCGGCCCTCGCGTCGAATATCCAGTATAGCTTCCAGGACGCGGTAATCGTCATGACGAACATGAAACACATCGGCACAAGCGTCACCCAGACGTATCTCGCCTTGCCCGCCTTGATGAGGATGGTCGTCCCCACGCACAGGGCAATGGCCGCGAGGAGCTGGTTCGCCACCCCGAACATCGGCCAGATGGTGGATATGGAGCCTGAATTGACGAGATAACCCCACGCGAGCACCGCCATGCCGGAGGTGACGGCGGCCCCGGGCATCCAGTCCGTGCGGCCAAGCGGCCCGTAGACGCGCCCCCCGAATTCCTGAAGGATAAAGCGCGCCACGCGCGTGCCCGTATCGACGGTCGTCAATATGAAGAGCGCCTCGAACATGAGCGCGAAGTTGTACCAGTAGGGCATAAGCCCCCTCATGCCGGGAAGCCCGGAGAATATGGAGGCCATGCCCACGGCGAGCGAGACCGCGCCCCCGGGCCTTCCAGCGACATCCGCGCCGACCATTGCTGAGAGTTCGGCTATGCGGCCGGGCGGGAATCCCATCGCCCCGAGGGCGTCCGCGCCGAGCGTCGTGTTGATGGCGAAGTAGTCTCCCGGCATGAGCACCGAGGCCGCGATGACCGCTATGACGGCCACGAACCCCTCGGCGAGCATCGCCCCGAAGCCGATGATCTTAACGTCGCTCTCGCGCTCTATCATCTTGGGCGTGGTGCCCGAGGCGATGAGAGAGTGGAACCCGGATATCGCGCCGCAGGCTATGGTGATGAACATGAACGGAAATACGCCGCCCGGTATTATCGGGCCGCCCCCGGCAATGAACCTCGTGAACGCGGGCATCTGCATCTCCGGCGCGAGGAAGACGACCCCGGCGGCAAGGAGGAGCACCGTGCCGATCTTCATGTAGGTGGAGAGATAGTCCCGCGGACACAGGAGCATCCAGACGGGCAGGACCGACGCGGCAAACCCGTATCCAGCGAGTATGTATACGAGCGTGGTCCTCTCCAGAGAGAACCACGGCTCGACGGACGAGCCGGGGATGAACCTGCCGAAGACCACGGCGGCGGCGAGGAGTATTACGCCTATGACGCTGACCTCGGCGACCCTGCCGTGCCGCCACCTGTGGAGATAGAATCCCATGAAAAGGGCGATGGGGATGGTGGCGAAGATGGTGAACGTCCCCCACGGACTCCTGTGCAGGGCGTTCACCACCGCGAGGCCGAGTCCGGCAAGGGCGACTATTATGATGAAGAGTATGGCGAAGGCCGCGCTCGCGCCGGCCACCGGGCCGACCTCCTTTCTTGCCATCTGCGCGAGCGAGCAGCCGTCGGCCCTGACCGAGCCCGCGAGTATGACCATGTCATGCACCGCCCCGCCGAAGGCCGCGCCGATGAGTATCCAGAGGAACCCGGGCAGGTACCCGAACTGGGCCGCAAGCACCGGCCCTATGAGCGGCCCGGCCCCGGCAATGGCCGCGAAGTGGTGGCCGAAGAGGACGAGGGTATGCGTAGGGAAAAAATCCTTGCCGTCGGCGAACCTTGCCGCCGGGGTCTTGCGCCCGTCGTCGAGGGCGAGGATGCGGGCCGCAATGAACGCGCCGTAGAGACGGTATATGACGATATAGAACGAGGCCGCGGCCACGACGAGCCACAATGCGCTTATCCGCTCGTCCGTGCCGGCGGCGCGCAGGATGACGCCAAGGGCGAACGCGAAGACCACCGAGAGTATGGCTATGATTATCCGGGACGGTTTCATGGGGAAATATTTAACGTCAAAGCGCGTCCGCGTCTTATATCAGGCAGACCGCGCATATTTCATTTTAAGGTAAGGCCCCAGCGGAGTCAATATTATCGTTTCTCGGGGCTTGAGAAACCTTGCCAATCGCGGGTTTCTGTGCTACTTTCTAAAGTACACGACATGAAACTGGCCAAAGAACAGATAGACAAGGTCTCGCGGCTTATACTCGACGACCTGAAGGATAAGAAGCTCATCGTCCTGAAGGCCGGGGAACGCCGCGTGCTTGAGAGGATGTCCGAGGCGATCCTGACCGACCTGCGCGCCGAGGACGACCTCGACCGCGAGGTCGAGCGGATGCTCGAGGCCCATTCCGGCGCCATCGCGTCCGGCAAGGTAGACTACAAGCGCATGTTCACCATGATAAAGACCAAACTCGCCAAGGAACGGGGCATAGTGCTTTGAGACTCTCCGACGACAGGATTTCGCACCTCGCCCACCTCGTCTCAGACGCCGTGTGGAAGGACGACCTCGCGGACTGGAAGGACGACAATCGCGCCCTCGCCGAGATAAAGCGCGTCATAACGCATTTTCTCAGGGCCGAGGACGAGGCCGACTCCGCGGCCCGCGCCAAGATACGCTCCCTCTCAAGGGACGTGCCCGAAGGCGGCCGCGAATGGGACATACTCTACAAAAAATACTTCGAGGAAGAGGCTAAGAAAAAGGGGTTTTAGTATCCCCCTCTAACAACCGCGCCTTGCCGGAGCCAGTGACGCGTCCTTCATCGAGCCGCGCGCGCTGTTTTAGCATCCCTCCCGGACAACCGCGCCTTGCCGGAGTCCGGGGCGCGTCCTTCATCGAACCGCGCGCGCTGTTTTAGTATTCCCCTCTAACAACCGCGCCTTACTGGAGCCAGTGACGCGCTGTTTTAAAACCGCCACGGTGCCCATGCCATGTTCTTCAAACTCATCCTCCCGCCGATAGCCGGGGCATTCATCGGATGGTTCACCAACTACGTGGCCATAAAGCTCCTCTTCAGGCCGCTCCTGCCGGTCAACTTATTCGGATATAAACTCCAGGGCATCATTCCAAAGCGGCGCTCGGACATTGCCCTGAGCATGGCGCACGCCATTGAAAAGGAACTCCTCTCGTCCGAAGACCTCGCAACCGTCTTAAACGGCATAGATTGGAAGGACGAGGTGGAGAAGACCGTGGAGGAGGCCGTGGAGCACCGCCTCAGCGGACGCGCCCTCAAGGGCCTGCCCGTAATCGGCCTCCTTTCAGAGAACGTCAAATACCACATAAAATACCTCGTAACCAAGGAGATACTTACCCAGATAGACAAGAAAAAGGACGCCTTTGCCGCAAGGTTCAAGGGGAACATCGACGTCAAGGGGCACATCATAAAGAAGATAGACGGCCTTGATCTGATGAAGTTCGAGACCATGCTGACCGAATTCATAGCAAAGGAACTCCGGCACCTCGAATGGCTCGGCGGCCTCATGGGATTCCTCATCGGCCTGGCACAGGCGGGGGTTTACTACTATGTCTGGGGGTAGCTCAAGGCCCGGCCGTGGTTTGACAAATTCGGCAAAAAGCGGTACTATATAAGTAGGCAGGGCAAGCCGGGTATCATGGGAGACGAGCTACAGTTGCCGGGTCTTGGGGCCCTTCCGGGGCGGGGTGCGCAAGCCCGCCGGGCGTGATTACGTCCGATGCGGGAAGCCTGAACCGTCCCTCTGGGCTGCCATATACTGAGAGACTCTTTCCTGGCCTGGGTGCCCTGTATTTTTTTGTCCTTTCCGCGCCGTATCCACCCAAGCCCAAACGCGCCGTCCGTTGCAGGCGCGTCATTATCCTTCGCCATAGCCCCATCCCTTCCCAGCCCCAGGAAAACAGCGTAAAGGCCGGGGGCAAGACCCGTTCCGCCCTCGATAGCGGTCCCGCCGCGCAGGCGCGCGCAAGAACCCTCCGGCACAAATGCCTTGACAACCCTTTGCCAACAAAGTAATATGAGTGCATTCTCGGAGAAAAGGACAAAATGAAAAAGATAGTCTTCATAGAGCCGCATCCGCCCGATTTTCATGTCTTTTCTAAGATGATCCTGCCACGCCTCGGCACGGTATTGCTCGGCACCATACTGAAGCAGAAGGGTTATCAGGTAAAGAACTACGTCGAGGCGGTCAAGGAGATCGACCTCAAGGACGTATTGACCGCGGACGCCGTCGGCATATCCTGCATCACGTCCACCTCGAAGCGTTCTTATGAGATAGCGAAACTCATAAAGTCCGCGGGCATCCCCGTGTTCATGGGCGGGCCGCACGTCACGTATCTTCCGGACGAGGCGCTCGAATACTGCGACTACGTCGCGCGCGGAGAGGCGGACGAGCACATAGTGCAGCTCGTGGAGGCGCTCATCAACAAAGACGGCCTTGAAAAGGTGCCCGGCCTGTCCTACAGGAAGGACGGGGTCGTGCATCACAACAAGAACGTGTCGTTCTGCAAAGACCTCGACATCCTGCCGCCCCCGGATTTTACGCTCATACACGGTCTGGAGAAGAAGGCCGCGCTGGGACTTTCCATCACGCCGGTCATGACCTCGAGGGGTTGCCCCTTCGATTGCAGCTTCTGCTCGGTCACCGGCATGTTCGGCCAGAAATACAGGTTCAGGAGCAAGGAGCGCGTACTTGAGGAACTCCGCATAAACAAGGCCTGCGGGAGCAACTGGGTCTTCTTCTATGACGACAACTTCTGCGCCCATAAGAAGCGGACGAAGGAACTCCTCAACGCCATGATAGAGAATAAGCTCACGCCCCACTGGACGGCTCAGGTCAGGGCCGACGTGGCCAAGGACCCGGAGCTCCTCGACCTTATGAAGAGGTCGAACTGCCATACGGTCTACATCGGGTTCGAGTCCGTAAACCCGGAGACGCTCGAGCTCTACAATAAGAAGCAGTCGGTCGAGGACATCGAGTTCTGCATTCAGGAGCTCCATAAGCACGGCATCCGCATCCACGGGATGTTCGTATTCGGCTCCGACCTCGACACCGTGGACACCATCCACAAGACCCTGCGCTTCGCAAAGAAGAACGACCTTGAGACCGTGCAGTTCCTCATCCTCACGCCGCTGCCCGGCACCAAGTGCCACAGCGACCTCGCGGGCCAGGACCGCATCATAACGAAGGACTGGTCCATCTACGACGCCCATCACGTGGTCTTCGAGCCGAAGCTCATGACCTACTATCAATTGCAGTCCGAGACTATAAAGGCCGTTAAAGAGTTCTATTCCATCCCGCAGATATTGAAGCGCGCGGCGCGGTTCGACTTCTTCAACGTCGGACTCAAGTCCTACGGCAGGAATATCGTCCGGAAGTGGGAGAAGAAGAACCAGTACTTCGTCGAGTACACGAAGGCATTCACCGAGGCGGGCAAATCGTTCGAGCTTGCCGCCAAGAAGACCGCCGAGGACATCCAGGAGAAGTTCCGCCAGCTGCAACTCGCGGGCGCGGTAACCGTTGCGCCCAACAAGACGCATTGAGATGCCCGTAACCGGAAAAAGGACGCGATGAGGAGACGCCTTACAGCCTGCCTTCTTGTGACGGGATTCGTCTGTCTGGCGGGTCTCAACGGCCCGGCCCGCGCCGATACCGGCGTCAAGGAGGCCGTTGCCGCGCCGTCCGTCAATGACGGAAACGGCGCATACGCGCATGCGCCAAACCCCGGACGCAAAGGCCAGTATCTCTACTCCTGCGGAAAAACCAAACCTGTTATAGCGGCATCATACGCGGCCATGCCCGCCGCTGACGCCTCTTCGGCGCTTAATGACGAGACCGAGGGCGTGCGGCTCGCGGTCAACGCCGACTCCTACGACGTGACGTCCGCGGCGTCAAACCCATCGAACGCCGCGTTCAGGGTCTGCTCGAACGAAGAAGAACCAATCGGCGCGGACGCCGTTGCCACGGCGAGCCTCGCGGAGGCGGCGGAACCCGTAAACATCGACAGCGTCCTTGCCGGAGATTCAACCCCCCTCACCGAGAACTCCGTCCCCGTCGTTATGAACAGGAGCGTCGAGGCGTTCATAAGGTATTTTCAAACAAGGGGCCGGAAGCACTTCGTGAAGTGGCTCTCAAGGAGCCCGGACTATATGTCCATGCTCCAGTCCATCATGCGTGAAAACGGCCTACCCGAGGACATCTCCTACATCGCCTTCATCGAGAGCGGCCTGAATCCGAAGGCCAAGTCCAGGGCCAAGGCCGTTGGCATGTGGCAGTTCATAAAGGGGACGGCCAAGAAGTTCGGCCTCAGGGTCGATTGGTGGATAGACGAGCGCATGGACCCGGAAAAGGCGACTCTGGCCGCGGCCAAATATCTCAAGAACCTCTACGGCGAATTCGGCTCATGGTACCTCGCGGCGGCCGGATATAACGCCGGGGAAGGGCGCGTAAGGAGCGCCCTCAGAAAACACCGCACCGGCGATTTCTGGGAGTTGGCGAGCCACAAACGTCCCCTCAAGCGCGAGACGCGCGAATACGTCCCGAAGTACATTGCCGCCATGCTCATCGCCAAGAACCCGCCCGCCTACGGCTTTGAAGAGTTCGAATACGCGGGCGGCGGCGAGGCCGCTTATGCCTATGACAAGGTCAGCGTCTGCGGGCCTACCGACCTGCGGGTCATAGCAGAGGCCGCCGGCGCGTCCGCCGAGGAGATACAGAGGCTCAACCCCGAACTCCTCAGGTGGTTCACCCCGCCCAACTATCCAGAATACGAGGTGAAGATACCGCGCGGCTCGAAGGAGCAGTTCGCCGAAAACTTCTCCAAGATACCCACCGGAGAGAGGCTGACCTTCCAGATGCACACGGTAAAGCGCGGTGATACGCTCTCCAAGATAGCAAAGCTGTATAAGACCGACACGAAGGCGATACAGTATATCAACAACATGAAGGGCAAGAAGCAGCTCAGGGTCGGCTCTACCATCGCCATACCGGTGCGGCCTTACGCCGGGGCGCAGAAGAAGGTCAAGACCGCCACCGGCGGAGTCGACAAGAGCGTCTAATACAGCTCCCTCCCCGCGCAAGGCATATCCCGCCCGCTTGCAATCCCCCTTTTTGTGTGCGAAAATCAGACGCTATGAGTCAGACGCGGTTATGATAAAAAAGGCCGTGATGCGTGCACGTTATACGTGATGCGTGGGAAAAATCCTTTCACGTATAACGCATCACGACCTTCACCGTTTTACAGAGGTAAACTAATGATCACCGTTGAAGAGGCAATCGAGGCGATATTACAGGAAATCAGGCCGCTTGGACTTGAAAGCGTAGGCATCCATGACGCGCTTGGGCGCGCGCTCGGGGAAGACGTGGCCGCGCAGAGGTCTAACCCGCCGTGGGACAACTCGGCGATGGACGGCTATGCCCTGCGCTCCGCAGACGTGGCTGGCGCATCCAAGGACGCGCCAGCGTCCCTCAAGGTCGTCTACGACCTGCCTGCCGGGGGTGTGCCCAAGGCCGCAGTCGGGCCGGGAGAGGCGGTGCGTATAATGACCGGAGCGCCGGTGCCGCCAGGGGCCGACGCCGTGGTCATGGTCGAGGAGACCGAGGCTGGCAACGGCACGGTGGCCATAAAGAAGGCCGCCAGACCCGGTGAAAACATCAGACGCTCAGGAGAAGACTTCAGGGCCGGCGATATTGTCCTTAAAAAAGGCGCGGTCATAAGGGCCGCCGAGGTGGCCATGCTCGCCACCGTTGGCGCGCCGTGCGTATTCGTCCACAAGAGGCCGCGCGTGGCCGTCATATCCACCGGAGACGAACTCGCGGAGATAGAACGGACGCCAGGGGCCGGGAAGATATCGAACAGCAACGGTCACGCGCTCGCCGCGCTCGTGGCCGAGGCCGGGGCAACGCCCGTCCAGCTCGGCATAGCGCGCGACACCAAGGAGAGCCTGAAGGAAAGGCTCGAGGCGGCCCGCTCGTGCGACTGCATCATCTCGTCCGGCGGCGTCTCAGTCGGCGACTACGACTTCGTAAAGGACGTATTGGCCGAGATGGGTTCCCGGATGCTCTTCTGGAAGGTCGCCATGAAGCCGGGCAAGCCGCTTGCCTTCGGGGTCATAGCCGGGGTTCCGGCGTTCGGGCTTCCGGGCAACCCCATATCATCGATGGTAGCCTTCGAGCAGTTCGTGCGTCCGGCCATCCTGAAGATGTCCGGGCACAACGCGATAGTCCGCGCCCGGCTTGACGCAAGGCTCCTTGCCGAGGTGAAGATAAAGCCCGGAAGGACGAACTTTCTGCGCGGACTTCTGAAAATCGAGGCTGAAGGGCTGACCGTGGCCCCGCTCGAAGGACAGGGCTCCGGCATAATCTCGACTATGGTCGCGTCGAACTGCTTCATCGTGGTTCCCAAGGACTCCGCCGGGTTCAAAAGAGACGCGGCCGTAAAGGTCCAGCCGTTCGACCCGTCGGTATTCCTGAAAGAATACGGCGGTTGACATCCGTCATACTCCGAGGCTCCTCACCCGGTTATAATAAAAACGCAAAAAGGGGACGTGTGCGATGTTCAAGACAATCGAGTGGAAGAAGACGGGCGTTGTGATGATAGACCAGAGGCTCCTGCCCGGCAAGGAGGTCTACAACACCTACACGGACTACAAGGGCGTTGCCGGGGCCATCAAGGACATGGTAGTGCGCGGCGCCCCGGCCATAGGAGTCGCGGCGGCGATGGGCGTGGCCATAGGCGCCTCCGGCATAAAGACCAGCGACCCCGCCGCGTTCAGGAAGGAACTCGGGAAGATTTGCGATCTCCTCGCCTCCACCCGGCCCACCGCCGTAAACCTCTTCTGGGGCATCGAGAGGATGCGCTCCGTGGCCGCGTCCCATCCCGGCGCGTCAGTGGCAACGCTTAAAAGGCTCCTCGTCGACGAGGCGAAAAAGATACACCGGGAAGACATAGCGATATGCAGGGAGATAGGCCGCCACGGCGGGACGCTCCTCAAGGACGGCTCGACCGTGCTCACGCACTGCAACGCGGGCGCGCTTGCGACGGCGGGCTACGGCACGGCCCTCGGCGTGATACGCGGGGCCATAGACCGGGGCAAGAAGATAGCGGTCTACGCGGACGAGACCAGGCCGTTCCTGCAGGGCGCGCGCCTCACCGCGTGGGAACTGCACAAGGACAAGATCGACTGCACCCTCATCACGGACAACATGGCCGGATACATCATGGGCAAGGGGCTTATCAACGCCGTGGTCGTGGGCGCGGACAGGATAGCGGCCAATGGCGACACGGCGAACAAGATAGGCACCTACTCCGTGGCCATACTCGCAAAGGAGCACGGGATACCGTTCTACGTGGCGGCCCCGCTATCCACGATAGACCTCAAGATAAAGCACGGGGACGAGATACCGATAGAGGAGAGGAACACGAACGAGGTGACTCAATTGCGCGGCAGCGTCATCGCGCCCAAGGGCATAAAGGTAAGGAACCCGGCCTTCGACGTGACGCCCAACAGGCTCGTCACCGCGATAATCACGGAAAAGGGCGTTGTGAAAAAGCCGTATATAAAGGGGCTGAAGGCGCTGTTTGCCAAGGGAAGCATTAAATAGTCCGCGTTTTACTCCTCCACTTCTGTCACCCCCCCTCCCTCGTCCCCCCTCCTTATAATCAGATGAAGTGGGATGGGGAAGAGGGGAGAGGGTAGGGGGTGAGGGTGAGGGTAGGGGGGGAGGGGGTG
>JACRCM010000030.1 GCA_016219025.1 Deltaproteobacteria bacterium | reverse complement strand
GAACTCGTGGCCGCCGTGGAAAAACTCCATATAGCCGACGTAGACCTCAAGACCGGCAGGTCGCCTGAGCCGACGGTACTGCCGGTGCTGATACTGGAGCTGTGCGGGGGAGGGGGCGGGAGACAGGGAGGCGGCCATCCATAAACGAAAAAACTGCTAAGGCTGCCACCTAAAGGTGGGGGTTTTAACCCTCCCAAAGTGGGACAATAAATCCGCACACTGGGCGGGACTACAGGACGTACGGCATTATTGACACCGGCGCCGACGACTGTGCCGTCCACGCCAATATCGCCTCCCTCCTCGGGCACGACCTCCAATCAGGCAATAGAAAATCTATCAGCACGGGTAACGGCGTCACCACGGCCTTTCAGCATGCCACCGGCATCGAGATATACCACCCTGCGAAAAACAGCGTTGCATACGCCATCCCGGACACGCCCATAGACTTCATGCCCAACCTGAAGGTCGTATTGCTCGGGGTAAACAGCTTCCTATCCAGATTTGTGCTAACGGTCAACTACCCAAGAAAGACCTTCACAATACACAACTGACCCCCTACAGCCCCGCCGCCACCTTATAATCCACGGATAGCGAAGGCTCAGTCACGGTCTTAACCCGTTGCAATAGCGGCCAGACACCCGGTCTGTCCGTCTTTTTACCCCAGCCGAGCGGGCTGACCGCCACCCTGTCAACTATATGCTTTCTGTTCTTAGCCGTATAGCCGTGCGCCTGGTGGATGACGTAGGGCCTGCCGTCGACCTCGCCGAGATATAACATTATGTGGCCTGAGGTAGCGAGGAACGCTACGCCCGGCCTTGCATGGGCGAGCGCGTCCATGAGACTATCGTTTGTGAACGCGGCGCCGCCGCCCGGTCTGACCGCCCCGGCCAGCAATTGTTGTTGCGAATTCCTCGGCAGGCGGACTCCCACGGTTGCGAATGCGTCCATCAGGAATTCCGAGCAGTCGCGCCTGCCGCCCATGCCTCCCCAGCCGTAAGGCTCGCCCATCATCTTGAACGCCTGATTGATGACGTTCCTCGCGGTATACGGCACAAAACCCCGTCTCGCGTCGGCCTTCTTATCGACGTAGGCCGTGGCCCAGACGAGACCGCCGTCCGTGCCCCTGGCCGGAAACCTTACCTCCCATGCGGCGCCGGATTCATTTGTAACGGCAAGGGCGCTGCCCATCGGCATGGACGCAAGCGGCCTCCCAAACGCCGCATCGGCAAAGACGTTGACATGACTTCCGGTAATCACGAGCGGGACGCCGGATATGGGCGCGAGGTCCGTCCTTTTGCCGAAGGCGGCCTTATCGAGCCTTATCCATCCCCTGATAAGCGGCGTCTGGAAGAACCCCCATTCCTTGTCCTTGCTCACGTGCAGGAGCGCGACCGGAGTTCCGGGATAGATGGACGAATATTGAACCGTATCGAACGAGACATGGCCGGGCTTGCGGAGGATCGGTCCATCCGTTGGGAACCCGCGCACGTCGCCGCGCTCCAGTATGACGCCGAAACGAGCCGGGTTCCTGTCCGCTACGGCGCCCGTGTTCATGTTAGACGAGATGCCGTTGAGAAACGCCCTGCCTATCCGCCTGCCTCTGGCGTCATACCTCTTAGCCGATGTGAGATCGGGTATCGGGTCGTGGTTCAGCCATGCCCTGAGCTTATCCCCTGATATCTCATCCGGGACTCCGGCCACGTCAGCCGTCTGGTCGACGCGGGAGACGACCATGCCGTTGAACGCCGCTATGCCATGCGCGTCGAGGACAACCGCGTCCGGCGAGGGGAGTCTCTCTATCCAATAATCAGGGGTCTCAACCCCGTCCTGCGAATGCGCCTGGGCTGGGACAAGGAAAAGAAAGATGGATAGTATAATGAAAACGATACGCATATCGGTTAAATACCGTGTCCCGTGACCGTGAGCCGTGCAAAAAAAAACGGATGGAACTGCCTTGTAAATCCTTCACGGCCACGGACAACGGTCACGGTTTTTATCGGCCCGTTGCCCCGTCTATCCAATCGAGATACCCTTTGAACCCGTCCTTTATGTCGACGGCGATTATCTCAGGGCACTCGTATGGGTGGAGCGACTTTACCCTGTCGCGCAACTCCCCGAAGAGATCGGAGCGGGTCTTGAATATGCACAGGGCCTCGGCCTCGTCGCATATCTTGCCCTTCCAGCGGTATATGGAACGGAGCCCCGGCACGATGTTGCAGCACGCGGCCAGCCGCTCCTCCACCATCTTCCTGCCAATGGCCGCGCCCGCGTCCCTGTCCGGGACGGTCACAAAAACGATGATATGGCCGGTATCCATGTAGACCTCCTCGTCCGAACGGCTCAGCCCTTCAAAAACCTCTCGACCTCTTCCAACATCCGTTCCCCGTGAGTGCCGCTCCAATAGACGCGGCCGCACGCGGGACAACGCGAAAAGGCGTCCTGCGTATCGTAGACATAGCTCGGAGCCTTCTCCCTGACCGTCTCCTTCGGCGCGTCTTCGAGGAGGACGTTGCAGCGCAGGCACCGCGTGAGGAAACGGGCCACATCCAGCCCAAGGCCGTCTCTGACCTCTCGTATCTGGCCTTCCACGGCATTGGAGTTTATGAAAAAGACCCTGCCCCGCGCCTTCTTACGCCCCATGATGAGCGTATCCCGCGTGAGTATGACCCTGTCTTCGTCAACGGCGCGTTCCACGAGCGCCCCGTCTTCAATGCTTTTTTCGTAGGCGCAGTCATAGCCCATGACGCGGAGCCACCGGGCGAGGGAGCCGAGCATGGCGTCGGCGAAGAACCTCTGGCGGGCCGCGTTATCGCCGCTCACAGGAGTCCGGCCAGGCCGATCCTTTCCCATGCCGCGTTGACGGCCTTCCATGAGCCGTCTTCCTTTTTGAAGACGATGCTGAACCGGAGCGCGTCCGCCGCGCCGCGCGGCACCTCGCTCAGGCTCTTTACCGCCTTGCCCCGCGTCATAACCACCCTCACCTCCGCCACGGCGGTGTCTCCCTTTACCTCGACCTCCATCCCCCTTATGAATATGTTGACGGTCTCGTCCCTGAAAAGCTGGCCGAGCAGTATGCCCTTTACCGCGTTATAATCGCTCCCGTCGTCCCCGTGAAAGCCCCTGGATACGCGCTTCATAACGCCGCCCACGTCCTTGGCCTCGGCAGAGGCAACGGCGTCCGTAACGGCCTCTTTCACGAGGTCAACGCCGGTCTTCGGCCTTGAACATGAGGAAAAAAAGACCGCGCACAGGCAGACCAACTGGATTGTCATACGGCCCGTCTTATTCATATTCACTCGGCCTCGCATCTACCCGAAGAATATCTCCGCTATCCTGTATATCTCCGGGTCAACGGTCTTGGTCTTGCTCGTGGCCTCGGCAAGGGAGATGTCCACTATGTTGTTGCCCTGGAGCGCGACCATCCTGACGAAGCTCGCCTCGTGCACGAGCTCTATGGCGCGCACGCCGTAGCGCGTGGCCAGTATCCTGTCGTAGGCCGTGGGCGTGCCCCCGCGCTGGAGGTGTCCGAGCACCACGTGCCTCGATTCTATCTTCGTCCTCTTTTCTATCTCCTTCGCAAGAAACTCCCCGACGCCCCCGAGCTTGGCGTGTCCGAAGGCGTCGAGTTCCTTGTCCTTCGTTATCATGCCGCTCATCTCCTTGGGGTACGCGCCCTCGGCGGCCACCACGAGGCTGAAGCATTTGCCCATGCCGCAGCGCTTAGTTATGAAGCCGCAGACCGCGTCCACGTCGAAGGGCTTCTCAGGTATCAGTATCACGTCGGCCCCGCCCGCAAGGCCGCCGTATACGGCTATCCAGCCCGCGTGCCTGCCCATGACCTCCACGACCATGACCCTGTGGTGCGCCTCGGTGGTTGAGTGGAGCCTGTCGAGCGCCCACGTTACGATGGACACCGCGGTGTCGAACCCGAAGGTAAAGTCCGTGCCTGAGAGGTCGTTGTCTATCGTCTTCGGCACGCCTATGGTCTTTATTCCCTTCGCGTAGAGTTTGGCGGCCACGCCGAGGGTGTCGTCCCCTCCTATGGCGATGAGGGCGTCGAGGCCGAGGGCCTTTATATTTTCAAGGACGGCCTCGGTGTCCTTCTCGGACTTCATCGGGTTGGTCCTCGACGTGCCGAGCACCGTGCCTCCCGTGGGCAAAAGCCCTGAGACCGACGCAAGCGTCAGCTTGGTGGTCATCGGCTCGACAAGCCCCTTCCAGCCGTCGCGTATGCCCGTGAACTCATACCCGAACTGAGCCCCCCGCTTCACCACCGCCCTTATGACCGCGTTAAGCCCCGGACAGTCCCCGCCTCCGGTGAGAATGCCTATGTTCATGGGTGAACCTCCTTTTTAGGTTATCGGTTATCGGTGAATGTGAAAGAAGAATTATCATTACAGAACAGACATGCTTGGGTCTGTTCAATCTTTAACCGTTTAGGATTGAACAGACTACAGTCCCGTAGACTACAGTCCCGTAGACACTGTCTTGGTTGTCAAACAAAATGCTTCTATCCCCGATAGAGGCATTCGGGGACGCATCCAGAGTCTTACGTGACGCCGCCAATAGTTACAAAGTAGCTTTATATGTAACGACGCTGGATTCCCGCCCCTCGACAGAGATTTACAAAGTAGCTCTATGTTCGAGGGCAGGCCCCAGCACGCTGGAATGACGGATGATGTGATTGCATTACTTATACAGAAGTCAATAATCAGTCCCGTAGAGTGGGCTGCGGCTCACCGTCTTCGTAAGGCAGCGGCTAAAATGGCGGGCGCGCCCAGCCCTACGGCTTAAACCGGCAACCGTCCACCGATAACCGTATCAAACCGGCAGCCTTACCGTAAATGCCGTGCCCTTGCCCGGCTCGCTTGCGGCCTCTATCGTGCCTTTGTGCGCGTCTACTATTTCCTTGCAGATGGAGAGGCCCAGACCCGCGCCCCCCACCTCCCGCCCGGATGAACGCGCCTTATCGACCCTGTAGAACCTGTCGAATATATACGGCAGGTCTTCCTTTGATATGCCTATGCCCGTGTCCCTGACCGTCACCCTTGCGAATGCGCCGTCCGGCTCCACGGAGAGCTCGACCCTGCCGCCGCCGGGCGTATACTTTATGGCGTTGTCGATGAGGTTGTATAGGAGTTGGCCGAGCCGCAGACCGTCTCCCGTGACCATCACCGCCATATTTTTGATGATAACCATATCCACGCGGCTGTCAAGGGCGAACTTCCTAAAGTGCTCAAAGCGTTCGCTCAGGAGGTGGTCGAGGCTCACCCTGTCCATTGAAACCGCCCCGCCCCCGGCGTCCATGCGGGCGAGGTCGAGGAGGTTCCTCACGATGTAGCTCATCCTGTCTATCTCCTCGAGGCTCGACGCGATGACCTCGCGCATGTACTCCACGTCGTCTCTCGACCTGATGGCCATCTCCATCTCGCCCTTGAGGATGGTCAGCGGCGTCTTCAACTCGTGAGAGGCGTCTCCGGTGAACTGCCGTATCTGCTTGAACGACGCCTCCAGCCGGCCTATCATCTCGTTTATCGTAGAGGCTAGCGCGCCGAGTTCGTCGTTGGGCACGGCGATGTTGAGCCGTTCGTTGAGGTTCTCCGCGCTTATCTTGCGGGCAAGCCCGGCAAGCTCTCTTACTGGCTTTAGCGCCTGTCTCGCAAGAAACCACCCCATCACGGACGCTATGACGACCGAGGCGGCTATGCCGAGGAGGAATATGTAGGCGAGCGAATGGAAGATGTCGTCGAGCCCCTCAAGCGACGAGCCGACCTGCACGATGGCCACCAGCCCCTTTTCCTTGAATACTATGGGCTTCGTGACGACCCGCACCGGATAGCGGAAGGCCCCGCTCACGTTGGCGTAGCTCGTCTCTCCGGAGAGGGCGAGCCTGTAGGTCTCGTCCGATATCGGCAGGGTATGCTCCTCAAGCGTCGAGGACTGGGCTATCACCCCGCCCGCCGGATCGAGCACCTGTATGTAGTTGCCCTCTGTCCTTATCCCGAAGAACCTGCCCAGTATGAGGTCGAAGTCCCTCGGCAGGAAGAGCTCGCCGGACGGCCTGATGACGGTGTGCACCATCATGTTGGCCACCGAGCTTATCTGGTTGTCCATGCGGTCGGTGAATATCCTGAAGAGCGAATAAGAAAAGGCCGAGCCGAAGGCCATGAGGCTGACGGTGAGGAGGGTTACGTACCAGAAGGTAAGGCGGGTGCGGATGGAGAATGCCATTCGGTTATCCGTTATCGGTTATCGGTGAATGGCAAAACATCTCTTATCCTCTGCTGACAACTGATAACCGGTAACCGATAACCGTATTCTACTCCCCTATCTGCTTGAGCTTTGCGAGCGACTTGATGACTATCTCCTTCCTCTTTATTTCGAGGACGCCCTCCTCCTTGAAACTCTTGAGGAGCCTTATGGAGGTCTCCTGCGTTATGCCGAGGAGTTCGGCTATTTCAAGGCGCGAGAGCGTCAGGTTGAGCTTTACGCCGCCGCCGGCCTCGACGCCGTATTCGTTCGCAAGGGTGTAGAGGAGGTGCGCGAGTTTTTCGCGGGCGTTGAGGAGTCCCAGGCTGCCTATCCGCTCGTACGCCTGATTCAGTTCCATGCCGAGCGAGATTATCAGCTTTCTTGCAATGTCAGGCTCCTTCTCTATTATCCTGAAGAACGCGGCCCTTGCGATGTAGCAGAGCTCGCAGTCCTCCATGGCCACGGCCGAGTGTTTGTAGTGCCGCGCGTTGTAGAAGACCTCGAACCCGAGTATCTCGCCTGGGTTCAGTATCTTTATTATCTGCTCCTTACCGGCGGCGGACGCCCGCACCACCTTGACCCTGCCCGCGCGGATGATGTATAGTCCGGCGCACTCGTCACCCTCCATGAAGATGACTTCGCGCCTCTTGTGCTGGGAGATGACGACTACGTCCTTGAAGGCGTCGAGTTGACGGTCGGTAAGGCCCGTAAAGAGCGCGTTCTCCTTGATATGACACTGGCACAGGGCGCAGATGGACGCCTTATGCGCCTTGTCTATCGTGATGGACATGGGGTCACCTCTGCTTTGGCGATGTCATACTATTATAATCCAGATACGGCGTAAAAGCCAAAAATAAAAAACGGACCCGGCAACAAGCCTGAGTCCGTTAAGACCAACTTCTATTTCACAAAAACGGCTTCACCCGGCCGCGGGCGATTATCCGCCGCGCCCGCCGGGAAAAAGCATGGATGCCGCGATAAATCCGGCGTCCGATTAAAGCCGTCCGATCCCTTACTTCGCCTTGAGCGCGTTTACCTGCGACGTGAGGCGCGCGACCTTGCGGGACGCGTTGTTCCTGTGGAGGACGCCCTTTGACACCGCGCCGTCGAGCGTGGACATCGCGGACTTGAGGAGCGTATTTGCGTCTTCGGGCTTGCCCGCCTCGACCGCCTCCCTGACCTTCCTGACCGTCGACTTTATCGCGGACTTTACCGAGGCGTTCCGCGCCTGCCTTCTCTCGCTCTGTCTGTGCCTCTTAAGAGCCGATGCGTGATTAGCCAATCTGCTACCCTCCGATTTATTGGTCCTGCCTTTTAAGGAAAGACGCCTGCGCGCCTATTTCCCTCTACAACCCGGCGCTGAATTATGCTAAAGTTATGTGCAAGCGGGAGACCCGCGTTGTATGTAGCCCGGCAACGCCGAGGAGCGAATCTTAATATAATATTCTTTTTAGAGGTGATTGTCAAGGGGTTTTGGAGGCGTGGGGGGGTATTGCGCCGCCGCCGCGGCTCAACCACTGACAGACTGAATGCAAAGCGCATACAGAACCGTTCCTGCGCTTAAGGAAACTCTGATTTATTCCTCCCCTGCCTCATGATATACTTATCGCATCATGCGGCACGGAGGTTGACATCATGCGCCAGAGGACTTTCGCAGAACGGTTTTGAGCGTTATCGCAAGCAGACCCGCCGGGAGATAT
>JACRCM010000005.1 GCA_016219025.1 Deltaproteobacteria bacterium | reverse complement strand
TTGGGGTTGGATGAGAGCGCGTTTATCCTCTTGCCCGTTGAAAACTCGATGACGTAAGCCTTGATGTCGTTCTCCGAATCTATGACCACCTCTCCCATGTCCCTTGCCGCGGCGTCGAACAGCTTTGTCCACTGGACGCAGTAGCGTATGTACTCCAAAGCCGCGCTCTGATCGGCTGACGAGAACCAGACGTCCATCGGCTTATCCGAGCGGGCCGCGTCGAGCACGTCTTCATAGCTCTGCGCGTATGTCATGCCGATCCTCCGGGACTTCTCGCATATCTTGAAGCGTGAAGAGTCCGTGATCCATTCGATTTGATACGGCAGAAAATATTCTTTTAAGTTACCTGACGATGCCAAGTATCTGCTCCTCTATCAGCTTTATCGCTTCAACGGAGAGTCCGCCTTTCGCGGCTTTGTCCGTAATGTCTTTGACGGCGTGCTCGGCCTTCTTCTTGAAATCGGCCTTCAGGCGCTCCCTTTGAGCGCTCGAGGACTGGAGTTTCGCGAACGCCGCCATGAGGCTCCCGAACTTCTGTCCGGTCAGGTCGTCGAGCTCAAGGAGATGCGAGAGCACCTTTTCCGTGAACACCTTCGACACGGCCTCTTCCATCGGCAGCCCGTCTCCGGCCTCGGCCACGATGGCCCGCGCCTTCTGTTCGACCTCCTTGAGCCTTTCAAGCCTCGATAGGAAGTCCTTGCCGTACCTGCCGACCGCGCTCCGGGATATCTCATATCCCTTGCCCTTGAGCCACCCGACTATGTCGTCGTACGTGACGCCGGGCGTGGCGAGCCTCTTGTTTATCTCGTCCCTGTCTTTCGGCGAGAGCGCCTTGGCGATCTTCGAGTGGCTCCTGTTCTTGTGCCCCACGTCAGACCCCCAGTTCGATGCCGTCGTCGGACGAGTCTTTTTCCACGAAGTCCACTCCCTCGGGCGTGAGCCTGTATTTGACGACGTCGCCTATGCGGCTTTTAATCTCCTCCTCCCTGAGGAAGCCCCGGTCTTCGAGATAGGTTATGTGCGCCTTCACCACGCCCGCCGGCGCGGGGATGCCGATGTGGTGGAGGGCCAGCGAGATGTTCTCGATGCTCATGGACTGGTCGTACATCCGGTAGAGCATCTTGAGTATCCTGCCGCGCTGCATCCTGTATTCGTGGTTATCGGTCGTCATTTCTCCTCCCCATGAGCGTGTCCATCTTCTTGTCCATCGAATCGAGCTTGAGGTCGAAGGACGCTATGGTGCGGATGTAGTCGTCCTTCATGACGAAGGTCCTCGGCAGCTCCGCCTTGAACTCCATGAAGTCCCGCTCGACCATGGATATCTTCTCGTCCGTCCTGGCGGAGCCCTCCTTTATGTCCCTGTGCAGCGCCTTGAGGAAATACCCTATGACTCCGAGTCCGGCGCCGATGCACACCAGCAGGGCCTGCGTTACGAAAGCGTCCATTCTCACCTCTTCCTTATGTAGGCGTACATGCGGTCGCCGAAGATGAACGACCACGCGGACTGCGCGCCCTGCCACGCCATCTCGACGTGCGCCGGGTTCATGTCCCGGACGAACAGAGTAACTACCGCCGTCAGCAGTATCGCGCCCGCGGCAACGTACCGGAACGACGCGCGAAGGTCAGCGACCCACGCGGATATGTTGCCGGCCGGGGCGTCGAGGTCTTTAAGGGCCTTGAGCCTCTCGGTCTCGGCCTGCATGAGACGTATGCCCTCGTCCACGCTCTGCGGCTTTACGCCCTCCGTTGCCCCTGCGATTCTCCCTACGATGCCCCGTATCGCGTCGCTTATCGCGGGTGCGAACGCGGGCAGCGCGGTCAGTATCAGCATCTCGGCTCCCATGTTCATAGCTCCTTATTATTTACGTCGTCATTGCGAGACGCGGCATTTTGCGGCGCGGCAATCTCGTTTTTAGAGTCTTTCGACGCTTCTTTCTCGAGGTCGTCGCATCTATTCAGCCAGCCCTTGAGAAACATGGGCTTTTTTACGCCGAGCGCTTTGTAGAACTCGCGGCGCATCTCGATATATTCCTTCCAGTCGTCGGCCGTGAGGATATACAGGCATGCGCGTTTGACACCCATGTTCACGGCCGTGTCGAAGACCACGAGACAGAGCGGCCACTCCAGCTTGTCGCATCCGGCCTTGAGCCAGTAGTCGGTGCGATAGATGTCCCGCGCCTCTTGCTCGGTGAGGGACTTTATGTCGAGCATGGGGAAGGCGGCCTTGGAGATGCCGAACCGCGTCTCTCCGCCGGGGTCATCCGGGCGATTGACGTAGCCGCCCTCCCATCGCAAAACAAATTTCATACAGCGGTCGAAGTTTGCGTCAGGCATCAACCCCTCACTCTGTCTCTCCCCGAAGGGGAGAGAGGCTTAAAATGATAAGGAGGTGGGCGCCGCGTGGTAAGCGCGGCGCCCTCGGTAAAGGATGGCGCTTATTACGGGGAGATTATAGATTGCGGAGGGTGCTACGGAGAACCGGAAGCGCTTCAGATGATGCGCTTCCGGCGGCGGAGAGCTACCTCTTATCGAACAGGCTCAAAAGCTGCGGCAGCATTTTATCTTCCGAACCCTTCAGGATTTCGCTTACCGTCCTGTCCGTGAGCCTGAATTTTAAGGCGAGGGCGCGGACGTCGTGCCTGCCGGAGTCGTAGAGCTTCCTGATCTTGTTGTCGCGGATCGAGCGCAGGAGCCCCTCGCACTTGGGCACGCGGATATACGTGCCGCCGAAACGGTCCACGAGGGCCATCGTGTTGTCCACGCCGATTATCTCGGCGACCTCCCGGAGGTCTCCGGGGAGCCTGTCTATGACATCGTTCGACATTCCGTACCTACAGTTTGACTTTTTCCGGCAGTTCAGCGTCGGACATAGAAACGCCCTTTATGCTATCCCATCCCTTACAGCGACACTTTTCGCAGGTTGATAACGTCCGCAGATTTAAGCCGCCGAATTTACGCGCAACCACCATCACGGTTCCGGCGCTAAAAAAACCGCCCGCTTTGTTCTCTATATCTTTTTTCAGCCTGACTTTGCGTCCGACCCATTCAGCAGCCTTCATCATTGCACCTCCGTTGCGTTTAGTTCCTTGATGCGTTCCTTGATGCCTTTGAGCGTCGTGACGTCGAGGAATTTGTAGTGCGTCTTCACCGGCCGGTTATGGTTGACGAACTCGTTCAGCGGCTTCTCGAAGTCAGCGCCCCAGCGCGCCCTGGCAACGTCCTTCAGCTCCTCGATGAGCCCGGGCCGGGAGGATGGGTAGCGTTTGAATTCACCCTCTCGCTCCCCGTTGCAATGCGCTTCGCGCGGCAACGGGGTCCCCGCCTCTCCCATCAAGGGAGAGGAGGGTGAGGGGGTCTGGTATAGCTTGGCGACGTGCTCGATGACCCGCACTATCTCTCTTGCCGAGGCCTCGGACAGGCGTTTGCCGATAACCGTGGGAGCGATGTCCTCCCTCAGTTCGTCGGCCTCGATGCCGTGGTTGCCAGCCTTGACAAACAAGGCGGCGAGGAGGTTCTTGCGCGCCTTTTCTTTCTTGTTATCTAACATGTTCGAACTCCATAACCGTCTGTCTGAATATCTCCTCGATGCTCAGCTTCTGCAGCCGCGCGGCCCGCGCGAGGATCGAAACGCCCCTGTGCCTCAGGCTCCGCGTGGCCTCTTTTATCTCCTCGGGCGTCGAGGCGATGTAAAAGCCGGCTGGCCTGCTCACGGCCGAGGCGATGAGGCGTCCGCGCTCCATGATGAGCGTCCTGACCGCGTGGCGTATCTCGACGTCCCGCAGCCCTGTCGCCCCGGAGAGGGCCCTGACCGACACGGCCGTCTCCCGGCCGCGGCGCTCGCGTATGATTCGCCACACCGCGGCCTCGTCAGGGTCGAGGCCGATCAAGTCCCCCTCGCTCCCCGTTGCAATTGTCCGGCGTTGCCGGACGCAACGGGGTCCCCGCCTTTTACAAAGGGGGAAGTTCAAATCCTCCTGAGCACATTCGCGAAGGATCTGCTTCTCGTTGTCATTAGCAAATATGTCGAGCTGGTCGGCCATCGGTCTCCTCAGAGGCTCATGAGACAGAAACTAATCCTGTGACGCCCCCGAGGGGGCGTTTCGCCTTGTTATACGGGCAGTCCATCAAAAAGTCCCATCTGCCTCTGACCCCAGCCCTCGCTGTATTTTAATGCCGCTTTTCTTGCCGGGCCTTTCTGCATCTGCGCAACGTTCATCGGCGCAAGGACGCCGACGCGGATCATGCTCCTGACCGCCCTCGCAACCCTGCCTCTGCTGATTTGCAGGGCTTCGGCAATAGAGCGGTAGCATTCCCCGGCCAGCACGCGCATACGGATAGGCGGCCAGTGAGGACGCCGGGCAAACCAGTAGTTTTCGTGCTGGATGCTGGGCTGGATAAATTCACCGTTGATAAGCGCGTCGTATGCGCGGATTACTTTCAGATTAAAGGCCGGGCTTACCCACATCGCATAGGCATAGACAAGTTCCTTGACAACAAAGGCACCGCTTTTTTGTGTCGTAGAATAAGCAGGAATTCCTGCTTTATTTTCGCCCTTGTTCAATTCCTCAATAAGGGCTTTTGCCTGTCTGTTATGTAGCCATAAAGATGGACGATGGCGATTATTTCCACCCGATGCCTTATAGAGGTCAACCAGTGAATACCTCCCTTGCTCGTCCTGTCTGATGCTGATTCCTACAACAGTAAGTTCATTCATAGCGACTTCCTCTCATGCCGCCTCCTCCGCGCCCGTCCTGTCCCTGAGGAGCGCGTTCACGACCCGCTCCACCTCGCCGTCCACGGGCTTTATCACGACCGCGTCACCCGTCTCCTCGACCGTCACGCCGAGCTTTTTGAGGTCTCCGGCTG
>JACRCM010000031.1 GCA_016219025.1 Deltaproteobacteria bacterium | reverse complement strand
CGTGCCGCGAGGCGTAAAGAGCGGCGCAAAACGGACGAAACCCGCCGCCCCGACCGGCAATCGACGCAATAATCACATTCATTGAACGAGCCATAGACAGATATCTTGGTCTTAACGTGAATAAATCAGAGGTTCCTTAAGGAGACGGGGCGCGACCTTGAAACCGGCTGGTCTGGAAGACAGGATAAAGACTATCGCCGAGCCGATACTCGCCTCGCTCGAGCTTGAGCTTGTCCACGTTGAATATATTACGGAGCACGGCTCCCGCATCCTGCGCGTCTACATCGACAAGCCGGGCGGGGTCACGCTCGACGACTGCGCGGACGTAAGCCGCGCCCTCGGAGCGGCGCTTGACGTGGAAGACCCGATACATGAGCGCTACGCGCTTGAGGTCTCTTCCCCGGGGCTCGACAGGCCGCTTGTAAAGGAGGCGGACTACGTCAGGTTCGCCGGCAAGAAGGCGCGGATACGCACGAAAGAGGCGGTCGACGGCAGACGCAACTTCAAGGCCGTCATAGGCGGCGCGGTCTCAGGCGTTATAAGCGTAACCGACTTCGACGGCCGGGGCTTCGATATAGCGTTTACTAACATAGAAAAGGCAAGGCTTGAGGTGGAGATATGACGGTTGAGCGGGCGCGGCTTATGCGTCCGTTCGCCGCCTCGGCCTTTCCATAACAATACGGAGGACTCGGATGTCAGTAAATCTGGCCAATATAATCGAACAGGTCTGCAAGGACAAGGGCATAGACAAGTCCATAATCATCGAGGCGCTTGAGACGGCGATGCTCAAGGCCGCGGAGAAGCGCTTCGGCGCGAACAAGGTCATAGAGCCGCGCTATCAGGAGGAGGCCGGGGAGATAGAGTTGTTCCTCTTCAAGACGGTCGTGGAAGAGCCGTCGGACGCGGATACCGAGATCACCCTCGAGGCGGCGCGCGAACTCGACCCGGAGGCCGCCATAGGCGACAGCATCGGGGTAAAACTCGACGCGAAGGAGTTCGGCAGGATAGACGCGCAGACCGCCAAGCAGATAATCATCCAGAAGATGAGGGAGGCGGAGCGCAACATCGTCTACAAGGAGTTCTCCTCCAAGAAAAACGAGATAATCACCGGCATAGTCCAGAGGTTCGAGAAGGGCGACATCATAGTCGACCTCGGCAGGGCCGAGGCGCTCCTGCCCAAGAAGGAGCAGGTCAGGCGCGAGGGCTACAGGCAGGGTGAACGCATACGCGGGCTCGTGCTCGACGTTAAGGTCGAGGCCAGAGGGCCGCAGGTCATAATGTCGAGGACGCACCCCGGTTTCCTTATGAAGCTCTTCCAGATGGAGGTGCCTGAGATATACGAGGGCATAGTCGAGATAAAGGTGGCGGCGAGGGAGCCGGGCGAGAGGGCCAAGGTCGCCGTCCTCTCCAACAACGGAGACGTCGACGCGGTAGGCGCGTGCGTGGGCGTGAAAGGCTCGCGCGTCCAGGCCGTGGTGCAGGAGCTCAAGGGCGAGAAGATAGACATCGTCCATTGGTCGGAAGACCCGGCGATATTCGTCCGCAATACCCTTTCCCCTGCGCAGATATCGCGGGTCATCACCGACGAGGCCGAGCACACGATGGAGGTAGTCGTGCCGGACGATCAGCTCTCTTTGGCCATCGGCAAGAAGGGGCAGAACGTCAGGCTCGCCGCGAAACTCACGGGCTGGAAGATTGACATACGCACGGAGAGCGAGCACAAGGGTTCTTCCACGGCGCTTACGCCCGACGAGGCGCTGAGAAAAGAGATAGCCGCCGCCGACGCGAGGGAGGAGGCCGAGAGGCAGGAGAGCGCCATAAAGCAGATAGCCTCGCTCGCGGACATCACCGCCGAGGCCGCCGCCGCGCTGGTGGCCGCCGGGTTCAGGTCGACTGAGAGTTTCACCGGCGTGACCTCCGAGGAACTCCAGAGGATAGAAGGCATTGACGAGCGCACCGCAAGGGCGGTTGTGACGGCGATGGCCAAGGCGATAGCCGGGGAGGACGAGGCGGGCGAGTGACGCGCCGGGACGCCAGGGGCGCCGCGCGAGAGGACGGCGCGGAGGCCAGCGGGCCGATGAGGACTTGCGTGGGGTGCAGGCGAGTGGCCGCGAAGTCCGGCCTTGTAAGGTTTGCCGCGCCTGACGGCGTATTGAAGCCGGACATCAAGGGACGCCTTCCGGGCAGAGGGGCTTATGTTTGCAGGAGCGAGGCTTGCCTTGCCGAGGCGCTCAGGAAGAAGGACGCATTTGCAAGGGCGCTAAGGCGCAAGGTGAGCGCGCCGCCGGCTGAAGAGCTGGAAGAAGCGTTAAAGACCGTGTTCCGTGACCGTGAACCGTGACCGGATAAAAGACCGATAACCGATAACTGACAACCGATAACCGGGAATGGGCGTTACGCGCGATGAGTGAAAAAGAGAAGATGAACGAAAAAGAGAAGAAGAAGGCGGTTAAACCCAAGGCCCCGGCCAAGGCCGCGCCGGAGACCAAGGTCGAGGTGAAAAAACCGACCGTGCTCCTGAGGAAGGCGGCGAGGCCCGCGCCTCCTCCGTCTGAGCCGGAGTCTCAGCCTCAAATCGGCGAGCCTCCTCCAGCCGCGCCGTCCGCGCTGTCCCCGGCGCAGCCAGCCGCGCCAGTTGCCGCTGCCCCGGCGCAGGAGACGTTGCTGCCGGAGTTCAAGCGCGAACCCAAGCCCGGCCCGGCCCCCAAGAAGGAAGAGAAGAAACCCAAGGGCAGGGGCAAGGAGGCCGAAAAGAAGGACATCGCGGCCCGGCGGGCGGCGGCGTCGAAGAAGGTCAGGGAGAAGACGCCTGAAGAGATACTGGCGGAACTCCAGCGCGAGGAGATAGAGCAGGCAGCGCCGGTAGAGGCCGCGCCTGCGGAGGCGGCAGCGGAAGAGGCCGGGGCCGGGACCAAGCCGGAGGCCGTAAAGAAAGAGGTAAAGGTATTTGAAAGGACGCCTGAGGCACGAAGGTTCTACCCGCCCGCCAGAAAAGGTAAGAAGGATAAGGGTTACGGCGGCAAGCAGGCCAGACAGGCCGGCCAAGGCGCCTCGCGTCCGATGAAAAGAACCGAGATAACGACCCCTAAGGCGGCAAAGAGGGTCATAAGGATAGAGGACGCCATAAGCGTAGCCGACCTTTCGCAGAGGCTCGGGGTAAAGGCGAGCGAGATAATAAAGAAGCTCATGTCACTCGGCACAATGGCCACGGTCAATCAACTCATAGACGTGGATTCCGTGACCCTTATCGCCCAGGAGTACGGCTACGAGGTGGAAAACGTCGCGGTAGCCGAGGAGGCGCTCATGGAGCCGGGCGCAGGCGAGACGGACGCCGCGGGTCTCGCGCATCGCGCCCCGGTCGTGACCGTAATGGGGCACGTGGACCACGGCAAGACCTCGCTCCTCGACGCCATAAGAAAGACGAACGTGGTCAGCGGCGAGGCGGGCGGCATAACCCAGCACATAGGCGCGTATCACGTCCATCTGGAAAAGGGCGACGTGACCTTCCTCGACACGCCGGGCCACGAGGCGTTCACGGCCATGAGGGCCAGGGGCGCGAAGGCCACCGACATAGTCATACTGGTCGTCGCGGCGGACGACGGCGTGATGCCTCAGACGATAGAGGCCATAAACCACGCAAGGGCCGCGAACGTGCCGATAATAGTGGCGATAAACAAGATAGACCTGCCGCAGGCCGATCCGGCTAGGATAAAGCAGGAGCTTACCCAGCACGGCCTGGTCTCCGAGGAATGGGGCGGGGACACCATATTCATGGAGGTATCGGCCAAGAAGGGGCTAAAGATAAAGGAACTCCTCGAGATGATACTCCTTCAGTCCGAGGTGCTTGAACTCAAGGCCAATAGCAACGCGCCCGCCAGGGGCGTGGTCGTCGAGGCGAAGCTCGACAAGGGCAGGGGGCCGGTCTCCACGGTGCTCATCCAGAACGGCGCGCTGAAGGTCGGCGACGCGGTGGTCTCAGGCGTCAACTACGGCAGGGTCAGGGCGATGATCAACGACTGGGGCAAGCGCGTGGAGGAGGCCGGGCCTTCGATGCCCATAGAGATACTGGGCCTCTCAGGCGTGCCGCAGGCGGGCGAGATATTCGCGGTGGTCAAGGACGAGGCGACCGCGAAGCAGATAGCCGCCATACGCCAGAAAAAGACGCTTGAGCAGGGCCGCGTAAAGACCGCCAAGGTGAGCCTTACCGACCTCTACGACAGGATAAACAAGGGCGAGGTCAAGGAGCTCAACCTCGTCATAAAGGCGGACGTTCAGGGCTCCATCGAGGCAGTGGGCGAGACGCTGGCCAAGCTCTCGACCGAGGCGGTGAAGATAAAGGTCATACACAGCGGGGCGGGCGGCATAAACGAGGGCGACGTGATGCTCGCCGCCGCATCGGACGCGATAGTCATAGGCTTTAACGTCAGGCCGGAGGCCAAGGCCGCCGGACTCGCCGAGAAGGAGAACGTAGACGTAAGGCTCTATACCATCATATACAACCTCGTCGACGACATAAGGAACGCGATGGAGGGGCTGCTTGCGCCGGTGGTGAGGGAAGAGGTGCTCGGCAGGGCGCAGATAAGGGACGTATTCCGCATCACCAAGGTCGGCAACGTCGCGGGATGCTTCGTTACCGACGGCAAGGCCGTAAGGGGCGCGAAGGCGCGGCTCATCAGGGATAACGTCGTCATCTACGACGGCAAGCTATCGTCCCTCAAGAGGTTCAAGGAAGACGTAAAAGAGGTCATGGCCGGTTATGAGTGCGGCACGACCATAGACGGCTATAACGACATAAAGGCCGGAGACGTAATAGAGATGTACGCCATCCGGGAAGAGGCGGCGAAGCTGTAAATCAGTTATCGGTGAACGGTTGGTTATCAGTTGCCGGTCATCTTTTATTGACCTCTGTATAAGTAATGCAACGGAGCCATCCTGTCATTCCCGCTGTAAATATTTAAGCGGGAATCCAGAGTTTTTGCCTCCCCGGAGGCGATGGATTCCCGATAAAAGTCCTCGGGAATGACAAGCATGATTTCTGCCTGAGTCTAAAGCATCGTTGCATTACTTTTGCAGATATCAATAAAACGTGCCTTTACCGGTAACCGATAACCGATAACCGATAACTGCCCTTGGTAGTAGGCGTCTGTCACATAACCCTTCTGGTACACGGTAGCCGCTCCCTCAAGGACAAGAGGCAGGTGTTGAAGGGGATATTGGAGAAGACCAGAAACCGTTTCAACGTCTCCGTTGCCGAGGTCGGCGCCAACGACCTGTGGCAGAGGGCGGAGCTGGGGTTCGCCGTGGCCGGCGTGGACGCGCAGTTCGTCAATTCGGTCATTGACAAGGTCTTGGTTTTCATCGAAGGGATGCACGCGGCCGAGGTCGCCGATCACGCCATAGAGATAATAAACTGCTGAGAGGACCATGTTAGCGTTGTCCAAAGACGGGATATTCTACGTCAATATCGTCAAGTTCGGCCTGTCCATAGTCGTCTATTTCATGGTCGGACAGTATATGACCTTGCAGAGGCAGGTCGATAGACGAGGTGCCCCGGCCGACGCCTTCGCCAGGATGATATACGTCTATTCGGCCACGCCTGCCAACGGAAAGATCGCGCTGTGGGCGAGCGTTCTGAGCGTGGTCTTGATATTCGCGCTCCATTTTATGATTAGATAACGCGTCGGCAATGGCGGCTTATGGCGTCCAGACGTCCTGAAAGAGTAGGCGACCTCGTCAAGCAGGAGATCGCGTCCATGATGCTGCACGGCGAGATAAAAGACCCGCGCATCGGCTTCGTGACTATCACCCACGTGGAGATGACCCCCGACCTCAAGGAGGCGCGGGTATATTTCAGCCAGATAGGCTCGGACAAGGACAAGGAAAAGTCCCGCGAGGGGCTCTCAAGCGCGTCCGGTTTCATCAGGAGGCGTCTGGCAAAGGCGCTCGACCTCCGGCACGTGCCGGAGGTGAGCTTCCACTACGACGCATCCCTCGACTACGGCGACCGGATCGACCGCATCATAAAGGAGATCAAGGAGGATAAGGACAGGGGGTAGGCATCGCGCAGGAATTTTCATCCCCTCCTCCGTTTATATGGCTGCCATATTCGATGACGCGATAAGAGAACTGAAGAAGGCCGGGAAGATACTGGTGGTCTCGCACGTAAGCCCGGAGGGCGACGCCGTGGGGTCTTTGCTCGGCGCCGCGCTGGCGCTGCGCGGCGCGGGCAAGGACGTGACCGCGTATCTCGAAGACCCGGTGCCCGACCTCTTTCTATTTCTGCCCGGCGCGGATACGGTGACGCGCGACCTCGGCGGCAAGGGGCCGTTCGACGCGACCCTGGCCGTTGACTGCGGACAGAAAGAGAGGCTCGGCAAGGGGTTTTGCGCCCTGCCTGAGCACGGCGTGCTGATAAACATCGACCATCACGCCACTAACGACCGCTTCGGCGACATTAACGTCATTGTCCCTGACGCCTCAGCCGCCGGAGAACTGGTCTACGACCTCTGCGTGGCCGCCGGGTTCACGATAACCCGCGACATGGCCGTGAACCTCTACGTGGCCATACATACGGATACGGGATCGTTCCGCTATTCGTCGTCCACGCCCGGGGCGTTCGAGAAGGCGGGCAGGCTCGTGGCCCTCGGGGCCGACCCGTGGGAGATATCGAGGCGGGTATACGAGAACGCCCCGGCCAGAAAGTATAAACTCCTTGCAATGGTCCTCGGCACGCTTGAGGTCATAGAGGTCAACGAGCGGGGGGCGATAGCCGCGCTTGCGGTTACGCTCGACATGTTCAAAAAGGCCGGGGCCGATAAGGACTACGCCGACGGCTTCGTCAACTACGCAAGGGGCATCGAAGGCGTCGCCGTGGGCGTCCTGTTCAGGGAGGCGGGCGAAGGCCTCTACAAGGTGAGCCTGCGCGCCAAGGGCGGCATAGACGTGTCGGAGATATCCGAGGCGTTCGGGGGCGGCGGACATCGCAACGCCGCCGGTTTCACCATGCCCGGCGCCTTTGCCGAGGTCAGGGCAAAGGTGCTTGCGGCGATAAAAGAGAAGATGGCGGCTTAAAGGCCGGGACACATTTTTTACTATAAAGCCGCCTTTAGAACCCTCGCCACTGCCCTCTCATCCTTATAATAAAATGAGAGAGGGCGGGGGAGAGGGTAGAGCCTGCCCCCGCATAAGGCTACGATTTACAAAGTAGCTCTATTTGTAAATCGTTAAGGCGGGGGTGAGGGGTAGTTGGGGTAGAGCTACTTTGTAAACCCGGCGATTACGTTTTTCGCATCACGCACACGCGTCACGGCCTTAAACCGATAATCCTATGAACGGCATAATAGTAGCCGACAAGCCCGCCGGATGGACCTCGCACGACGCGGTGGCGAAGGTAAAGAGGACGCTCGGTGCCAAGAAGGTAGGACACCTCGGCACGCTCGACCCTCTCGCCACCGGCGTGCTGCCGCTTGTTATAAATAACGCCACGCCCTTCGCGCGTCTACTTGAGGGCGGCACAAAGGTCTACGAGGCGGTTATGACACTCGGCGTGGAGACCGATACCTACGACGCCGCGGGCAAGACGGTATCCAGCATGGACGCCTCCATGCTGAAAGAGGCGGATGTCAGGGCCGCGCTCGCGGGGTTTGTCGGCGCGATAATGCAGGTGCCTCCGATGTACTCCGCCATCAAGCGCGGCGGCGTGCCTCTATATAAACTCGCGCGCGCGGGCAGGTCGGTGGAGAGGGAGGCGCGGGAGGTCACGATATCGGCGCTTGAGGTAACGGGGTTTTCCCCGCCGGCGGCCGGGTTCAAGGTCTGGTGCTCTAAGGGCACTTACGTAAGGTCGATCTGTCATGACGCGGGGCAGGTCCTCGGCTGCGGCGCGTCGCTCGCGGGGCTAAGGCGGGTCGGCAGCGGGGTGTTCTCGATAGATGAATCCGTTGACCCAAGGCTCCAGGCCGAGGCCCTCATGGCCCGGTTCATACCGCTTGAGGAGGCCCTGCGAAGGGCCGGGGCCGGTGCGGGGCAAGGCCAGACCGAACGCATGAGCGCCGCGGGACGATGATCCAAAAAAGTCCTTTTCTTATAGCTTGAGTGGTGATAAAATCCTACGTTGGATTAATGAGAATAATAGGGATAAAACAAGGAGGTTAGGAGAAGATGTTGGCTACGGAAAAGAAACAGGAGATAATAAAAGCCTTTAAGACCCACGAAGGAGACACCGGGTCGCCTGAGGTTCAGATAGCCCTTTTGAGCGAAAGGATCAACAGCCTTTCCCCTCATTTCAAGTCTCACAAGTCTGACCATCATTCAAGGAGAGGGCTCCTCAAGATGGTCGGGCGCAGGAGGCGGCTCCTCGATTACGTCAAGAGCAAGAACGTCGATCGCTACAACAAGATCATCGAAAGGCTCGGACTGCGCAGGTAAGGCATCAACGCCACGGCGGCGCGATAAGGCACATTCCCGCGTTCGCGGGAACGCATGGCGGCCATCCGTCCTGATGCAGGCAGCCGGGCGCGGAGACGAACACACGTCAAAACAAAAGGGGAACGCGGGCTAATGGTGAGGAGATACGAGACTGAATACGGCGGGAGAACCCTGTACGTCGAGATGGGGAAGATGGCCAAACAGGCGCACGGCTCCGTTACGCTCCGTTACGGCGACACCGTGGTGCTGGTGACGGCTTGCCGCGCGGACAGCCCCTCGCCGGGGGTGGATTTTATGCCGCTTACGTGCAATTACGTCGAGATGACCTACGCCGCCGGAAAGATACCGGGCGGTTTTTTCAAGCGCGAGGGCAGGGCGAGCGAGAAGGAGGTCTTGACCTCCCGCCTTATCGACAGGCCGATCCGCCCCCTGTTCCCGGAGGGCTACCGCCACGAGACTCAGGTGATAGCGACGGTCATGTCCCTCGACCCGGCGTGCGAGCCGGACGTCGTGGCGATGGTCGGCGCGTCCATCGCGCTTACCATCTCGGACATCCCGTTCAACGGCCCGATGGCCGCGGTCAGGATGGGAGAGGCGGACGGCAAGATAATCTGCAATCCCACGACAAAGCAGCAGAAGGAAGGCGGCCTCGACATGGTCGTGGCCGGATGCGAAGGCTCCATCATCATGGTCGAGGGCGGGGCGCAGTATAAGTCAGAGGAGTTCCTGCTCGAGGCGCTCTCCGTGGCCCTTGACAACATAAAGGCGATAGTAGACCTCCAAAGGCGGATAGCGGCGGACTTCGCGCCGGTAAAATTGCCGCTGGCGCCGGTCGAGCACGACTCCGCTCTCATGGAGCGCGTTCGCGCCTTCGCCGGGGCGCGCCTCAAGGACGCGCTCAAGATTCCGGTGAAGCAGGACAGGTATTCCACGCTCTCCAGCCTGAAAAAAGAGACCGTGGCGTCGCTCGCCCCGGACTTCGCCGGACGCGAAAAAGAGATAGAGGCCGCTTACGGCGACCTCAAGTACGACTTTATGCGCGAGATGGTCATAAAGGACGGCAAGCGCGTGGACGGCAGGGGCCCCAAGGACATAAGGGCGATAACCTGCGAGGTCGGGCTTCTCCCGCGCACGCACGGCAGCGCCCTCTTTACGCGCGGCGAGACCCAGGCGATGGTCGTCACCACCCTCGGCACGTCCGAGGATGAGCAGAAGATAGACGCGCTCGCGGGCTGGGAATACAAGAACTTCATGCTGCACTATAACTTCCCGCCCTTCAGCGTCGGCGAGGTCAAGTTCCTGCGCGGCCCGGGCAGGCGCGAGATAGGCCACGGCGCGCTCGCCGAGAGGGCCGTTACGAGGACGCTTCCAAAGGACGGGGGCTTTCCGTATACCATAAGGGTCGTGTCCGACGTGCTTGAGTCGAACGGCTCGTCGTCCATGGCCACGGTCTGCGGCGCGTCGCTCTCCCTCATGGACGCGGGCGTGCCCGTGAAGAACCACGTCGCCGGAATAGCGATGGGGCTTATCAAGGAAGGAGACAAGACGGTCGTCCTCTCCGACATACTCGGGGACGAAGACCATCTTGGGGACATGGATTTCAAGGTTGCCGGAAGCGAGGGCGGCGTAACGGCCCTCCAGATGGACATAAAGATACAGGGCGTAACCCCAGAGATACTCAAGGAGGCGCTCCATCAGGCAAAGGACGGCAGACTCCACATCCTCGGCAAGATGCGCTCCGCCATAGAGGCGCCGCGCGCCGACCTGTCGGCTTACGCGCCGAGGATCACCACCATCTATGTGAAACAGGAAAAGATAAAGGACGTCATCGGGCCCGGCGGAAAGAACATAAAGGGCATCAT
>JACRCM010000028.1 GCA_016219025.1 Deltaproteobacteria bacterium | reverse complement strand
TTCTGAGGAGCGCCTTTGCGACGAAGAATCTCGTAACATATTGAATTGCCTAAGCGCGAGATTCTTCGCTGCGCTCTGAATGACACTCTTTTGAGGGTTTTTCAGGGGTCTCACTTTGTAAATCCGTCGCTCCCCTATTTAATAGGGGCCTCGCATCTGGCAGGGTTTCCATTGCGTCTTTATCATTGCGATTTACAAAGTAGCTCGATTTACAAAGTAGCTCGATTTACAAAGTAGCTCGATTTACAAAGTAGCTCGATTTACAAAGTAGCTCTATGGGAAGATTGATGACTGCGTCATGCTGGTAAGGAAGTTATCCTTTTATATTGCCCGCCTTTGGCGAGCGGCCAGAGAGCAGCCTGCCCAAATTTCGAGTTTTTCTATAACCTGTTAGTCCCTGCTGCACTCCCCGCGCCCATCACGTCCGTATCGCGCCTTAGCCGAACGGGATCAGCTTCTTTATCGAATCCTCGTGCGTCTTTGAGATGAGACCGGATTTGCGCAGCGTCCTCTTCGCGGACTTGGACTTGCTCGTGAGGATGTGCCTCATCCCGGCCTTGCTCCTCTTGACCTTACCGGTGGCGGTGAGCTTGAACCTCTTTGCCGCGCCCTTATTGGTCTTCAGTTTTGGCATTACAATCGCTCCTTTTTACGGTTTTACGCTTCGCGCCGCTTCTTCCTGTTTCTCCGGCTGCTTCTCCGTCTGTTTTTCTTCCTTCTTCTCTTCCTTCTTGGGCGTCGGCGCCACGAGCATGCTCATGGTCCTGCCTTCGAGTTTCGGCTGCGCCTCTATGACGGCGGCATCCTTGAGTTCCTCGACGATCCTTCTGAGCATACCCATGCCAAGCTCAGTATGCGTTATCTCGCGGCCCTTGAATACTATCGTGACCTTGACCTTGCATCCCTCCTCAAGGAACCTCTTCGTGTTCCTGAGCTTGAACTGGAAGTCGTGCTCCTCGGTCTTGCCCCGGAGTTTCATCTCCTTGACGAGTATCACGCTCTGCTTTTTCTTGGCGTCCTTGGCCTTCTTGCTCTGCTGATACTTGAACTTGCCGTAGTCCATTATCCTGCACACCGGCGGGGCCGCGGTTGCCGCGACCTCCACGAGGTCGAGCCCCGCGGACTCGGCGGCCTCAAGCGCGTCGCGCGTGGCCATGACGCCAAGCTGGTTGCCCGCCGCGTCAAGCACGCGCACCTGCGGCACCCTTATCATCCGGTTAATCCTTACCGTATCCCTTGCTATAAAAGATCACCCCCCCTTTTTATTGGGACGCGGGACGTTGGATGCGGGGAGCGGCAAAACAGACGCCGCGCGCCGCCTCCTACCTCGCCGCTCCCGCAACGCACTCCGCTTCAACGGCCTCGATGAACTCTTCAACCGTTTGAGCGGGGAGCGTTTCTCCGCCGCGCCTGCGCGGCGCGACCTTACCCTCGGACATCTCCTTATCTCCGATGACGAGCTGATAAGGAATCTTCCTCAACTGGCCCTCGCGTATCTTGAACCCGAGCTTTTCGTTCCTTACGTCAAGCTCAGCGCGGATGCCGCGTCCCTTGAGCGTCTTATACACCTCTGCGGCATAGGCGTCGTTGCGCTCGGTGACCGTCAATATGACGGCCTGCACCGGAGCGAGCCATGTTGGAAAAGCCCCCGCGTAATGCTCGACGAGACAGCCGAAGAACCTCTCCAGCGACCCCATGAGGGCGCGGTGGATCATTATGGGGCGGCTCTCCTTGCCGGCCTCGTCCCTGTACGTCACGTCGAACCGCTCAGGCAGGTTGAAGTCCACCTGTATGGTCGAGCACTGCCAGCTCCTGCCTATCACGTCCTTTATCTTTATGTCTATCTTGGGGCCGTAGAAGACCCCCTCGCCCGGATCTATGGAAAACGGAAGCCCGGTCGATTCGAGCGCGGCCTTGAGCGCGGCCTCGGCCTTTGCCCAGTTATCGAGCGACCCGACGTATTTCTCCGGGCGCGTGCTGAGATATATGTCAAACTCATTAAAACCGAAAGCCTTGAGGATGTAAAGGGTAAAATTCAATACCCCTTTTATTTCGCCCTCAAGTTGATCCGGCGTCATGAAGATGTGCGCGTCGTCCTGGGTGAATCCCCTGACGCGCAAAAGCCCGTGCAACACGCCTGAGCGCTCATACCTGTAGACCGTGCCGAGTTCCGCGTACCTGACGGGCAGGTCACGGTAGCTCCGCAGGCGCGACTTGTATATCTGAATATGAAACGGGCAGTTCATCGGCTTTACGATGTAGTCCTGCCCCTCGACGTCCATCGGAGAGAAGAGGTTCTCCCTGTAAAAATCCCAGTGCCCGCTCTTCTTCCAGAGGTCTACCACCGCGATGTGCGGGGTGTAGACTATATCATACATGGCATTGACGTGCTCGGCCTTCCAGAAGTCCTCGATTATCCTTCTTACGGTCGCGCCATGCGGATGCCAGAGCACAAGACCCGCGCCGATATCCTCGCTCGTGGTGAAGAGGTCGAGTTCGCGTCCGAGTTTCCTGTGGTCGCGCTTCTTCGCCTCCTCCATCCTTGCGATATGCTCATCGAGGGCGGCCTTTGAGGCGAAGGCCGTGCCGTATATCCTCTGGAGCATCCTGTTCTTCTCGGAACCCCTCCAATAAGCCCCTGCCGAACTCAAGAGCTTGAACGCCTTTATCCAGCCCGTGGACGGCAGGTGCGGCCCACGGCATAGGTCTATAAAATCTCCCTGTTTATAGATACTTACGCTATCTCCCTTGAGCTCGCTTATTATCTCTTCCTTGTAGCCCTCGCCCATGCCCTTGAAGAGGCCGAGCGCGGCGTCTTTGGAAAGGCTCTCCCCGGTGAAAGGATAATCAACCTTGATTATCTCCTTCATCTTAGCTTCGATCTTTTCGAGGTCTTCGGGGGTAAAAGGCCGGTCAGTATCGAAGTCGTAGTAGAAGCCGTCCTCTATGGCCGGGCCTATGGCGAGCTTTACGCCGCCATACAGGGACTTGACCGCCTGCGCCATTACATGCGCGGCGGAGTGGCGGCACAGTTCCAGACCTTCCTTTGTCTCAAGGGGGACAGGCTCCACGTAGACCGGCGCGCTTGAGGCGCAAAGCGGCTCTTTCAGGCCATACAGCGCGCCGTTGACCTTCACGGCAACCGTCTTTTTTAATATCCCCTTATCGTGCCCCTTGAGGATTTCTAAAAAGGTTGCGCCTTCGTTGCATTCTCTGGACGACCCGTCCGTAAACCTGATGCTGACCATTTATTATCAACCGGTTAAAGGCTTAAAGACCGTGAACGTGACCGTGAACCGTGATACGCCGTAATCCAACTCGCATCAGGCTAAGTAAAATGTCAATAATGACGCGCCTTGGATCGCGGCCACGGCCTTATGTATGGTAGGCACGGGCGGTTTCGAACCGCCGACCTCTACCGTGTCAAGGTAGCGCTCTACCCCTGAGCTACGCGCCTGTCGCGTGAAACAGCCGAACATGCAAAATCCTCCAGAGAGCGGCCAACACATGACCAGCAGCGCTGGCGCCGTCCAGAGCATCCAAGATTTTATCATAATGCAAGAACCTGTCAAGGGAAATATCCCTTAATTTCAATCGGATGCAGGCTTAAAACGGTTATCGGTTATCAGTTACCGGTTTCCGGTTTAAAAAGAAAGATGCTTATAGACAGGCAATGACGGCGGGACGGGTTTTTCGCCAGGCAGCCAGCGGTCCGCCGGTTTTATCAGAACAATTCCGGTATCACGTCTCACGACCCCAAAATCAGGAAAGGACGCCCTGCCCGCCGCCCCTCTCAGGGCGGCGGGCAGGGCGCTTATGACGTGGCGAGGTCATTGAAGCGGAATAGGGCGTTTATAGGCGAGCCTGCTACGGGGAAAGCACTGCGGAATCCAGCGGCTACAACGGGCTAAACCACGTCCGAGAAGACCAATTCGCTCTGCTCGACGAGTCTTTTAAGTTTATCTATGGCCCGCACCTCTATCTGGCGGACGCGCTCGCGCGTGATGCCGAAGCGCCTGCCAATGGTCTCAAGCGTAAGGGACTCGACCTCGTCGAGGCCGAACCGAAGCCTTATTATCGACCGCTCCACCGTGTCGAGCGAACCGAGCCATTCGCGTATCTTCTCGGACATCAATGCGTCGTCGAGTAGTTCCATGGGCGTAGCGCTCGTCTCGTCCTCAAGCCTGTCCATGAGGGTCTGCCCGGAATCATCCGGCAGCTCGGCGTCGAGCGAACTGGACTTGCGGGTTATCTGCGTCAGCTTCTTCACGTATCTGCCTGAGAGGCGCGTCCTTGCGGCGAGTTCGGCCACGTCCGGTGCCCTGTGGAGGATGGCCGTCAAGTCCCTCTCGGCCTTAGTGACCCTGGCGAGGTCGGTCGTTATGTGGATCGGAAGCCTCACCGTGTTGGCCTGATTGGCTATCGCCCTGTCTATGGATTGCCTTATCCAGTAGGTCGCGTAGGTCGAAAACCTGCACCCCTTCGCGGTCCTGAACCGCTCGACGGATTTTATAAGGCCGATGTTGCCCTCCTCGATCAGGTCGGCGAGCGAAAGCCCGCGGTTGAGATACCTCTTGGCGATGTTCACTACGAGCCGAAGGTTCGCCTCTATCATCAAGCGCCGGGCCTCCGCGTCGCCCTTGGCTATGCGCCTTGCGAGCGAGCGTTCCTTGACCGCGGTGAGGAGGTCTATCTCCTTTATGCGGGCGAAGTAGGCGTTTATGGAATCGCTTACCGCTGCGCGTCCCTCGCCCCTGCCCGCCTTTTCCCAATGCCCGTCGCCTGCGTCGCTTGCTACCGTCCGCAGCATCCGTCCAGCCTGCCTCTGTGCGCCGTTCCTGCCGATTTCGGTATGCCCAAGACCTTCCGTTGCCATCGCAGCCTCCTTTTTCTGGAGAGGCGCTGGACGGGAATCAACGCGGTCAGCCGCACCGCACCCGGCCTCTCCTTACGCCGTCATACGCACGGAATCTCCAATCCCTAAATCCAATAAGTCTTTAAAAATGCTTTTTCGCATACTGCTCCAGCCCGCCCTGATTCGGCTTCATGCCGTCCTCGCCCTTCTTCCAGTTCACCGGGCAGACCTCGCCGTGCTTTTCATTGAACTGCACGGCGTCTATCATGCGAAGCACCTCGTCGACGTTCCTGCCGAGCGGCAGGTCATTGATGGTAACGTGTCTGAGCTTGCCCTCCTTGTCGATTATGAAGAGTCCCCTGAGCGCGATGCCGGGCTTCTCGATAAGCACCCCATACTTGCGGCTTATGGACTTGTCGAGGTCCGATATCAACGGATACGCGACCTCGCCGATGCCGCCGTGCTTCCTTGGCGTGTTCCTCCATGCGATGTGTGAAAAATGACTGTCTACCGACACGCCTATGACCGCCGCGCCGCGCGACTCGAACTCCTTGATGCGGTCGCTCATGGCGATTATCTCCGTGGGACAGACGAACGTAAAGTCCAGCGGATAGAAGAAGAGCACGACGTATTTGCCTTTGTACTCCGAAAGCCTCACCTCTTTTACGGCGCCGTCTGGCATGACGGCCTGAGCGGTAAAATCCGGCGCGATGTTCTGGACGATTGCCTCTGTCATCTGTAGAATCCTCCCCTTTGAGTTTTTTCCAAACCGTCTTCCTGATATTATTTCCCGCAGTCCTTGCAGATGCCGTAGAAATCAACGTGGTTGCCCGTGATGGTGAACTCGCGCCTGACCTTGTCCGGCAGGTTCAACGTGGCGGAGTAGTCCTTAAATATGTCTCCTATCTTCCTGCAATTGGTGCACATCACGTGGTGGTGCGGCGACGGGTCCGGGTCGAAGTGCTTCCTCTCCGGGTCGATAGTCACCTCGGCCACCTCGCCGCGCTTGCACAGCGCCTCGACCGTGTTGTATACGGTGGCGAACGAAACGGTCGGGTGCGCCTTCTTTATCTCGCTGAATATCTCCTCGGCGGTCGGATGAGTCTTGTTACCCTCCAGAAAAGTGAGTATCGCAAGGCGCTGAGGGGTCATCTTGAACCCCTTGCCCTTGTACCTGTGTATGATCTTCTGCATAACGTCTCCTGTTTGACAACTAATACTATCTTGGAACAATTCTATTATAATACAGAATCCTATCTTGTCAAGATTTTTCTTTAAGATTTTTTATGGGATAAAAAGAAGAGAAAAAACAACAAGGCGCCCCGCGTCAGATGAGCCCGTGCATGACTTGCGCTTAAAACAAACCCGGCTGCGTCAAAGGCGAAGGTGTCTTTACTTCAAGTTAGTCAAAATGAAAAAATTCCCCCTCCTGTCCGCATAAAGTCGCAGACAGGAGGGGGAATTTTCAGTCATGTGGCAAGTCTCCGAAAGGATAACCCCCACGCTGCCTTCCCTTGGTCAAGCGAGGAGAGGAGAAACCCCCCTACAACCCCACCTATCCCGGCGCTCGCCGGGCCGCGCATGAACCGCGTGCCGGGCGGCGTCCCTACTGCGTCACCGTCATCGCCGCTGAGACCGTTATATTGTTCGTCTCGTCGGTCTCGGCGTTCGTGTTGGTCGCGTCGGCTATCGCGCCGATGTAGTATGTCCCCGGCGCGGTCGTGCCGGGTATCCAGATGTTGTTCGTCCAACCGCTCGATGCCCCGCCCGCAAGGGACGCAATCGACCGCTGGCCGATGTAAACGTCAGTGGCAGGGTCTATCACCGTATCCGTCGAGAGGTAGAACTTCACGTAGGACGCCGAGGTCGAGGCCGTCCCGTTGT